>CADEEH010000013.1 GCA_902826305.1 uncultured Burkholderiales bacterium
CTGTACTGGACCGCGGTGATCCAGCCCCGCTGGCGCGAGACCGCCAACTGGGAGAAGTACCTGCGCATCATCGCCGGCACCGACGACGTGCCGCCGCCGCTGCGCGCGTTCGGCGACGACTTCCGGCACCGGATCCTGCTCGAATTCATGCAGGGCGGATGGGGCCGGATGAGCGCGGACCAGCTCTATGCGCGCGCACGCGAGGACGTCGATGCGTTGTCGAACTTCCTCGGCGACAAGGCGTACTTCATGGGCGGCAAGCCGCGCTGGATCGATGCCGCGGTGCTGTCGATCCTGCGCCACACCGCCGACACGCCGTTCACGTTCGACACCAAGGACTACGTGAAGTCCAAGCAGAACCTGACCGGGTACATGGGCCGGATGAAGGAACGTTTCGGCATCTGACGGGACCCGGGTGATGCTCGATCTGTACTACGCGGCGACGCCGAACGGGCGCAAGGCGTTGATGACACTCGTCGAGGTGGGATTACCGTATCGGCTGCGGTGGGTCGACCTGGAAGCGGGCGAGCAGCACGAGCCCGCGTTCCAGGCGGTGTCACCGAACGGACGGATCCCCGCACTGGTCGACGACGAGGGTCCGGACGGCCGGCCGATCGCGCTGTTCGAATCGGGCGCGATCCTGCTCCATCTCGCCGAGCGCACCGGTCTGTTGCTCGGCGAGGGACCGCGCGAACGCATCGAGGTGCTGAAGTGGCTGTTCTGGCAGACCTCGAGTTTCGGTCCCGCGGTCGGCCAGGCGACCCACTTCGTCAGCTACGCGAGCCAGCGCGGCATCGATGCCGACTATGCACGCCAGCGTTTCGTCGCCGAGGCTCGTCGGCTGTATCGGGTGCTCGATACCCGGCTGGCCGAGGGCGAATACGTCGCCGGTTCGTTCTCGATCGCCGACATCGCGATCTTTCCCTGGGTCCGGGTCGCCCGCGGCCACGGCATCGAGCTCCCCGAGTACCCGCGGGTCGTCGCCTGGAGCGACACCATCGCGCGCCGCGCGAGCGCGAAGGCCAGGCCGGTGCGCCCCGGCACCGACCGTGCATTCCGCTCGCCCGACCCGACCGACCCGACGACCTGGAAGATGCTGTTCGGCAACGCCGAGGAAAGGACTGCGCGATGAACCAGCCGCTTGCATCGACGTTCCGGATGATCATCGGCGGGCGCCTGGTCGACGGCGTGCCGACCCAGGACGTGATCGATCCGGCCACCGGCGAGCCGTTCGTCCGTGTGCCCGAGTGCACGCCGGCACAACTCGACGAGGCGGTCGCGGCCGCGCGAGCTGCGTTCGCGGGCTGGAGCGCGACGTCGTTCACACGGCGGCGCGAGCTGATCGTCGCCTTCGGTGAACGGATCCGTGGCGCGACCGACGAGCTCGCCCGACTGCTGACGCTGGAGGTCGGCAAGCCGATCGCCAAGGCCCGCCAGGAGATCGCCGGCGGGCTCGCCTACCTGGATGCGTTCTCGAAGATCGAGTTCAAGGTCGAGCGCCTGCGCGACACGCCGCAGCAGCGGGTCGAGATGACGCGCCGCCCGGTCGGTGTCGTCGGCGCGATCCTGCCCTGGAACTATCCGGTGCTCTCGGGCCTGTGGAAGATCGTGCCGCCGCTGGCGACCGGCAACACGCTGGTGTTCAAGCCGTCGCCGTACACGCCGGTGGCGTCGCTGAAGCTGGCCGAACTCGCACTCGACGTTTTCCCGCCGGGTGTGTTGAACATCATCGCCGGCGGCAACGAGATCGGCGAGGCGATGACACGTCACCCGGGCATCGACAAGATCTCGTTCACCGGTTCGATCGCGACCGGCAAGAAGATCCTCGCGGCCGCCGCCGGCAACCTGAAGCGGGTCACGCTGGAACTCGGTGGCAACGATGCCGGCATCGTGCTCGACGATTTCGACGCGACACGGTCTGCCGGCGACCTGTTCTGGTCGAAGTTCGCCAACTGCGGCCAGGTCTGCGCGTCGCTCAAGCGCCTGTACCTGCCCGCGGCGCGACATGACGAGATCGTCGCCGCCCTCGTCGAGGTCGCCAGGACGGTCAAGGTCGGCGCGGGCCTGGACGAGGCGTCGCAGATCGGGCCGGTGCAGAACCGGATGCAGTTCGACAAGCTGCGGGCGATGCGCGAGGACGCGCTGGCGAAGGGTGCACGGATCGCGTTCCAGGGCGATGCACCCGGCGGCGGCGGCCACTTCCTGCCGGTCACGATCCTGACCGACGTGCAGCGCGGGATGCGGATCGTCGAGGAGGAGGCGTTCGGTCCGATCCTGCCGGTGCTGCGCTACACCGACCTCGAGGCGGCGCTCGCCGACGCGAATGCAACCCGCTACGGCCTGGGCGGATCGGTCTGGAGCGCCGACCCCGAACGGGCGGCGGCGATCGCTGCGCGGCTGGAGGTCGGCAGCGCGTTCGTCAACGCCCACCCGGCGATGGGACCGGACATCCCGTTCGGCGGCGTCAAGGAATCGGGGCTCGGTGTCGAATGTGGGCACTGGGGCCTCGAGGAGTACACCAACATCCATGTCCTCAACGTGAAGCTGTCCTGAAGGGACCCGACGATGACGATGCTCGAACGAAGCGACTGGTACGACATCGCGCGCGACACCAGCTGGACCCCGTCGTACGTGACCGAGGAAGAACTGTTCCCGCCGGAGCAGACCGGCGATCTGGGCATCACACGCTCGGCCTGGGACCGGTTCGACGAACCGTACAAGGTGTCCTACTCCGAGTACGTGAAGACCCAACGCGAGAAGGACTCGTCGGCGTATTCGGTCAAGGCCGCGCTCGAACGGGCCCGGCTCTTCGAGAACGCGGACCCGGGCTGGATCAGCCTGCTGAAGACACACTACGGCGGCCTGGTGCCGGCCGAACACGACGCGCAGACCTCGGAAGCACGGATGGCCCGATTCGGCCTGGCCGGCGGCATGCGCAACATGGCCACCTTCGGCATCCTCGACGAGAACCGTCACACGCAGATCCAGCTCTGGTTCGGTCACGAGCATTGCTCGAAGGATCGTCAGTTCGACTGGGTGCACAAGGCCGGCCGACAGAACCAGTGGGTGATGATCGCCGCGCGGTCGTACCTGGACCAGATGATGCTGTCGCGCGACGCGGTCAGCACCGCGATCATGCTGACCTTCGCCGCCGAGACCGGCTTCACCAACATGCAGTTCGTCGGTCTGGCCGAGGACGCGGCACGGGCCGGCGACTTCAGCTTCGCCAACGTGATCTCCAGCATCCAGACCGACGAGGCGCGCCATGCGCAGACCGGGGGTGGCGTGCTGAAGATCCTGATCGACGAAGGCAGGAAGGCCGAGGCGCAGCGGATGGTCGACATCTCGTTCGCGCGCTCGTGGCGGCTGTTCTGCATCCTGACCGGTCCGTCGATGGACTACTACACGCCGCTGAAGTACCGCAAACACTCGTTCAAGGAGTTCGCACGCGAGTTCATCGTCCAGCAGTTCCAGCGCCAGATCCTCGACACCGGGCTCGACCTGCCCTGGTACTGGAACGATCTGATCAACGAGATGGACTACCAGCACCACTCGTATCATCTGGGCGTCTGGTTCTGGCGCCCGACGATGTTCTGGAACCCGCCGGCGGGCGTGACGCCGGAGGAACGCGAGTGGCTCGAGGAGAAGTATCCCGGCTGGAACGCGTCGTTCGGCCGCTGCTGGGACGTGATCACCGAGAACCTGCTCGCCGGGCGTCGCGAACTGACCTATCCGGAGACGCTGCCGGTCGTCTGCAACCTGACCCAGCTGCCGATCTGCGCGGTGCCCGGGGACGGCTGGAACGTGCGCGACTTCCCGCTCGAGCGAAACGGCCGCATGTACCACTTCGCATCGGCGATCGACCGCTGGATCTTCGAGCAGGAACCCGAACATCACCAGGGTCACCTGTCGATCGTCGACCGGTTCCTCGCCGGGCACATCCAGCCGATGTCACTCGCCGGCGCGTTGCAGTACATGGGACTGGCCCCCGGCGAGATCGGTGATGACGCCCACGGCTATGCGTGGGTCGAACGGTACCGCGATCCGGCGCTGGCGCGCCGGGCGGCATGACGTCGCAATCCCAGGGAGATCGACGATGGCCCTTTTCCCGCTGGTGTCCAACTTCGAACGCGATTTCTGCCTGCTGCTGCTGCCGGTGGACACCGACCACACGATGGACGAGGTCGCGGCGGCCGCCGCGCATCACGCGATCGGCCGTCGCGTCGCGCCCCAGCCCGGCAAGGTGCTGCGTGTGCGGCGTCACGGCACGGAGGACCTGCTGCCGCGGGACATGAAGGTCGGTGGCAATTTCAAGCCGATGGAGACGGTGGACATCGTGTTCACCGATCCGCGCTGACGGGGCCGCCGCGATGGGTTTCCGGACCTTGTGTGCGGTCGACGACGTCTGGGAAGGCGAGATGACCGAACACGAACTGGACGGCCACGAGATCCTGCTGGTCGGACTCGCGGGCGGCGACGTCAAGGCCTACCAGGCGCGCTGCCCGCACCAGGACGTGCGCCTGGTCGAGGGCGAGTTCAACGGCCGCCGACTGATCTGCCGGGCGCATCGCTGGGAGTTCGATGCGTGTACCGGCCGCGGGCTCAATCCGGACGACTGCCGGCTGGCCGAGTATCCGATCCGCATCGAGGCCGGCCAGGTGATGGTGGAGACCGAGGACGTCTGGCCGCTGTACGGCCACACCTGATCCTCCGGACAGGTGCGGACACATACCGTGGGCCGGATACCCGAGACAGGAGAACACGAATGAACACCAGCATTGCCGAGGATTACCGCAACAACCGGGTCGGACCGGTGCTTCGTGCCGGTGACGTCGCCGATGCCGCGATCGAGGCCGCGCAGGAAGACAATCCGGGCCGCGAGATCCATGTCGACGACCGGACCGCGTACATCCGGATCGATACCGACGGCGAACTGATCCTGCGCCGCGCGACGTTGCAGAAGGCGCTCGGGCGCACGTTCCGGATGGCCGAGCTCGAGGTCAACCTGGCGACGTTCTCCGGGCGGATCGAGACCGACACCGAGTTCATGCGTTTCTACTACGAGAAACGTTTCTGATCCGCACGCCGCCGGTGCACCCGCGCCATCCAACGGAGACCCGCCATGGAACAGGCTGTCGAACCCCTGAAGCCGCTGAAGACCTGGAGCCACCTCGCGACCCGGCGGCGCAAGCCGACCGAGTACGAAGTCGTCTCGACCAATCTGCACACGAACGACCGCGATCCCGAGCGACCGTTCGAGCTCGACCCCGATGTGCCGATCGCCCGCTGGTACAAGCGCTACCGCCACGGCAGCCCGCTGGTGCATCCGGACTGGAACGCGTTCCGTGATCCCGACGAGACGATCTACCGGACCTACAACATCCAGCAGGACGGCCAGGAGACCCACGTCCTGACGCTGTTCGACCAGATGGCCGATCGCGGCAACGACGCGATGGCCGATCCGGGCTGGGCTCCGGTGCTGGCGCGGATGTTCGCCCCGGCCCGGTACCTGTTCCATGCGCTGCAGATGCACTCGGCCTATCTGGTGCAGATCATGCCGTCGTCGACGCTGTGCAATTGCGCCGTGTACCAGGCCGGTGATCACATGCGCTGGGTGCAGCATGTCGCCTACCGGACCCGGGAACTCGCCAACGCGTTTCCCAACCTGGGTTTCGGTCGCGACGAACGCCGGATCTGGCAGGACGATCCCGCCTGGCAGGGCATCCGCGAACTGATCGAGCGTGGTCTGGCGACCTACGACTGGGGCGAGTCGTTCGCCGTGCTGAACCTGGTCACCAAGCCGCTGGTCGAAGAGGCGATACTGGGCGCGTGGCGGCAGGCGGCTCGCCGCCAGGGCGACACGTTGCTGCCGCTGCTGGTCGACGCGCAGCTCGCGGACGCGGCACGGCACCGACGCTGGGCCGGCGCCGCGGTCCGGATGATGCTCGAGGTCGAGTCGAACCGCGCGGTCCTCGAGGGCTGGATCGCGCGCTGGCTGCCGCTGGCGCATCGCGCCAGTGAACAGTTCTGCGCGGCGATGCCCGACTGCGGCGCTGTGCCGCGCGACACCGACGAGGCGATCGGTGTGTTCCACCGATCGATGGGGTTGAACACCCACACGGGAGCTTCGACGTGACAACGTCCTGAGGCCGGCCGCGACCGGCGCCGGGGCCCGCGCCCCGAGCCGTCAACGCACCGGCGGCAGCCCCTGGCCGAGCGCGGTCTCGCGCAGGACCTCGGCCAGATCGCGCTGCGCGGGCAGGCGAGGTCGCTTGGGGTCCGGATTCACCTGTCGGATCCAGATCGCCTCGATCCGATCCGGATGGTGGCGACGGATCCAGTCGTAGACTTCCGGATCGTGTTCCCCGTCGTCGCCGACGAGCACGAAACGCACGTCGGCCACGCGGGCCAGGATGTCCTCGATGCGGCCGATCTTGTACCGCATCGTGTCGAGCCACGGATCGCCGGTCTTGTCGTCGGTGATCTTGCGGGTCATCAGCACGCCGGGTGGGAATCGATTGCGTTCGAGGAATGCCGAGATCGCGCCGTGCAACTGCCGCGGCGAGGCCGACAGATAGAACAACGGTGAGGCGGCCGGATCGGCATTGACGGCCAGCGTGCCGGCATACAGCGCGGCCATGCCCGCGACCGCCTGGCGCTGGGCCGGATTGCGCAGGAACGTGTTCTTCAGCATCCTCGAGCGGTCGTTGACCTCGGTGACGAGGATCGTGTCATCGAGGTCCGAGATCAGGCCGCGTCGGTTCACCTTGGCAATCGACAGCAGTTCGCCGGTGGCCGTGGTCGGTCCGCTGCGGGCGAGCAGCCGGTGCCAACCGGCCGGACGCCGCCCCGCGTGCGGCAGGTCGATCCGGAAGTAGCCTTCGGCATCGGTGGTCGCCACCCCCTGTTCATCCGCCAGTGTCACGCTGACCGGCCGGTTCGCCCGTTCGTCGTTGCGAAGCAGGCGCATGTTGCGCACCAGGTTGCGCCAGCGGGCATCGGAGACATCGGCGGGCAGTCCGGTGCGCGCCTCGATCAGGCGGCCTTCGACCGTGGCGACGCCGCCGGCGCTGTATGACGGATAGACGACCAGCGCATCGGCGGCCGCCGCCGCGCAGCCGATCGTCGACGCGAGCAGCGCGGCGACGACGCGCACGAGAAGTGCCGGGCCCCGGGTCGCAGCCGCCGGTTTCATCGACGGGTGGCCGGAGACGGTGGTCGCTCGCGGCAGGCGATCCGGACGATCGCCGCCGCCGCGTCGGGGCGGGCGATCCGCGCCGCGGCGTCGCGCATCCGTTGCAGTCGCGCCGGCTCGTCCAGCAGCCGCTTCACCTTGAAGCCGAGGGAGGGCAGGTCGACCGCCTTCAGCGCGCAGCCGGACTCCAGCAGGTAGTCGGCGTTGCGCTCCTCCTGCCCGGGGATCGGCGAGACGACGACCATCGGCAGGTGCATCGCCAGGCATTCACTGGTCGTCAAGCCGCCGGGCTTGGTGATCACCAGGTCGGCCGACGCCATCACCCGTTCGACCTCGGTCGTGAAACCCATCGGTCGCACGCGGCCGGCAAAGCGGGCGGCGACTTCGTTCAATCGCTCGAGCAGCGCCGCGTTGCGGCCCGCGAGCGCCACCAGCTGCCAGCGGTCATCGAGTGATGCCAGGTGCTCGACCGAGGTCTCGATGCCGCCGACCCCGGCGCCGCCGGACATCACCAGCAGTGTCGGTCGGGTGGCGTCGATGCCGAGTGTCGACGCGGCGTCCGCGCGCGCGGGTGGATCGGCGAAGCGGGGCATGACCGCGATGCCGGTGACGGCGACCGCTTCAGGTGGGATGCCGCGTGCCACCAGCCTCGCCGCCACCTCGTCGTTGGCGACGAAGTAGCCGGACATGCCGGACTGCAGCCACAGCCCGTGGATGTCGAAGTCGGTCACGTGCACCCACACCGGCGCGGTCGCGATGCCTTTGCGGATCCGTCGCGCGAGCAGCTCGGCGGGCAGGAAGTGGGTGCAGAGGATCACGTCCGGGCGCAGGTGATCGACGACCTCGTCGAGTCGCCGTGTGTTCAGTCGTTCCAGGCGACGGCGCAGCCGGTCGGCCAACGCATCGGACTCGCGGCGATCGCTGCGCTGGTACAGGTAGGACCACAGCAGCGGCGCGTGCTCGACGAGTTTGATGTAGCTCTCGCTGTACAGCGCGCGAAAGCCGCTGGCGACGTGGTCCATCACATCGACATGGACCGCCTCGACCCGCGGGGACGCCGCATCGGCGGCGGCACAGATCGCCTGCGCCGCGCGGACATGCCCCGCGCCGGCCGACACGCTGAGCACCAGCAGGCGGATCGATCTCGTCGTCATCGGCTGCGGCCGAGGCCCTGGTCGGTGAGGGTGCGAAGTGCGCTCGGTGACCCGGTCAGTGAGCGGTCGGTGAGCGGTCAGCGACCGGTCAGCGACCGGTCAGCGGCCCGATGACCGCCTCCTCGCGCGACACCTTGATCGGGGGCGCCGCGCCCTGCCGCGTCGCGTGGAACGGGGACGATCGACCCTTGGCGTCGCTGACGCGGCCTTCGTAGCTGTTGCCCTGGATCCGGCCGTCGAAGCTGCGCACCTGGCCGGCCTCGTCCATCAGCTCGAACTGCAGGCGCTCGCCGCGCAGCCGCGGCTCGCGCAGCGCCGCCTGCAGTTCGCGAAAGCGCACGCTGCCGCGCGGCTTCTGGTATTGCTGCTCGATTTCCATCGTCGCCGATCCGCTGCTCGCGCCGTCGAAGACCAGTTGCCACTGGCCGCTCGCGTTCGCCGGCACGATCCACAGGTAGGCGGGCCGACCGTCGATCGTCGACACGTCGTCGGGTTGCCAGTCGCCCATCGAGAACTGGTGCGACACGAGCCGCGTGCCGGGTTTCATCGCCATCAGCGTCGGCCGCAACTTCAGGTTCAGCGCGGTCAGCAGGTACATCGTCACCACGGTCGCCTGCCGGAAGTCGGTGACGAAGATGTCGCCCTGCTCGATGCGGGCGAGGCCGCCGACGCCCGAGCGTTCGAGATTGCGCCGCGCGTGTTCGACCATCTGCGGGTTGTACTCGATGCCGAGCGCCTTGGCGCGGAACTGCTTGGCCGCCGCGATCACGGTCCGGCCGTCGCCGGCGCCAAGGTCGACGACCGTGTCCTCCGAGGTGACCTCGGCCATCCGCAACATCCGTTCGACCAGCGCGTCGGGCGTCGGCACCCAGATCACATCCTTGCCGGCCTGGCCGACCGCGGGTGCGTTCGGATCGGGCGCTTCGTCGCGTGCGACGGCCGGCACACAGGTCATCGCCGCCAGCAGGATCGCGGCGATCGTGTGGCCGCGCCGGCGTCGCGGCAGGGCGGGCGGACGGACGGGCAATTCAATGGACATCATCGACTCCGAAGGATTCATCCGGGGGCACCCTGGCGCGCGATCAGCCAGACGCCGGCACAGATCAGGGCGATGCCACCCCAGCCGGACACCGTCAACGTCTCGCCGAGCCAGAAGCGTGCGATCAGCGCATTGACGATGTAGCCGATCGACAGCATCGGATAGGCGATCGTCACGGGCACCCGGGACAACGCGATGATCCAGATCACCAGGCTGATCGCATAACAGCCGAAACCGAGCAGGAACGGCCAGTCGGCCAGGATCCGAAGTCCGGTGTCCCAGGCCGTCTGCAACGACCAGGCGACCTCCCCGAGACGATTCGTGCCGAGTTTCAGCAGCGATTGCGCGAACGCATTGAGCAGCACGCCGGACAGGACGAGGGTGAAACTGACGGCATCCATGACCGCGTGCGCTCCGAGTTCGAACGGACAGCACTATACCCCGCTGTCCGCGCGCTTCGCGAGCGGCAATCCCGGTGGTGACCCCGTCGACGGCCTGTTAAACTGCGCGCCCATGTCCGCCTTGACGACCGGCACGACCCCGCACGCGGAATCCCACGGTCGGCATCCGCTGGCCGGACTGACACTCGCTGCACTCGGTGTCGTCTACGGCGACATCGGCACCAGTCCGCTGTACGCGTTTCGCGAGGCGTTCAACGGTGCCCACGCGATACCGCTGACGCCGGAGAACGTGTTCGCGGTGCTGTCGATGATGGTCTGGTCGGTGACGGTGGTCGTCGCGATCAAGTACGTGCTGATCATGCTCCGCTTCGACAACCGGGGCGAAGGTGGGGTGCTGGCGCTGCTGTCGGTGACCACGCAGATGGTGCGCGACCGGCCACGGCTGGCCTGGCTGCTGTCGATGCTCGGCGCGTTCGCGGTCTCGCTGTTCTACGGCGACGCGGTGATCACGCCGGCGATCTCGGTGTTGTCGGCGGTCGAGGGGGTGCACATCGCGTACCCGGGGCTCGAACATGCGGTCGTGCCGGTGTCGATGCTGATCCTGATCGGCCTGTTCTCGATCCAGCGCCACGGCGTCGCCGCGGTCGGCTCGTTGTTCGGACCGGTGATGATCCTGTGGTTCACGACGCTCGCGGTGCTTGGTGTGGTGAGCATCGCCGAGACACCGATGGTGCTGCGTGCGATCAATCCGACCTACGCGTTCGGATTCGCGCTCGAACATCCGGGCTGGGCGTTCCTGGCGATCAGCGCGGTCTTCCTGTGCCTGACCGGGGCCGAGGCGTTGTACGGGGACATGGGTCACTTCGGGCCGAAGCCGGTGCGGATCGCCTGGTTCGGATTCGTCTTCCCGGCGCTGATGATCAACTATTTCGGCCAGGGTGCACTGGTGCTGCGCCAGCCGGAGGCGGCCAAGAATCCGTTCTACCTGCTCGCCCCGGAGGCCCTGCTGGTGCCGATGGTCGCGCTGGCGACCGTGGCGACGGTGATCGCGTCGCAGGCGACGATCGCCGGTGCATTCTCGGCGACACAGAACGCCTCGCGGCTGAACTTCCTGCCCCGCCTGCGGGTGCTGCATACATCCGAGACCCGGCAGGGCCAGATCTACATCCCGCTGGTCAACTGGCTGCTGCTGGCGCTGGTGCTGATGCTGGTGCTGATGTTCCGCTCGTCGGAGCGGCTGGCCGATGCCTACGGGGTGGCGGTGGCGGGTGACCTGCTGCTGTCCAGTGTGATGCTGGTGATCGCGCTGCCGTTCGCCAGCGGCAGGCTGCGCTGGTTGTGGCCGTTTTTTGTCATCGTCGGTGCCTTCGAGGCGCTGTTCTTCGCATCGAACGCGACCAAGTTCTTCGACGGCGGCTGGTTTCCGCTGCTGCTCGGGGTGGTGCTGTTCACGGTGCTGTCGACCTGGCGCCGGGGCATCGAGATCATGCGCGCCCGCAAGGACCCGTCGCTGCGCGGCGTGGGCGACGGACTGCACCTGGACCTGGCCGACATCCCGCGGGTGCCGGGTACGGCGGTCTTCTTCAGTTCCAGCGCCGGCGGCTGTCCGAGCGCTTTCCTGCACAACCTGAAACACAACAAGGTGGTGCACGAACAGACGGTGTTCCTGACCGTGATCTTCGAGGATGCGCCGCACGTCCCGGACAATGAACGGGTGGAGGTGATGCGTGGCGAGAACGGCATCGTCCGGATCGTCGCCCACTTCGGGTTCCGCGAGGATCCGGACATCAAGCTGGTGATGCAGCTCGCCGCGATCAAGGGTGTGTTCGTCGACGTCAACGAAACGTCGTATTTCACCAGCAAGCCGACGGTGGTGTCGGTATCCAAGCGTGGCCTGTTCAGCTGGCGCCGCTCGCTGTTCGGATGGATGTTGCAGAACTCGACCAGCGTCGCCAACTATTTCGGCCTGCCGCCGAACCGGGTGATCGAGCTCGGCGCCCAGGTCGGCATCTGACGCCGCCGGCGACCTTTCGCCAGCGTCAGCCCGCCAGCGCCTGGTCCAGGTCGGCGATCAGATCCTCGGTCGCTTCGATGCCGAGGGCGAGCCGGACCAGGTCGGGCTGCACGCCGGCCACCCGCATCTGCTCGTCGTCGAGTGTCCCGGCCCACATCGCCGCCGCGTGCACGACCAGCGACTCGACCCCGCCGAGGCTCACCGCGTGCGTGAACAAGCGCAGGCGCGACACGAAACGGGCGGCGCCGGCGTAGCCGCCGTGGACCCTCAGCGCGAGCACACCACCGAATCCGCTCATCTGCTCGCGTGCGAGCTGGTGCTGCGGATGGCTTTCCAGACCCGGGTGATGGACCGCGGCGACCGCCGGATGGCCGGCCAGGTGGCGGGCCACCGCAAGCGCGTTGTGGTTGGTGCGCTCGACCCGCAGCGCGAGTGTGCGCAGGCCCCGCAGCAGCAGCCACGCGTCGTGCGGCCCGAGCGTCGCGCCGAGTACGATCGCGCTGGACCAGATCCGCTCGATCAACGCCCGCGAGGCGACGATCGCCCCCGCGGTCAGGTCGTGATGACCCCCCAGGTATTTGGTTGCGCTGTGGACGACGACATCGACACCCAACGCGAGCGGTCGCTGGTTCAGCGGCGTCGCGAACGTGTTGTCGGCCACCACCAGCGCACCGGCCGCCCGGGCGGCTGCGCAGACCGCGCGCAGGTCGGTCAGTGCGAGGGTCGGATTGGCCGGTGTCTCGACCAGCACCAGGCGGGCGCCGGCGGCGATCGCGCCGACGAAGGCGTCGGTATCGGCCTGGTCGACCAGGGTCACGGTCACGCCGAACCGCGGCAGCATCTCGGCGAGCAGCCGCGCGGTGCCCATGTAGTGCGCGGTCTGCGCGACCACCCGGTCGCCCTGGCCGACCAGGGCAAGCACCGTGGTCGATATCGCCCCCATGCCGCTGGCGGTCACCAATGCCGCCTCGCCGCCTTCGAGTCCGGCGATCAGTGCCGCGACCCGTTCGTGGGTCGGGTTGCCGTAGCGTGTGTAGTAGCGCGTGTGCATCACCTGCCCGGCCATCCGGGCGAAGTCCTCGGCATCCCGGGCGACGAAGGTGGCCGACGGATGGATCGGCGGCGCGAGTGCACTGTCGCCTTCGGGACGCGGGTCGCCGTGCACGAGGTGGGTGTCGGGGCGCATCGAAGCCTTCCTGCGGTGGGGCGGTCGGATCGGAACTACAATTGTCGCGGAGATCTCCGAGGGAGTGTTCCGGATGTCGGATCGACCGCTGCGGCCCGCCGGCGAGGCGATCGTCGCCACGGGTGCCGATGCAACACCGATGACGTATTCGACGCGACTGCTGCGGGTGGCCGGCTCGCTCGTGCTGGCCGCTCTGCTAGGATTCGCGCTCGTATGGGCGTTCCTCGCCTATACCCGGCCCGGGATGGTGGTCGACCTGGCGTCGCTGCTGCAGATGTGCGGCATCCCCATCGCCCGCTGAACCGCCGGATATCGACGGCATCCGTGTGCACCGTCCGGTGCACACCTCGACGGCAACGAAACGAGCGATGGCCACGCGCAAGGACGAGTACAGCGAGAGCTCGATCCGGGTCCTGAAGGGGCTCGAGCCGGTCAAGCAGCGCCCGGGCATGTACACCCGGACCGAAACCCCGCTGCACATCATCCAGGAGGTCGTCGACAACTCGGCCGACGAGGCCCTCGCTGGCCACGGCAGCCGGCTCGAGGTGACGCTGCACGGTGACGGCAGCGTGTCGGTCGAGGACGACGGCCGCGGCATTCCGGTCGGCCCACACCCCGAGGAGCGGGTGCCGGTCGTCGAGATCGTCTTCACGCGGCTGCACGCCGGCGGCAAGTTCGACAAGCAGGCGGGCGGCGCCTACAGCTTCTCGGGCGGGCTGCACGGGGTCGGTGTGTCGGTGACCAACGCGCTGGCGAAACGGCTTGAGGTCACCGTCTGGCGCGACGGCGCGGTGCACGAGATCGCATTCGCCGACGGCGACGTCGCGTCGAAGCTGAAGCAGAAGGCGCCGGCGAAGGGTGAACGCCGCACCGGCACCCGGGTGCGGGTCTGGCCGAATCCGAAGTACTTCGATTCACCGGTCGTGCCGCAGGGTGACCTGGTGCACCTGCTGCGATCGAAGGCGGTGCTGCTGCCCGGCATCAAGGTCACGCTGACCGAGGAGAAGACGGGTCGCGCCACGACCTGGCAATACCAGGACGGACTGCGCGGCTACCTGACCGAGACGCTGGCCTCGAGCGCCGGTGCCGAGCCGGTGATCCCGCTGTTCGAAGGTCAGCAGTACGCGGACGCGGATCACGAGACCTTCGCCGAAGGCGAGGGTGCGCAATGGGTGGTCGCCTTCACCGACGAAGGCCCGCTGGTGCGCGAGTCGTACGTGAACCTGATCCCGACCACGGCCGGTGGCACCCACGAGGCGGGGCTGCGCGAGGGCCTGTTCGGTGCGGTCAAGAGTTTCATCGAACTGCATTCGCTGCTGCCCAAGGGGGTCAAGCTGATGTCCGAGGACGTGTTCGCCCGGGCGAGTTATGTCCTGTCGGCCAAGGTGCTCGACCCGCAGTTCCAGGGCCAGACCAAGGAGCGGCTGAACTCGCGCGACGCGGTGCGGCTGGTCGCGTCGCTGACCCGGCCGCAACTCGAATTGTGGCTGAACCAGCATGTCGACTCGGGTCGCCGGCTCGCCGAACTGGTGATCCGTCAGGCGCAGGCACGCAGCCGCGCCGCGCAGAAGGTCGAGAAACGCAAGGGTTCCGGGGTCGCGGTGCTGCCGGGCAAGCTGACCGACTGCGAATCGACCGATGTCAGCCGCAACGAGCTGTTCCTGGTCGAGGGTGATTCGGCCGGCGGCTCGGCGAAGATGGGGCGCGACAAGGAGTTCCAGGCGATCCTGCCGCTGCGTGGCAAGGTGCTCAACACCTGGGAAACCGAACGCGACCGTCTGTTCGCCAACAACGAGATCCACGACATCGCGGTGGCGATCGGCGTCGATCCACACGGTGTCGCCGACGAACCGGACCTGTCGAACCTGCGCTACGGGCGGATCTGCATCCTGTCGGACGCGGACGTCGACGGATCACACATCCAGGTGCTGCTGCTGACGCTGTTCTTCCGCCACTTCCCGCGACTGGTCGATCGGGGCCACGTCTGCATCGCGCGGCCGCCGCTGTTCAGGGTCGACGTGCCGGCGCAGGGCAAGCGACCGCTGCGCAAGCTCTATTGCCTGGACGAGGGCGAACTGCGCCACGTCGAGGACAAGCTGCGCAAGGACGGCGTGCGCGACGGTTCGTGGACGATCTCGCGTTTCAAGGGCCTGGGCGAGATGAATGCCGAGCAGCTCTGGGAGACGACGATGAACCCCGACACGCGGCGACTGGTGCCGGTGCTGCTGGGTTCGATCGACCGCGCCGGCACCGAGAGCCGCTTCACGATGCTGATGGGACGCGGCGAGGCGGCCGCGCGCCGGTCATGGATCGAGGAGCGCGGCAACGAGGCGGTGGTCGATGTCTGAGCGCGACCTGTTCTCCGAGCCGCCGGCGCCCGGCGGCGGCGACAACAACGAGGCGATCACACTCGCCGACTATGCCGAGCGCGCCTACCTCGACTACGCGGTCAGCGTGGTCAAGGGCCGTGCGCTGCCCGATGTCTGCGACGGCCAGAAACCGGTCCAGCGCCGGATCCTGTATGCGATGGACGAGATGGGGCTGGGGCCCACGGCCAAGCCGGTCAAGTCCGCCCGCGTGGTCGGCGACGTGCTCGGCAAGTACCACCCGCACGGCGACGTCGCCGCATACGACGCGCTGGTCCGGATGGCGCAGTCGTTCACGCTGCGTTATCCGCTGATCGACGGACAGGGCAATTTCGGTTCACGCGACGGCGACGGTGCGGCCGCGATGCGCTACACCGAGGCGCGCCTGACCGCCTACGCGCGGCTGCTGCTCGACGAGATCGACGAGGGCACGGTCGATTTCGCCGACAACTACGACGGCTCGATGAAGGAGCCGCGCTTCCTGCCGGCGCGCCTGCCGATGGTGCTGCTGAACGGCGCCTCCGGCATCGCGGTCGGCCTGGCCACCGAGATCCCGCCGCACAACCTGAAGGAGGTCGCGGCGGCGGCGATCGCGGTGCTGAAGGAACCGAAGATCGAGGTGCCGGCGCTGCTCGAGTTGATGCCCGGTCCCGACTTCCCGGGCGGTGGTCAGATCATCTCGCCGGCGTCCGATCTCGCCGAGATCTACGCCGGCGGCCGTGGCTCGATCAAGGTGCGCGCGCGTTACGCGATCGAGGACCTGGCGCGCTCGCAGTGGCAACTGGTCGTGCACGAGCTGCCGCACGGCGTGTCGTCGCAGAAGGTGCTCGAGGAGATCGACGAGCTGACCAACCCGAAGGTCAGGCTCGGCAAGAAGTCGCTCAGTGCCGACCAGCTCCAGCTCAAGCAGACGGTGCTCGGTGTGCTCGATGCGGTGCGCGACGAATCCGGCAAGGATGCGCCGGTGCGGCTGGTGTTCGAGCCGAAGACCTCGAAGATCGACCAGCAGGAGATGATCAACGTGCTGCTCGCCCACACCAGCCTGGAGGCGAGTGTCCCGATCAACCTGGTGATGATCGGCACCGACGGCCGGCCGCGGCAGAAGAACCTGGCCGGCATCCTGCGCGAGTGGACGCAGTTCCGTGTCGACACCGTGACCCGGCGCACGCGGCACCGGCTGGCGAAGGTCGACGAGCGGATCCACCTGCTCGAAGGTCGGATGCTGGTGCTGCTGCGGATCGACGAGGTGATCCGGATCATCCGCGAGTCCGATGAGCCGAAGCCGGCGCTGATCGCCGCGTTCTCGCTCAGCGACCGGCAGGCCGAGGACATCCTCGAGATCCGGCTGCGGCAGCTGGCACGGCTGGAGGCGATCCGGATCGAGAAGGAACTCGAGGAACGGCGTGGCGAGAAGGCCGGCCTGGAGGCGCTGCTCGCCAACGCCAGCGCGATGCGGCGTCAGGTGATCCGGGAGATCGAGGCCGACGCGAAGCAATATGGCGATGCACGCCGCACGCTGATCGAAGCGGCCGAACGCGCGGCGGCCGAGGTGAAGATCGTCGCCGAACCGGTGACCGTGATCGTCTCCGAGAAGGGCTGGGTGCGCAGCCGGGCCGGCCACGGTCACGATGCGTCGCAGTTCACCTTCAAGTCCGGCGACGCGTTGTCCGGTGTCTACGAGGTGCAGACCACCGACCAGGTCTATGCACTGGCCACCAGCGGCCGCGTCTATACGGTCGCAGTGGCCTCGCTGCCGTCGTCGCGGGGTGACGGCACGCCGATCACCACCTTCATCGAACCCGAACCCGGCACACGCATCGAGCATGTGTTCGCCACCGGCGAGCAGACCGGCGTGCTGTTCGCGACCCGCGGCGGCAACGGCCTGATCTGCCAGGCGCTCGACCTGCAGACCCGCACCCGCGTCGGCCGCCAGTTCATCGCCCTCGAGGAAGGTGACACACCGATCCGGCCGGCACTTTTCGAGCCCGGGATGTCCGGCGTGTTGTGCCTGTCGGAGAAGGGACGTGTGCTCGCCTTCGGCATCGACGAGGTGAAGCTGTTGAAGAACGGCGGCCGCGGCGTGATCCTGATGGGCCTGGATGGCGGCGAATCGTTGCGGCAGGTGGTGGTCTACGGCGGCGACGGGGTCGTCGTCCACGGCATCGGCCGCGGCGGCAAGGTGATGCAGCGCCGGCTCGATGACGACCATCTGGCGCTGTACGCCGGCGGGCGCGCGCGCAAGGGCCGGCTGCTCGATCCGAAGTGGAAGGAGCCGCGGCTCGAACTGCCGGTCGCAGCCGGCGCGGGTCGATCCGGGTGAACGCGCCCGGCCGGCGGATCGCGGCGCCGCTTGCCGCATTGTGTGTCGCGCTCGCGCTGCTCGCGAGCTGCGCCCACGTCAATCCGGACTACGATCCATCCCGGCGGCATCACCGTCCCGACGGGTTCGTCAACAACTACGGACCAGCGGGTGGCAAGCCGCTGTCGACGCTGCTCACCTGGTTCTACCAGCGGGCCCGCGACGGGTTGCCGCCGCCACCGTCGACCCATGTCAAGGGATACGAAGGGTTTCCGGTACGCAAGCCGGATCTCGCCTTCCTGCGCGCGAACCGCGATCAGGCGACGGTGACCTGGATCGGCCACGCGACCTTGCTGGTGCAGATCGGCGGCGTCAACATCCTGACCGATCCGCAGTTCTCCGAGCGTGCGTTCATGGTCCAGTTCATGGGACCGAAACGCCGCGTCCGGTTGCCGGCCACGTTGGCCGAACTGCCGCGGATCGACCTGGTCACGATCTCGCACAGCCACTACGATCATCTCGATCGCGCCACGATCCTGGCGCTGAACACGCAGCCGGGCGGACCGCCGAGATTCCTGGTGCCGTTGGGCATGGAGCGCTGGATGCGGGCCCAGGGTGTGGACAACGTCGAGCGCTTCGACTGGTGGGACACGAAGACGATCGCCGGACTGCAGGTCACTCACGTGCCGGCGCAGCACTGGAGCGCGCGCACGCCGTTCGACCGCAATCAGTCGTTGTGGGGTGGATGGGTGCTGCGTCATCCGACGTTTTCGTTCTACCACGCGGGTGACACCGGTTACTCGCGCGATTTCGCCGACATCGGGCTGCGCTTCGGCGGCTTCGACGTGGCGGCGATCCCGGTCGGTGCCTACGAGCCGCGCTGGTTCATGCAGGACCAGCATGTCGATCCGGACGAGGCGGTCCGGATCCACCTCGACGTCAAGGCGCGCCAGTCGATCGGCATGCACTGGGGCACGTTCGAACTGACCGACGAGCCGCTGGACGAACCGATCGGCCGCCTGCCGACGGCACGGCGCGGACTCGGTGTCGCCGACGATGCCTTCGTGCTGTTCGAACACGGCGAGACGCGGGTCTATCCGAAGCGGTCGCGATGATCGATACCGACGATCCGGTGCGGTCGACGACGTTCGACGTCGCGGGTGGCGGCCGGCTCGCCTGGCTCGCCTTGCACGGCGCGCGGCCGTTCGCCGACGCGGCCGGATGCGTCGCGCTGCGCGAGCACCTCGCGACCTGGCGCGCCGCCGGCGACGTCCGGGTCGCCGTGCTGGAGTTCGTTGGCGGCGCCGAGCCGCCTCGGCGCCCGGGTGTGTGTGCATCGGCCGAGCGCGCCCGGGAACTGTCCGCGCTCGGATGGATGGTGCACGGCCTGAGGATGCCGACGATCGGCGTCGCTCGCGGCGATGTCGACGGCGCGGCGTTCGGACTGTTCGCCGGTTGCAGTCACCGGATGGTGATCGAGGGGACCTGCCTGTCGCTCGGTGATGCGGCTGCCGGTGGTCTGCCGAGTGCCGGGGGTACCTTCTTCGCCCATCGGATGCCGATGGCGTCCGGTCGGCTGGTTGCGTTGTCGGCTCTCGCGTTGAACGAGGCCGATGCGTTGTATGCCGGCATCGGTGATGGCTTCAGCGCGGGCGAGCTGTTCGAGGACATGCCCCAGGCGTTGATCGACATCGCCTGGTCGTCCGATCCCCACGAGGCCCGGCAGGCGGCGACGCGCTGGTTGTGGTCGTGGCATCGGCGCTGCCGGGCCGGCCTGCCGAGTGCACCGATCGAGCAGTATGCCGACGCGATCCGTTTCATCGCCGCGCAGCCCAAGCTCGGTTCGTTCGCCGCCGCGCTCGAGGCGGCCGCCCGCGAGGACCCCTGGTTCGAGCCGGCGCTGGGAGCCCTGCGCGCGGCGCCGGCCGGTCGCAACGAGGCGATTGACCGGCTGCTGACACGCAGTCGCTGGGCTTCGTTGAACGAGGTGCTCGACCTGGAGGCGTGCGCCGCGGGCTGATCGCCGCGGCCGCCGTCGGCGCTTTGCCGATCAGAGTGTGATCGTGCCGTCGATGCAGGTGACCGCCGCACCACCGATCTCGATCACCGACGGCTCCGGGAACTCGACCGCGATGTAACCGTCGCGTCCGACCGCACGTCCCTGTCGCGCGAGATACGGCATGCCGCGACCGCTCGCGCGCAGCCATGCGGCGACGCAACCGTTGCCGCTGCCGCAGACCGGGTCTTCCGGCGCCCCGCCGGCCGGGGCGAACGAACGGACTTCGTAGCGGGCGAGTCCACCAGCGGGCTGCGCACCGAAGATCGTCACGCCGGTGCTCGGGCCGAGCCTTCGCGACAACGCGTCGATCGCCGCCATGTCGGGCTCGACCGCCAGCACCTGTTCGGCGCTCGGCAGCTCGACCGTGATCCAGGACGCGCCGACGTCGATCCGGCGCGGCGTCCCGCCGTGCACCAGCGTTGCATCGACCCGCAACGCGCGGGCGAGTTCGACGGCGTCGCGCGTGTCCAACGCCGCGAGCGCCGGTTCGGGCAGGCGGAAGAACAGGCGACGGGTGTCGGCCTCGATCCGCAGCGACACCAGGCCACGTTCACACTGCTGCACCAGGCGACCGCCGGTTGCCGTGACCCGACCCGATTCCAGCAGCGCGTGGGCGGTGCCGAGGGTCGGGTGGCCGGCGAACGGCAGCTCGAGCGTCGGCGTGAAGATCCGCAGCCGGTAATCGGCACCAGCCTGTGTCGGCGGCAGCACGAACGTCGTCTCCGACAGGTTCGTCCAGCGGGCGATCGCCTGCATCTGCGCGGTGACCAGGTCGCGCGCATCCAGCACCACCGCGACCGGGTTGCCGTGATACGGACGATCGGTGAACACGTCGACCTGCTTGAAGGGTCGGTGATCGGTCGAGGATGTCATCGGCGTTTCTCCGGTCGGTCGGTCAGCGACTTCACGATCCACGGCGCGGCGCGTCGTCAGCGGCGGATCTCCGTTCGACGGCTGATCGCCACCAGCGCGACCACGACCAGCGCGACGATCCAGGTCGACACGGGCACGTCCTCGCCGGCCAGCCACGCCGAGGCGATCAGCGTGAAGAACAGCTGCAGCAACTGTACCTGCGATACGCGCGCGACGCCGGCGATCGCCATGCCACCGTACCAGAAGAAGAAGCCGACGAACTGGCTCATCACGGTGACGTAGGCGAAGCCGCTCCAGGCACGTGCGCCGACCGAATCGAAGGAGAGGGTCGTGGTCAGCCACAGCAACGGGGGCAGCAGCAGCGGCACCGACACCAGCAGCGCCCAGCAGATCGTCTGCCAGCCGCCGATCGAACGAGCGACCCGGCCGCCGGCCGCGTAGCCGATCGCTCCGCCGGCCACCGCACCCAGCATCGCGAGATCACCCGGCACGAGCCGGCCGGCGCCATGGCGCAGCGCATAGGCCACGACGACCAGGCAGCCGACAGCGGCCGCGAGCCAGAAGCGACGTGACGGTCGTTCGTGGGCGTGCAGCGCGGCGGCCATC
Source organism: uncultured Burkholderiales bacterium (assembly GCA_902826305.1). Classification (GTDB taxonomy): domain Bacteria; phylum Pseudomonadota; class Gammaproteobacteria; order Burkholderiales; family Burkholderiaceae_E; genus CADEEH01. The sequence goes on from CADEEH010000013.1 coordinate 21,193, forward strand.
GCGGTCGCCAGCGGCAACAGCCCGGTGATCACCGCGCCATGGGATGCCTCGGTGGTGCGCATCGCCAGCGACGACAGCCATGGGAAGATGATCACCACGCCGGCCACGACCGCGGCGATGCCGGGCCAGTGGTCACGCGCCGGTATGCGCACTCGCGCGACGAGCAGCACGACCGCCGCGAGGACGCCGGCCAGCACCGCGCGTGCGAGTGCGAGCCAGGTGGGATCGAGCTCGGCGACCGCGATCCGGGTCATCGGCAAGGTCAGCGAGAATGTCGCCACGCCGGCCAACGCGATCGACATGCCGCGGTCGTCGCGGGCGGTTGGTGTCGTCATTGCAGCACCATCCAGCCGGCGGTTGCGATCAGCGACGCACCGAGCAGGCCGTTGAACCACGCCAGGCGGGTCCCGTCGGACAACCAGCCGCGCAACGCGGCGCCCACCCAGGCCCAGATCACCAGTGCCAGCGCGCAGCAGACCGCGAACACGGCGATCAGCAACGACGCCTCGAGCCACGCCGGCGAAGCGAGGCCCTGATAGGCCCCCACGGTGGCCGTCAGCAGCATCCACGCCTTGCCGTTGGCGAGTTGCAGCAGCGCGCTTTCGTGGATTCTCGGCGGCCTTGCGGCATGCCGGTCCGCCAGGCCGCGGGCGCGCGCCAGCGAGATGCCCATCCACACCAGGTAGGTGATGCCGAACCACTTGAGGACAACGGCGGCCAGCGGCACCTGCGCGAACAGCGCCTGGGCGCCGAGGCTGGCCGCCGCGAGCATCGTCGAGAACCCGATCAGCACGCCGATCAGGTGGCCGCGCACGTTCGCCAGGCCGAAGTTGGCGCCGGTGGCCAGTGCCAGTGCGCAATTCGGCCCGGGTGTGATCGATCCGATCCAGGCGAACCAGGTGAATGCCGCCAGCAACGTCCAATCGATCGTCCAGGAAGAAGGCGACCCGTCCATCGATTGAGTGTAGCGAAGCCGACTGGTACAGTGCCGGTACAGCTCGACTGATCAGTTTCCGCGTGGCCCGGTCAGGCCACCAGCACAGTTTGACCGCGATGGTGAACCAGCTCACGTCCGCCGGGGCCTCGCCGCAGGCGATTTTCGCCGGTGGCAGCGACCGCACGCTGGTCGAGCAGATCGTCGGCTGGTACGCGGCGCGGATCGACGAACGGGTGCTGCGTCCCGGCACCCGGATGCCGTCGATCCGACGCTTCGCCGACGAGCATCGTGTGTCGCGGTTCACCGTGGTCGAGGCCTACGACCGGCTGGTCGCGCGCGGCTACCTGGAGTCCCGGCGCGGCTCGGGGTTCTTCGTGCGCGAGCGCCAGGTCGCCGATGCACTCGCCGCGGCCCGGTCGTGGGCCGACTCGCCGTCGCCGCGGATCGACGTCGTCTGGCTGTTGCGCAACATGTTCAAGCGGCTGCCGCCGCGCGACATGCCGGGCGGCGGCACGCTGCCCGCGCAGTGGCTCGACGACGAACTGATCAGCGCCAGCCTGCGCGCGCTCGGACGGCAGAGCAGTGCCGCGTTGCTCGACTACGGCCATCCGCAGGGTTACCTGCCGCTGCGCCAGCAGTTGCAGCTGAAGCTGGCGGAGTTCGAGATCGCGGTCTCCGCCGAGCAGATCCTGACCACGGCGGGTGTCACGCAGGCGCTCGATCTGGTCGCGCAACTGCTGCTGCGCCCGGGTGATACCGTGCTGGTCGACGAACCGGCGTGGTTCCTGATGTTCGGCCGCTTCGCATTGCTGGGCGCCCGGGTGATCGGCGTGCCGCGGCTGGTCGACGGTCCCGACATGGAGCGGCTGCGCGAACTGGCCGCCGCGCATCGGCCGAAGATGATGGTGATGACCTCGGTGCTGCACAACCCGACCTGCACCGGCATCACCAGCGCCAAGGCCTACCAGCTGCTGCGCATCGCCGAGGAGTTCGACTTCACGGTGGTCGAGGACGACATCTACGGCGACCTGCACCCGGGCCCCTCGCTGCAGCCGTGCATCCGGGTCGCCGCGCTGGACCAGCTGCGCCGGGTCATCTACCTGGGCGGCTTCTCGAAGACGCTGGCGGCCAGTCTCCGGGTTGGTTTCATCGCCTGCGAGGGCGAACTGGCGCGCCGGCTCACCGACCTGAAGATGCTGATCGGCCTGACCAGCGCCGAGCTCGGCGAGCGGGTGGTCTACCGGGTGTTGTCCGAGGGGCACTACCGGCGTCATCAGCAGCGGCTGCGCGAGCGGCTGGCCGAGACCCGGGATCCGGTGCTGCGGGCCCTCGAACGCCTGGGGCTGGTGCCCTTCGCCGCGCCGCAGGCCGGCATGTTCGTCTGGGCGGATGCGGGTGTCGACACCAATCCGGTCGCGCGCACGATGCTCGATGCCGGTTTCCTGCTCGCGCCGGGCAGCCTTTTCCTGCCCGACCAGCGACCGAGCAGCTGGCTGCGTTTCAACGTGGCGAGCACGCTGAACGCCCGCATGCTCGACCGGCTGGCGCGCACCCTCGACGGGGCCGGCCGGGGCGCAAGCAGCGCGCCGGCTTGAAAGCGCGGGGATTGCCCCCATAATCGCGCCTGGGCCGGCGGCGGGTGTTCGCCGCGGCCCGTCGCGGCGCCCGTGGGCGCCAACCGGTGCAGCGGTCGACGGCCGCCGCATCGATCCATCGCAGTCGTCGGACCAATCGATCACAAAACGGCCATGAAGGAAACACTCGGATTCCAGACCGAAGTCAAGCAGCTGCTGCAGCTGATGATCCATTCGCTGTACAGCAACCACGAGATCTTCCTGCGCGAGCTGATCTCGAACGCCTCGGATGCCTGCGACAAGCTGCGCTTCGAGGCGATCGACCAGCCCGGCCTGTTCGAGAGCGATCCAGAACTCGGGATCCGGATCGAGGTCGATCGCGCCGCGCGGACGATTTCGGTGGCCGACAACGGCATCGGCATGTCGCGCCAGGAAGTCATCGACCACCTGGGTACGATCGCCCGCTCGGGCACACGCGAGTTCTTCTCCAAACTCTCCGGCGACCAGGCCAAGGACTCGCAGCTGATCGGACAGTTCGGGGTCGGCTTCTACTCGTCGTTCATCGTCGCCGACCGGGTCACCGTGCTGACGCGGCGCGCCGGCGCGCCGGCCGCCGAGGGTGTGCACTGGGAATCCGACGGCAGCGGCGAGTTCACGATCGAACCGGCCGAGATCACCCGGCGCGGCACGACCGTCGTCCTGCACCTGCGCGACGGAGAACAGGCGGCCGAACTCGGCGAACTGCTGTCCGGCTGGAAGGTGCGCGAGATCGTCCGCAAGTATTCCGACCACGTGTCGCTGCCGATCGCGATGCGCAAGGAGGAGTGGGATGCGGACAAGAGCGAACACAAGCTGACCGACGAATGGGAGACGGTCAACCAGGCCAGCGCGCTCTGGTCGCGGCCGAAGGCCGACATCACCCCCGAGCAGTACAAGACCTTCTTCCAGAGCCTGACCCACGAGGCCGACGAGCCGCTGTGTTTCACGCACAACCGGGTCGAGGGCCGGACCGAGTACACCCAGCTGCTGTGTGTGCCGGCGAAGGCGCCGTTCGACCTGTGGGACCGGCAGAACCGGCACGGCATCAAGCTGTACGTGCGCCGTGTGTTCATCATGGACGATGCCGAGCAGCTGATGCCGGTCTACCTGCGTTTCGTGCGCGGCGTGATCGACTCCAGCGACCTGCCGCTGAACGTCTCGCGCGAGATCCTGCAGGAGAGTCGCGACGTCCGCGCGATCCGCGAGGGTTCGACCAAGCGGGTGCTGTCGATGCTCGAGGAACTCGCCGACAACGACAAGGACAAGTACGCGAGCTTCTGGCGCGAGTTCGGGCAGGTGCTCAAGGAGGGGCTCGGCGAGGATTTCGGCAACCGCGAGCGGCTGTCGAAGCTGCTGCGGTTCGCGTCGACCGCGGACGGTTCACCCGCGCAGACGGTGTCGTTCGCCGACTATGTCGCGCGGATGAAGACCGGCCAGGACAAGATCTACTACGTGACCGGCGAGACCCACGCGGCCGCCAGCCGCAGTCCGCACCTGGAGATCTTCCGCAAGAAGGGCGTGGAAGTGCTGCTGCTGTCGGATCGTGTCGACGAGTGGATGTTGTCGTTTCTCGATGCGTTCGACGGCAAGCCGCTGGTGTCGATCGCACGCGGCGGGGTCGACCTCGGCGCGCTCGAGGACGAGGAAGAGAAGAAGGCCGCCGAACAGGTCGCCGGCGAGTCCCGCGACCTGATGGAACGGATCAGGTCGGCGCTCGGTGATTCGGTCAAGGAAGTGCGGGCGACGACCCGGTTGACCGACTCGGCCGCCTGCCTGGTTTCCGACGAGGGGGACATCAGCGCGACACTCGAGCGGATGCTCAAGCAGGCCGGGCAGGCCGCGCCGCCGCGCAAGCCGATCCTCGAGGTCAATCCGCGCCACCCGCTGGTCGAGCGCTTCGCCGCGGATGACGATCACTTCGACGACTGGTCGCGACTGCTGTTCGACCAGGCGCTGCTCGCCGAGGGCGGGCAGCTCGAGGATCCCGCAGGATTCGTCGAGCGGATGAACCGGATGCTGCTCGCGCCCGGCAGGGCGTGAACGGCGCGGCGGCCGTGCCAGGGCAGAGGTCGCGATCCGTCGCGATTGGGCCCGCCGCGGTTGCACCCGCGGCGGCGTCCGGGTCGCGGATCGTGCCGGCCATCGGTGGGGCGCCGATGATGCGAGCAGGTGATCCATCGGCCGACCCGATGCGGCGCGGCTTTGCTCCGGTCGTCTCACGCGACGCGCGATTGCTGGTGCTGGGCAGCTTCCCGAGTGTCGCCTCGCTGGCCGCCGGCCAGTACTACGCCCATCCGCGCAACCAGTTCTGGCCGATCATCGGCGCGGTCATCGACGAAGCGCTGGTCCCGTTGCCGTATCCGGATCGATTGCAGCGGCTGCGTGCACGCCGGATCGCATTGTGGGACGTGGTCGGTTCATGCCGACGACGGGGCAGCCTGGACTCGGCGATCCGCGACGCGGTCGACAACGGGTTCGACGCGTTGCTGGCGCAGGCGCCCGGCATCGTCGCGGTGGCGTTCAACGGGGCCACCGCGGCGCGACACGCGCCCTGGTTCGAGGCGCGCGGTCTCGCGGTCTTCCGGATGCCTTCGACGAGTCCTGCCCATGCGTCGCTGAGCTTCGAGCGCAAACGCGACACGTGGCTGGCCGTGCGCACGGTGCTGGCGTGACCGCCACGGTGTGTCGATGACCACGCCGACAAGGGTCCCGGGCGCAAGCGCCGCGAAAAGAAAGCCCGTGAAGAACAAGCCCACGAAGAGCGGCTCTGCGAAGAGCAAGGGGTCGAACAGCAGGTCCGCGGAGCGCGGGGCGCGCGCCGCGACCGCCGGGGCCCTGACGATCTCCGAGGAGAACGGTCTGCGTTACCTGCACTTCGGCACGCGCTGGGTACAGGGCGCGATGCGGATCGCGCAGCCTTTCGATATCGTGGTCGACTATGTCGAACAGATGATGGCCTGGTTGCTGCTGCTCGAACCGCCGGCGCGGGTGCTGCAGCTCGGCGTCGGCGCGGGCTCGCTGACCAAGTACACCTGGCGGCACCTGCCGGACACCGCCACCACCGCGGTCGACCTGTCCGGCGACGTGATCGCCGCGGCGCGCACCTGGTTCCGACTGCCGCCGGACGACGCCCGCCTTGCGGTCGTCGAAGGGGATGCTCTCGCGTTCGTCGCCGATCCGGCGCTGACCGGGCGCTTCGGCGTGATCCAGGTCGATCTGTACGATGCCGCGGCACGGGGGCCGACCGTCGATTCCGAGGCGTTTTATCACCAGTGCCGGCGCCTGCTCGCCGATCCCGGCGTGCTGGTGGTCAACCTGTTCGGCCATGTCGCCAGCGGCGAGCGCAGCGTGCGTCGGCTGCGCCGGGTGTTCGACGATCGCGTGGTGCTGCAGCCGCCGACGTCCAGCGGCAACGTGGTCGTGGTCGCGCTGTCCGGGCCGGCGCTCGAGGTGGCCTGGGACGTGGTGCTGCGACGGATGCTGGTGGTGCGCGACCGGTACGGCATCGACGCACGGCCGATGGTGCGTGCACTGATGGCGCGGGCACGGCGGCACCGGAACCCCGTCTGCGCGATCTGATCGCCCGTCCATCCGCGCCGGGTCGGACGGCGTTCACCCGGCTGGTAACTTGGCGGGATGAATGCTCGCGCCAACGTCGCCCTGCATCCGGCGGCCGCGATCGGCCAGCCGGGTCGCAAGGTCCGGATCGATGATCTCGCCAACGCGCTGGTCGCCGACGGCCTGGTCGGGGCCGAGGACGGCGCGCAGATCGCCGCCTATGCCCGCCTGTCGACCGCCGATCGTCATCCGCTGTCGGCGATCGCCGACCGGCGCCTGAAGTCGCTCAAGCCGCCGCATCGCACACTCGACCTGGAGTCGCTGACCGAGTGGTTCGCCGGCCGGGTCGGACTGCCGTATGTGCACATCGACCCGCTGCGGGTCGACTTCGCGCGCATCTCCGACGTGATGTCGAGCCAGTACGCGACCCGCTTCCGGATCCTGCCGTTCGACGTGCGCCCCGGCGAGGTGATCGTCGCCACCGCGCAGCCGTTCATCACCGACTGGGTCGACGAGCTCTCGTCGCTGCTGCGCAAGGACGTCAAGCGGGTGATCGCCAACCCGCACGACATCGACCGATACATCGTCGAGTTCTTCAGCCTCGCGCGCTCGGTGCGCGACGCGCAGAAGAGCGGGGCGATCAACAACCAGAGCAACTTCGAGCAGCTGGTCGAACTCGGCCGCTCGGGCAAGAACCTCGACGCCAACGACCAGCACGTGGTCACGATCGTCGATTGGTTGTGGCAGTACGCGTTCGACCAGCGTGCCAGCGACATCCACCTCGAGCCGCGACGCGAGTTCGGCGTCGTCCGCTTCCGGATCGACGGCGTGTTGCACAACGTCTACCAGGTGCCCTCGTCGGTGCTGGCGGCGATGACCAGCCGGATCAAGCTGCTCGGCCGGATGGACGTGGTCGAGAAGCGCCGGCCGCAGGACGGGCGGATCAAGACCCGGACCGCCAACGGTCGCGAGATCGAGCTGCGGCTGTCGACGTTGCCGACCGCGTTCGGCGAGAAGCTGGTGATGCGGATCTTCGATCCCGAGGTGCTGGTCCGCGATTTCGCGGAACTGGGCTTCGGCGACGAGGAGCTCGCGCTGTGGAACATGATGACCGCGCGGCCCAACGGCATCGTGCTGGTCACCGGACCGACCGGCTCGGGCAAGACGACGACGCTGTACACGACACTCAAGCAGCTCGCGACCGAGGAGGTCAACGTCTGCACGGTCGAGGACCCGATCGAGATGGTCGAGCCGACCTTCAACCAGATGCAGGTGCAGCCGGGCATCGACCTGTCGTTCGCCGACGGCGTGCGCGCGCTGATGCGACAGGACCCGGACATCATCATGGTCGGCGAGATCCGCGACCTGGAGACCGCCGAGATGGCGATCCAGGCCGCGCTGACCGGGCACCTCGTGCTGTCGACACTGCACACGAACGATGCACCCTCGGCGATCACGCGCCTGCTCGATCTGGGTGTGCCGTCCTACCTGGTCAATGCGACGATCATCGGCGTGATGGCGCAGCGCCTGGTGCGCACGTTGTGCCCGGCGTGCAAGGAATCGGGCCTGGAGGTCAGCGACGACCAGTGGCGCGGGCTGATCCAGCCGTTCACCGCGAAGAAACCGGCGGCGGTCTACCAGGCGGTCGGCTGTCTCGACTGCCGGATGACCGGTTTCAAGGGCCGCAGCGGACTGTACGAACTGCTGCTGATGACGCAGGAACTGAAGAGCGTGATCAGCGGCACGCCGGACCTGGCCGCGATCCGGCGCAAGGCGATGAAAGGCGGACTGAAGCCGCTGCGTCTCGCGGGCGCGATGAAGATCGCGGCCGGCGAGACGACGATCGAGGAAGTGCTGAAGGCGGCGCCACCGATCGAGGTGTGACGGCTGCTCGTGTGCACACACCATCCGCGCCCAGGGTTGGGGTATCGACGCGATCGTCGTGCCGCCGGGTGACTGGTATGGTGCTGGCCTGATTCCTCCAAGCTCTTTTCTCCACGCAACTGCATCGAAGATCATGAATCGACTCGCGTTAATCACACTGGCCGTCTCGTTCGGGCTGCTGTCGGCCTGCGCATCGACCCCATCGTCATCCTCTGCCCAGTCGCAGGCACCGTCCCCGTCCTCCGGCGGCGTCCCGGGCACCCAGTCGGTCAAGTCGAAGGACGGTTCGTTCGTCGGCGAGGTGACCGGACAACCTCGGACCGGCAGCCCGTTCGCCAAGCTCCAGATCGGCATGCACATGGACGAGATCCAGGAGACGATGGGCCGCGCACCGGATCGGTTTCACACCTACGAAACGGGCAAGCGCTGGATCCCGCTCTATTTCGGCAACGATGCCCGTCGAATGCAGGTTCTGTACAAGGGTGAGGGTTGCCTGATTGTCACCGGCGGCAACATCTGGGGTGGCGCCGGGGGTGATCTGATCGCGATCCACCATGACGCGACGGGCGGCTGTTACCAGCCTTGACCTTGCGCGTGGCCGACGAAGCAGGTGGCGTCCGGTCTTGGGTCAGGTCGCTGCCGCCTCGAGGTCGGCGGCCAGTTGCAGCAGCGTCGCGTCCGCGCCGATCCCCGCGGTCAGCATCGCCCCGATCGGCAACCCGCTCGCGCTTCGGCCCGCCGGCACCGAGATCGACGCGCCGCCGGTTGCATTCGCCAGCGCGGTGAACGGGCTGTAGCGCCACAGTCCTTCCGGCCCGAGCCGGTAGTCGAGGTAGTCGGTCCAGTGCATCGCGAACCGGCCCAGGCGCGTCGGCAGTTCGGCCAGTGTCGGGGTCAGCAGCGCGTCATGGCCGTCGAACCAGGCGGCGAAGCGGCGCCCGAGTGTGTGCACCGCGGCCACCGCGTCGAGGTAACCGGGGGCGTCGAGCCGGCGGCCGTAGTCGATCGCGCTGCGGGTCGCCGGCTCCATCGTGTCGGCGACGATCGGGCGATCGAGCTGGTGCGACAGATGGGTCGCCACCGCGGCGGTGCCGGCGGTGATGATCCGCATCACCGGTTCGAGCACCTGGCGCGTCGACATCGGTGGCGCCGCGTCGATCACGTCGTGGCCCAGCGAGCGGAGTCGATCGGCCAAGGCGGCGATCGCGGCGGCGACTTCCGGATCCACCGGGTCGCCTTCGAAGAAACGGTTGCACAACACGATCCGGCGCCGCGGTGGTGACGGCTCGTTGATCGCCGAGACGAACGTGCGCGGCGGCATCGGCGCCGCGTAAGGCGCGCCCGGATCGGCGCCCGCGATCGCATCGAGCACGATCGCGGCATCACGAACCGACTTCGCGACCGTGTTCTCGACCGCGAGCCCGCCCCATCCCTCGCCGACCAGCGGGCCCATCGGGACCAGTCCGCGCGACGGCTTCAAGCCGACCAGGCCGCAGCACGAGGCCGGAATCCGGATCGAGCCGGCGCCATCGTTGGCGTGGCCGATCGTGACCCAGCCGGCGGCCACCGCGGCGGCCGCACCACCGGAGGAGCCGCCGGCCGAATGATCGAGCTCGAAAGGGTTGCGCGTCGGGCCACCGTAGGCGAGCGCCTCGGTGCTCGGGCTGATGCCCATCTCGGGGCTGGTGCTGCGGCCGAAGAGCACGAACCCCGCGCGCCGGAAGCGCGCGACCACCGCCGAGTCGACCGCCCAGGACACGCCGTGATCGCCGCTCAGCCGCGAGCCGAAGCGCGAGGGCAGGTCGATCGCCGCGGTGCCGAGGTCCTTGATCAGCAGCGGCACGCCGAGGAACGGCCGTCGCACGCGCAGTTCGTGTCGTGCCGCGTCGTCGCGGCATGCGGCGATCTCGGCGTCGATGGCCTCGGCCTGGCGACGACCGACGTCGGCCGCGAGGCTGGCGATCGCGTTGATCGGCCTCGGGTCGGTGGTGATCCGTTCGAGTGTCTGCTCGAGCGCCCGCACCGCGGTCAGTTCGCCGCGTTCGATCGCATCGGCAAGTGCGGTGGCGTCGGCGGGAGCGGGTGGGGCGGTCATCGGTCGGCCTCTTCGGTTCCGGTGAAATCGAACGGTCGGCGACACACCAGCCGAGGTTTCAGCCGCCGGCCATCCGTTGTCGCACGGTGGCCACCACCGCGTCGACGATCGGCGCGGCCTCGGCCAGCAAGGCATCGAGCTCGCTTCGCGTCCGCTCGACATAGTCGCGATCGCCGATCGCGCCCGCGTTGACCTCGACGTTGAGCACCGCGCTGCGCAGCCCCGCGTCGGCGGCCAGCACCGCGACCCCGGCATCGCTGATCACGTTGCGATTGCCGATCGCCGCCACCTGCCGCGACAGACGGATCACCTCCGCGCAGGCACGCGCACACGCGAGCGGTGCATCGCTGGCCGCCTTCAGGCCGCGCTGGATCGCCTGGGCGCGGCTCGCCTTCGCGACATCGTCGTCCTTCGGCAGCCGGTAGGCGGCCATCAGCGACTCGAAGCCGGCGACGTCCTCGGCGACCAGGCCCTGCAGTCGGGTGCGCAGACGTTCGGACTCCACCAGCAGCGAACGCACCTGCGCGTCGACCGCCTCGTGACCCTTCTTGCCGGCGGTGAGATTGCCGACCATCGACAGCAGCGCCGCGCCGGTTGCGCCCATCACGGCGGCCGCGCTGCCGCCACCCGGTGTCGGCTGCGAACTGGCGAGCTGATCGAGGAAGGCCTCGACGGTCCGGTCGTCCAGCATCATTCGTCTCCCGGATACTCGATCGGTCGCTCGGCCGAGCGATCAACCGACCATCGACTTGGCGATTGCATAGATCTCCTCGGCATCGAGCACCAGGTCGTTCTGCTCGAAGAGTTTGGCGACGCAGGCGCGCTGCAGGCCGATCTTCAGGCCACCGAAGCCGATCGCACCGAAGACCGTCTTGCCGTGGCGGACCTTGCCCTTGTCCATCATGTCGACGCCTTCGATGCCCAGCGGCGGGGTCGCGTTCGCGTCCGACAGCAGTTGCAGGCCTTCGGCATCACGCCAGTGTGATTCGGCCAGCAGCGAGACGCCGCCGGCGCCGGTGGCGACCACGATCTGCGCACCCGAGATCGCGGCGGCGCGGGCGGCTTCGTCCGCCGCGCCGGCCGCATCGAGCTCGACCGAGAACCGCTTGCCGACCGCGTCGGCGGTCTGCTTCGCCCGGACACCGTCGCGCGAGGTGATCGTCACCCGCGCGCCTTCGCGCGCGAGCAGCGCGGCGGCGCGCTGGCCGACCGGTCCGGTGCCGGCGAGCACGACCGCGCGCAGGCCGGCGAGCGAGCGGCCGTGGGCGAGCCAGGCGACACACGCGGCCGCGGTGGTGTTCGAGCCGTTGCTGTCGAGCATCACCGAGACCCGGAAGTTCGCGAAGAACTTCTTCTGCACCGCCGCCAGCAGCGCCTCGCCGTCGGCCATCGAACTGCCACCGATGAAGATCGCCGTGGACTTCTTGTCCTTCGGCGCTCGGGTGAAGATCGTGCCGTCGACCATCACGCCGACGTTGGCCGGTGTCACGCCGCCGTAGCCGATCACGTGGTCGGCGCCGCCGTCGTACGCGACGACATTGTCGAACACCGCCGGATGCGGGTCGGTGTCGAGCTGGTAGAGCAGTTTCTTCATCGGAGTCTCCGCACAGGCGAATACCGGGGAGCCCGCGGCCGTCGCCGCCGGTCGCCCGGAGGGATCAGAACAGGCCGACGACCTTGCCGTCGGCGCCGAGGTCGATCTTCTCGGCCGAGGGCACCTTGGGCAGGCCGGGCATCGTCATGATGTCGCCGCAGACCATGACGATGAACTGGGCGCCGGCGGCCAGCCGGACCTCGCGGATGTCGATCGTGTGCCCGGAGGGGGCGCCGCGTGCGGTCGGGTCGGTCGAGAACGAGTACTGGGTCTTGGCGACACAGACCGGATAGTGGCCGTAGCCGGCGTCCTCGAGGGCCCGGATCTGCCGGGCGACCTTGGCCGCGCAGGTGACCCCGGCCGCGCCGTAGATCTTGCGGGCGATCGCACCGATCTTGTCCAGCAGCGGCGCGGACTCCTCGTAGGTGAAACGCATCGCGGGTTTGTCCGCGGCGCCCTCGACGATGCCCACCACCGCACGGGCGACCTCCTCGGCACCCTTGCCGCCCTCGGCCCAGTGCCGCGCCACGATCACCGGCACCCCCAGCGGGGCCATCTTCTCGCGCAGCAGCGCGTGTTCGGCGTCGGTGTCGAACGTGAAGTGGTTGACCGACACGACACACGGCAGGTTGAACTGCTCGCGGATGTTGCGCACGTGCCGCTCGAGATTGACGATGCCGCGCTCGAGCGCCTTCAGGTCCTCGCGGTTGAGCTCCTTGACCTCGACCCCGCCGTGGTACTTGAGCGCGCGCAGCGTCGCCACGATCACCACCGCGTCCGGCCTCAGGCCGGCCTTGCGGCACTTGATGTCGATGAACTTCTCGGCGCCCAGGTCCGCGCCGAAGCCGGCCTCGGTGACCACGTAGTCGGCCAGCTTGAGCGAGGCGCGGGTCGCGATCACCGAGTTGCAGCCGTGGGCGATGTTGGCAAACGGCCCCCCGTGCAGGATCGCCGGGTTGTTCTCCAGCGTCTGCACCAGGTTCGGCTTGAGTGCGTCCTTGAGCAGCACCGTCATCGCGCCGTCGGCCTTCAGCTCGCGTGCGGTCACCGGCTTTTGCGCCCGGGTGTAGCCGACGACGATGTTGCCCAGCCGCTGCTTGAGGTCGGCCAGCGAATCGGCCAGGCAGAAGATCGCCATCACCTCGGAGGCGACCACGATGTCGAAGCCGTCCTGGCGCGGATAGCCGTTGGCCGGCCCGCCCAGGCTCACGGTGATCTCGCGCAGCGCCCGGTCGTTCATGTCGACGACCCGTTTCCAGCTGATGCGGCGCACGTCGATGTCGAGCTCGTTGCCGTGGTGGATGTGGTTGTCGATCATCGCGGCCAGCAGGTTGTTGGCCAGCGCGATCGCCCCGAAGTCGCCGGTGAAGTGCAGGTTGATGTCCTCCATCGGCACCACCTGCGCGTACCCGCCCCCGGCCGCGCCGCCCTTCATGCCGAACACCGGCCCGAGCGAGGGCTCGCGCAGGCACACGATCGCCTTTTTGCCGATCCGGTTGAGTGCGTCACCCAGGCCGACCGTGGTCGTCGTCTTGCCCTCGCCGGCCGGCGTCGGGCTGATCGCGGTGACCAGCACCAGCTTGCCGTCGGGCCGATCCTTCAGGCTGTCGACGTACTCGAGCGACAGCTTCGCCTTGTAGTGCCCGTAGGGCTCGAGATGGTCGTCGGCGATGCCGAGCCGGTCGCGCGCCAGTTCGGTGATGCGGCGCGGGCGGGCTTGCTGGGCGATTTCGATGTCGGAGGCCATGTCTCCAGGTCCTTTGTTTTTCGACGGGCGAGGCGACGAATGCTAAGGCCGGATCGTCCACCCGACCCATTGGTCTTTCTTTGGCCGGACGCCAGAAGAACTGATTGGTCAAGCCGCGCCTGGTTTCCTAGACTCCCTCGAGTCGTACGAGTGACAGCTCCGGCCTCCCCGAGTCCGGCTGTCAGCAGCCTCGATCACCGTCGGCTCCAGTGCGTCGACGCCGGACGGGTAGTGAGGCCCACAGACGGAGGAGCAGCACGATGGCGGGTCGCAACGGTCTCTTCGTACCCGGTCCGACGAACATTCCGGATCGGGTGCTGCGCTCGATGGTGGTCTCGATGGAGGATCACCGGTCGCCGCGTTTCCCGCAGTTGACGCTGCACTGCCTGCGTGAACTGAAGAAGGTGTTCAAGACGACCACAGGCACGACCTTCCTGTTCCCGTCATCGGGTACCGGCTGCTGGGAAGCGGCGCTGACGAACTGCCTGTCCAGCGGCGACACCGTGCTGATCGCCCGGTTCGGGCAGTTCTCGCACCTCTGGGCGGACATGTGCCGCCGGCTGGGGCTGGAGGTGCAGATCCTGGAATGCGAATGGGGCGAAGGCGCGCCGGTGGAACGGTATCGGGACGCGCTGGCCGCCGATCGCGGGCACCGGATCAAGGCGGTGCTGGTGACACACAACGAGACGGCCACCGGGGTGACGTCGGACGTGGCGGCGATCCGCCAGGTGATGCGTGAGACCGGGCATCCGGCGCTGCTGTTCGTCGATGCGGTCAGTTCGCTGGCGTCCATCGACTTCCGGATGGACGAGTGGGAGGTCGACGTCTGCATCACCGGTTCGCAGAAGGGGCTGATGCTGCCGGCCGGGCTCGGGGTGACCTGCGTCAGCGAGAAGGCACTGCAGGCCCGGCGCGGGACCGCGAACCTGCCGAGGTGCTACTTCGACTACCTGGACATGCTGGCGCAGAACGAGAACGGCTACTTTCCGTACACGCCGGCACTGCCGCTGCTGTACGGACTGAAGGAGTCGCTGGCGATCCTCGAGGAGGAGGGGCTGGAGAACGTGTTCAGGCGGCACGCCTACCTGGCCGGTGGCGTGCGTGCCGCGGTGCACGCGGGCTGGAACCTGAGCCTGTGTGCGAAGCGGCCCGAATGGCAATCGGACACGGTGTCGGCGATCGTCGTGCCGTCGGGGATCGACGGAGCGAAGGTGATCGATCGCGCCTTCCGCCGCTACAACCTGTCGCTCGGTGCAGGGCTGTCGAAGGTTGCCGGCCGGGTGTTCCGGATCGGGCACCTGGGCGACTGCAATGAACTGATGCTGCTGTCGGCGCTGGGCGGTGCCGAGATGGCGATGATCGATTGCGGGGTCGCCTTGGAACCGGGGTCGGGAGTCGCCGCCGCACAACGCTGGTGGCGCGCCAACGAATCGGCCGCCACGGGCACCACCGGTGGCATGTGACGATGGCCCGGCATCGAGTCGTCTTCCTCGATCGCGCCTCGCTGAAGGCGACGGTCCGCAAGCCGGCCTGCGCCGAGAGCTACGTCGAGTACGAGAAGACCGCGGCCGACCAGCTGCTCGATCGCCTCGCTGGCGCCACGGTCGCGATCACCAACAAGGTGCCGCTGCGCGCCGATTCGCTGCAGCGGCTGCCGCAGCTGAAGATGATCGCCGTCGCGGCCACCGGCTACGACGTGATCGACGTCGGCTACTGCCGCGAGCACGGGATCGCGGTTGCGAACATCCGCAACTATGCGGTGCATACGGTGCCGGAACACGCGTTCGCGCTGATCCTGGCGTTGCGGCGCAATCTGCTCGCGTATCGCGCCGACGTGCAGGCCGGGGTCTGGCAGCAGTCCGACCAGTTCTGCTTCTTCACGCATCCGATCGGTGACCTGCACGGCTCGACGATCGGCATCGTCGGTGAAGGAGCGATCGGGCAGGGCACGGCGGCGATCGCGCGCGGATTCGGCATGAAGGTGCTGTTCGCCGACCATGACCCGCCGAAGGCGCCGGGTGTCGAGTTCACCCCGTTCGACGAGGTGATCGAGCGCAGCGACGTGTTGTCGTTGCATTGCCCGCTGACCCCCGCGACCCGCAATCTGATCGGCTACGAGCGGCTGAAGCGGATGAAACGCTCGGCCCTGCTGATCAACACGTCGCGAGGCGGGCTGGTCGACGAACAGGCCCTGATCCGGGCACTCGACGAAGGCCTGATCGCCGGCGCCGGCTTCGACGTCCTGACCACCGAGCCGCCAAGGGACGGTCATCCGCTGCTCGACGTGCGGCGTCCCGACTTCATCCTGACGCCTCACGTCGCCTGGGCCTCCGATGGAGCCATGCAGTTCCTGGCGGACCAGCTCATCGACAACATCGAATGCTGGGCTCGAGGTGATCCGCAGCATCTGGTGAGTTAGCCCGTGATCGCCTACGTCACGCGGGTGATCGGCGAGATCGGCGGGCAGGGGCAGGCCGTGCGGCAGGCGCTGGCCACGATCCATTGAACCGAATCGCGGGCCATGAAACTCGCCGACCTCATCGATGCCGAGGAGAACGCGGCATCGATCGAATCCGCCGATTCGTTGAGCCGCGCCGAGCTGCTCCGCTCGGCGCTGCTCGACGTGCTCGACCGTCACGAACCGGACGCCGCACGGATGATCCGGGGCGACGAGCCGATCGGCCCGGTCGACACCCGGCTGCTCGCGCGTACGCTCCAGGCGCAGGTGATCTGGTTCCAGCTGCTGTCGATCGCAGAACAGAACCGGGACATGCGCCGTCGCCGCGAAGTCGAGCGGCAACGGGGGCACGCCGAAGTGATGGGAACCTTCGCGTTCGTCTTCAGGCTGGCGGCGGACCAGGGTCTGAACGCCGCCCAGGTCCGCCAGGCCCTGGCCCGTCTGCGGGTGCGCCCGGTGATCGCGGCCCATCCGACCGAGGCGCGCCGGGTGACCGTGCTGGAGCGGCACCGGCGCATCTACCGGAAGCTCTACGACCTCGAATCGCCGCGCTGGACGCCGCGTGAACGCGAGGAACTGCACGGGGCGATCCGCGACGAGATCGAACTGCTGCTGCTGACCGGCGAACTCAGGCTCGACGAATCGACGGTCGAGCAGGAGGTCGAGTGGGGCCTGCACTTCTTCGACGAGAACCTGTTCGACGTCGTGCCCCGGCTCCACGCGCGCATCGAGTCGGCGTTCGCGCGGCAGTTCCCGGGCGAGGCGCTCGAGTTGCCCAACGTGTTCACGTTCGGGTCCTGGATCGGCGGCGACCGCGACGGCAGCCCGTTCGTCACCAGCCGCGTCACCCGCGATGTGTTGTGGCGGCTGCGGCGTGCGAGCCTGGAGCGTTATCACCAGCGATTGACCGATCTGGCGCGCGATCTGAGCATCAGCGAGCGGGCGCTCGCCTTGCCTCGCGAGTTCCGTGCGCGCCTGGACGCCGAACTGCAGGCCAGCGGCCGGGGTGCGGTGATCGTCGCGCGCAATCCGGGTGAACTTTTCCGGCAGTACCTCGTCTGCATGCGGCTGCGGGTGGAGGCCAACCTCGAATCCCTCGAGCGGCGCGAGCCGGCGTCGGCGCGAGGCTACGAGTCCGCCGACGATCTGATCGCCGACCTCGAGCTGATGCACGGGGCGCTGGCCGACGCGGGTGCCGAGCCGCTCGCCCGCGCGCTGGTTGCGCCGCTGCTGCGCGAAGTGCGCTGCTTCCGGTTCGCCACGGCGCGGCTCGACATCCGCGAGAACAGTCATCGAATCCATGCCGCGCTGGCCGAAGTCTGGCGGCTCGAGCGTCCCGGCGTCGACTCCCCTTCCACCGACTCGACCGCGTGGCGCGAGTGGCTGCTGGAGGAACTGGCTGTGCCGCGTACGGCCGGCACGGTCTGGGACGATCCGGATCGGCTGTCCGAGGAGGCACGGGAGACGTTCGCCGCCTTCTGTACCGTGGCCGAGATGCGCCGCCACGGCCATCGGGATGCGGTCGCCTCGCTGGTGCTGAGTGGGACGCACTCGGTGGCCGACGTACTGGCGGCCTACCTGGTGGCGAAACACGCCGGGCTCTTCCACGATGGCCCCGCGGTCGAACGATGCGTGCTTGCGGTGGTTCCGCTGCTGGAGACGGTCGCCGATCTGCGGCGGGCGCATCTGTTGCTGGCGGATCTGCTGCAGGTGCCCCTGGTCCAGCGCTCGGTGCGTGCCCAGGGCAACGTCCAGGAAGTGATGATCGACTACGCCGACTCGAACAAGGACGGCGGCTACTTCACCGCGCACTGGGAACTGTACAAGGCACAGGCGGCGCTCACCCGGCTGGGCGATTCGCTCGGTGTGCACATCGCGTTCTTCCACGGAAGCGGCGGATCCGTCAGTCGCGGGGGAGCGCCCACCGGACGGGCGATCGCAGCCTTGCCGGCGGGGTCGATCCGCGGCGGCTTCCGGGTGACCGACCAGGGCGAGGTCGTGTCGGCCAAGTACGCCAACCGCGGCACGGCCCATTACCAGGTGGAACTGCTGGCCGCTTCGGTGCTCCAGCACATGCTGATGTCAGAGCGCGAGGCGGCGCTGGTCCCCAGCCACGAATACGACGAAGCCATGGAGGCGATATCGGGCGTGGCGTGGACCGCCTACCGTCGCTTGCTGGAGATGCCGCAGCTGGTCTCGTATCTGCAGGCAGCGAGTCCGCTGGACGAGATGTCGATGCTGAACATCGGATCCGGACCGGTCCGGCCCGTGCCGATGGCGAGCCTGGGGGGACTGCGCGCCATCCCCTGGGCGTTTGCATGGTCCCAGAACCGCCACGTCATTCCGGGCTGGTACGGCCTGGGCAGCGGGCTCGCCGGCTTCGTCGAGGTGCACAAGACCCGCGGGCTCGCGCTGCTGCAGCGCATGTTCGAGGAGTGCCGGCTGTTTCGGACGATCATCGACGAAGTCGAAAGGACGCTGCTGACCGTCGATCTCGACATCGCCCGCGAGTTCGCCGGTCTGGTGTCGGATCGCGCCGCCGGCGCGGCGGTGTTCGGCGCCATCGAGGCCGAATACCGCCGCACGCGGGCGATGGTGCTCGAAGTGACCGACGCCGGTGAACTCGCCGAACGTTTCCCGCAGCATCGCCGGCGCCTGGCGAGGCGGCTGCAGACGATGAACCAGGTCAGCCGCGAGCAGGTGCAGCTGCTGAAGCGCTTGCGCAGCGGCGACGACGACGAGGTGCGCTCGGCCGTTCTGCTGTCGATCGGCTGCGCGGCGGCCGGTCTCGGCGCGACCGGCTGATGTGACCGCCTGACCGGTGGGCGCCGGGATGCTACGTCGGTGTGTCCTTGTTCGCCCGCTTCCGGTCCGCCTGGCCGCCGGATGCGGCGCTGCCCGATCTGGTCGGCGTCTTGTTGGCGGACGGGACCGCCTGGCCCTTGAGCCGGTGGTCGACTCGGGCTTGGCCCTGCGCCTTCAGGAAATCGGAGAAGGCCTTAGCCGCCGCGGGCAGCGGTCGGTCTTCGAGGGTGATCACGTACCACTCGCGTTCGATCGGATGACCGGCGATCGGCAGCGGCACCAGCACCCCGGACTGAAGTTCGAGCACACAGGCGTGCAGGGAGATGAACGCGATGCCGAAGCCGGCCGCGCACATCTGCTTGATCGCCTCGTTGCTCGACAGCTCGGCGCCGAGTTTCATCTCGATTCCCGCGGCCTTGAACAACTGCTCGACCGCGGTGCGCGTCCCGGAGCCGCGTTCGCGCACCAGCAGCGTGACCTCGGCGAGGTCCTCCAGCGCCACCGGCGTCCTGGCCAGCACCCCGTGGCCGGGGGCGGCGACGAAGGACATCGGGTGGCGCGCGAACGGTGCCGCCGAGACCCGAAGCTCCGCCGGCGGGCGTCCCATGATCGCGAGGTCGATGTCCTGCCGGGCGAGTTGCTGGATGATGTCGGCCCGATTGCCGACACTCAGCTTGACACCGATCTGCTCGTGTTCACCCGCGAAGTCGAGCAGCAGCTGCGGCACCAGGTACTCCGCCGTCGTGACCGCGCCGACCCGAAGCGTGCCGGCGACATGGCCGCGGTGCGCCGCCATCGCCTCGCCGGCCTCCTGCCAGAGCGTGATCATCCGGTCCGCGTACGATGCGAGCAGCTTGCCGGCGTCGGTGAGGCGCACGCCGCGCGCGCCGCGCTGCAACAGCGGGGTGCCCGCGGATTCCTCGAGGATGCCGAGCTGCAACGAGACCGCCGGCTGCGTCAGGCTGAGTTCCTCCGCCGTCCGCGAGACGCTGCCGAGCCGGGCCAGCGTGTGGAACGTCACCAGCTGACGGAGAGTGGCATTTTTCAGCGGACGGGCCATCGGGACTCGGCTGGTGGGCATGGCCCGTTCACTCGATACGGTCGGCGATCCCGGATTTTGCGACGCCTGCACTCCGGCGACAAGATTTCCCGCGGCGCCGAAGGTTGGTCGGCGCAGCCGCCATCGGATCGATCGGTCGTGTGCAGTCATAGGGAATTCTTTCGACGTCATCGAACAGAACTGATGCCGCGTGAGCGTCGCGCTCCCTACAATCGGGCCACCCGTTGCTGGAGCGAAGCATGTTCGATCCCGAGAAGCAGATTGCCGACGTCGATCCGGAACTCTGGCAGGCGATGCGCGCCGAGCTGCAGCGCCAGGAGGACCACGTCGAACTGATCGCCTCCGAGAACTACGTGAGTCCGCAGGTGATGCGGATCCAGGGGTCGGTGCTGACGAACAAATACGCCGAGGGTTACCCGGGCAAGCGCTACTACGGCGGTTGTGAACATGTCGACGTCGCCGAACAGTTGGCGATCGATCGCGCCAAGGCGCTGTTCAAGGCCGAGTACGCGAACGTGCAGCCGCATTCCGGATCCCAGGCGAATGCCGCGGTCTACATGGCGATGCTCAAGCCGGGCGACACGATCCTGGGCATGTCGCTCGCTCACGGCGGACACCTGACCCACGGCGCGTCGGTGAACTTCAGCGGCAAGTTGTACAACAGCGTGAGTTACGGCCTGGAGCCGGACACGGAACTGCTGGACTACGCCCAGGTTGCCGAACTCGCCGAAGCGCACAAGCCGAAGATGATCGTCGCCGGCGCGTCGGCGTATTCCCGCGTCATCGACTGGCAACGGCTGCGCGACATCGCCGATCGCCACGGCGCCTGGCTGCTGGTCGACATCGCGCACTACGCCGGACTGGTCGCCGCGGGTGAATATCCCAGTCCGGTCGGAATCGCCCACTTCGTCACCAGCACCACCCACAAGACCCTTCGTGGGCCGCGCGGCGGCCTGATCCTGTCGAGCGCCGAGTTCGAGAAGCCGCTGAACTCGATGATCTTCCCGGGGATCCAGGGCGGGCCCCTGATGCACGTGATCGCCGCCAAGGCCCTGGCGTTCAGGGAAGCGATGTCACCGGAATTCAAGGACTACCAGAAGGCGGTCAAGGCCAATGCGCGGGCGATGGCCGAGACACTGGCCGCGCGCGGCCTGCGCATCGTCTCGGGAGGCACCGACAGCCACGTGTTCCTGCTCGATCTGCGGGCCAAGCGGATCACCGGCAAGGCGGCCGAAGCGGTGCTCGGCAGGGCCCACATGACGGTCAACAAGAACGCGATTCCGAACGACCCCGAAAAGCCGTTCGTCACCAGCGGCATCCGGATCGGCGCGCCGGCGATGACCACGCGCGGATTCGGGGTCGCGCAGGCGCAGCGGGTGGCCAATCTGATGGCCGACGTGTTGGATCGACCCGACGACGAATCGGTGATCTCGCGCGTCGCGGGTCAGGTCACGGATCTGTGCCGGGGTTTCCCGGTCTACGGACCGAAGTACCGCGCCTGACCGACGGTCGGCCCGGCATGTGGTGAGGTCTTCGCCTCTGTTCAGCGGCGCGGCGAGCGCGGCGCCGGCCCGCCGCGGCCGTTCAGGTGGCGGTAGGTGATCCGGCCCTTCGAGAAGTCATAGGGCGACAGTTCGAGCGACACGTTGTCACCCGCCAGGATGCGGATGTGATGCTTGCGCATCTTGCCGCCGGTGTAGGCGATCAGCTGGTGTCCGTTGTCGAGTGTCACGCGAAATCTCGAGTCCGGCAGGATCTCGTTGACGACACCGTTCATTTCGATCAGTTCTTCCTTGGCCATGCACAGATCTCCGGTTTGCTGAATCGGGCGAGTCGGTCGCGGCCGGCCGGGCCGGCGCACGCGGGTCGCGTCGCGCGGCATCGACGAGGCTGCGGTCGGCCCGCAAGTCGCTTGCTGCGTGCCGGAGACGATCGGTGACTTCGGATCAGCGGCACGAGCCGCTGCAAGGGAAGAGACGAGGCCCGACAGTGTCGGCGCGAGGGATGCGTCGCAGACTTGCGATGCGGCTCATGCAATAGACACTCGCTATTGTACCACCGAACCCCTTGTCCGCGCCGGTTCGTCTGACGTGTTTCGCCCACGACGGACGACCACCGGGCGGCCGACGTACGGGTTTCGGGACGACCCAGGCAATTGAACCGCGCCGACCGGCGAAGGCTAGAATCGGGCCTGTGCGAATTCCCGGCCGGCCGAGCGCCGCCGCATTGGAGTGTTCCGTGTCCGCAGTCGCCACTGCCATCAAGAGCGAGATCCAGCGCGTTGCGCGCAAGGAGATCCGCACCCATCTTCAGGTCGTGCGGAAAGCGACGATCCAGCACCGCCACGAGATCGCCTCGCTCAAGCGCCAGGTGAGGACACTCGAGCAGCAGAACAAGTTGCTGCGCAAGGCGGTATCGAAGGGTTCGGGCCGGACGAGTGATGCCGCCGCGGATACGTCCGACGCGGGTGTCCGTTTCTCCGCGGCCGGGCTGCGATCGCTGCGCGCCCGCCTCGAACTCTCGGCACCCGAGCTCGGGCGGCTGCTCAGCGTCAGTCCGCAGTCGATCTACAACTGGGAGCAGCAGAAGGCGACTCCCCGGTCGGGTCAGGTCCAGGCGATCGCGCGACTGCGTTCGATCGGCAAACGCGCGGCGAGGGCTGCGCTCGATTCGGCGCAAGACTAGAGGTCCGGGACGCCGCGCTCGGTCCGTGAATCCCTGAGCGGCGACGGATTCACCGAAGTCCGATTCCATGACCCCGACGATACCGGTCGACGAAATCGAGTTCATCGCCGTCCGCGCCCAGGGACCCGGCGGGCAGAACGTCAACAAGGTGTCCTCGGCGGTACAGCTCCGCTTCGATATCCGCCGATCCTCGTTGCCCGATCCGATCAAGCAGCGGTTGCTGCAGCGTGCCGATCAGCGCCTCAACGATGACGGGGTGATCGTCATCAAGGCGCAGACCTCGCGTTCGCAGGAACGGAACAGGGCGGAAGCATTGTCGCGGCTGCAGCGTCTCGTCGATGCGGCTTCCGTCGAACCGAAGGTGCGTCGCAAGACCCGACCGACCCTGGCGTCGAAGCGGCGGCGGCTGCAGGCCAAGGGGGTACGGTCCGAGGTCAAGAGCCTGCGGGCCAAGGTCGAGCACTGAATTCCGACAGGACGACTCCGATGACTGATCGCCGATGGATCCATCGACTGATCGCACTCGCGTGTGCGACGCTGGGCGCGGGCTTCCTGACACCCGGTGATGCGGCGGACAACACACAAGCTCCTGGGCGGACCGCACCCGCGGGCAGCAACTTCGGCTTTCCGCTGTCGTTCGATCCGTCGAAGATGGACGTCGCGGTGACACCCGGCCAGGACTTCCCGCGCCACGCGGCCGGCCGCTGGCTGGATGCAGCGACGGTTCCGGCCGACCGGCCGTACGTCAGCGGCGTGATCCCGATGGTCAAACACGTCGAGGATCAGGTGGCCGATCTGCTCGGCGACGCGATGGCGCGCAGTCCTGGCGCGACGCGCGGCAGCGCGCTGCAGCTCGTCGGCGACTTCTATGCCTCGGGCATGGACGTCGCGCATCGGCAGTCGCTGGGCGCCGAGCCGGTTAAGCCGCTGTGGACCCGGATCGACGGCATCGGCGACGCGGCCGCGCTGGCGCGGATGATCGGGCAGCTCGGCATCACCCACAACGGCACGGTCCTGCTCGGCGCCGGCGTGATACCGGATCTCGAGGACCCCACGCGCTACATCGTGGCCGTCGTCGACGGTGAACTCGCGTTGCCGTCGACCGCCGATTACCTGGCTCCCGAGCGGGCCGGCGTGCGCTCGGCATACCTCGGCTACATCACCGACGCCCTGGTGATGGCCGGCGTCCCGGCGCAGGACGCCGGCGCACGGGCCGCCAAGGTGCTCGAGATGGAGACCCGCGTGGCCGCCAAACGGGTCACTCCCGAGCGGGCCAGGGATCCGCACAACGTCGTCAGGCGCATGTCCTTCGCGGCGTTGAAGACGCTGCTGGGCAATGTCGACGTCGAGTCGATGTTCCAGGCGATGGGCCTGCCCGCGCGCGGCGAGGTGCTGGTCGTAGAGGGGGCGGCGCTCGAGGAACGCAACGCGATGCTGGCGCAGTATCCGCTGCAGGACACGCGGGACTTCCTGAAGTGGGAGGTGCTGCGTCGGGCCGTTCCCTACCTGAGTCCCGGCTTCATGGATCTGCAGGCCGGACTGATCAAGGCGATGACCGGGCAGACGCAGATGGCCGCGCTGCCGCAGCGGGTCGGCGCCGAGGTGGCCAACCTGCTCGGCCATCCGCTCGGGAGACTTTATGTCGCGCGTTATTTTCCCGCCCACGACAAGGCGGAGGTCGATCACCTGGTCGGGCTGATCCGCAAGGAGTTCCGCAACCGACTCGTGCGCAACACCTGGCTGTCGCCCGCGACGCGGGCCCGGGCCATCGACAAGCTCGACCGGATGCGCATCACCGTCGGGTATCCGGAGCGGTGGATCGACTACACGTCGGTGGACGTGCGACGCGACGACTACCACGGCAACCTGCTGCGCCTGAACACCTTCCTCGGCCGGCGTAACCTGATGCGGCTCGGCAAACCGGTGGCCGAAGACAGTTTCGCCGATCCCCGCCACAACCTGCCGACCGTGGTGAACGCGGGCTACGACGGCACCAGGAACGCCATCGAGATCCCGGCCGCCTTCCTGCAGCCGCCGTTCTACGCTCCGAAGGCCGATGTCGCGGTCAAGATGTGCACGATGGGTGCGGTCATCGGCCACGAGATGACCCATGGTTTCGACGCCACCGGACGGCTGTTCGATGCCAAGGGCGCGATGCGCGACTGGTGGACCGCGATCGATGCCAGGGCCTTCGCCGAACGATCGCGCAACCTGATCGCCCAGGCCGCCGCGTTCGAGGCGTTGCCCGGCGTGCGCCTGAACGGCAATCTCACCGCGGGCGAGAACCTCGCCGACATCGGTGGCCTGAACTTCGCCTACGATGCCCTGCAGCGCCACCTGAAGTCCCATCCCGGCGCGCGGCGTGTGATCGACGGTTTCACACCCGAACAACGCTGCTTCCTGGCCTGGGGCCAGAACTGGGCCGACAAGTCCAATGCGGACTTCCAGCGACAGACGATCGCGAACGATCCGCATCCGCCGGGTGTGTACCGGATGATCGCGCCGGCGCAGAACACCAACGGGTTCTACGCGGCCTTCGGCATCCGCCCCGGCGACCGGATGTGGCGCGATCCGAAGGATCGGGTGTCGATCTGGTGAGTGGACACGACACCCATGTCCCACCATTCGCTGCTGGGCGCCTTTCCGATCGATGCGGCGGGTGACTCGCTCGAGCCCCGGCCCGATGCGCGGATCGGCGAACTGCATGCGAGTTCGCGCAACGGTACCTTCGGCCAGATCGTCCGCGATCTGCTGGACCTGCTGCCCGGGCACGAGTCGCTCCGTTTCCTGGCCGGTGAACCCGGTTCGCTGCCGCAGCGAAGCACGGACGCGCAGACCCGTTGGACCGTGCTCGACGCCGATGGCCTGCGTGTGGTCATCGCCGAGCTTGACAGCCTGCTCGCGGCCTGCCATCAATGCGCGGAGGATGTCGCTCGGGGGATGTGTTTCGGCAGCGATCGTCTGACCGGCGGGCAGATCCGCGCTGCGGTGGCCGCGGCAGCAGAACATGCCGATCCGAACCAGGCGGGCTACGGAGAGGACGGGGATCGGGCCGACTTCGTGTTCGCCGTGTTCGTCAGTCTTCGCGGCCTGTTGTGGCGGGCACTGCGGGATTCGCGGCGGGTTGCGGTGTTCACCTGGCTGCCCGGATAGGTCGGATCGAACCGATTTCGCGTGCTTTCGAGTGGCTTGTGCTTCGAGTGGCCTGCAGTTCCCGGGAGCTTCATCATGGCCGCCAGTTTCGTTCCGATCGATCGACGAACCCGCCTGACCACGCGGACCGGGTCGGCGGGTGATTCGCCCAGAGTGATCCTCGTCGTCGGCTGTATCGTCGCCGTCGCGCTGGCCGCCACGCTCGTGCAGCCGGGTGGTGCCGCCGCGGCCGATCCCGATCTGGCCTACCTGTTGCGCGGCATGGCGGCGATCAAGGGGGTCATGGTGCTCGCGGCGGTCGCGTTGCTGACGTGGCGGTTCGGGCATCCGGTGTCCGGACGTCTCGCCGCGACGTATCTGGCGGCCACCTGGCTCGCCGCGGCCGCCGCGACGATGGTGTGGCAACTCGCCTCGGTCCCGTTGGCCGCGATCGCGTTCCACGCCGGCGAGTTGTCGTTCCTTGCCGCCGCATGGTTCGATCACCGGACCGGCTCACGACGTCCGCGCAACGAGGGGACAGACCGATGACCAGCCGAGGATTCGTCGCCACTCACGCGCGGGACGCCCGATTCGAGCGCGGCCTGCGCGCCTTCTTCGAGTATCGCGACCTGGGGGTCCGGCAGGCCACCGACGGCCGCGTGGTCGCCCACGTGATCCGGGCTGCACAAGGCGCCGAATTCTCCGGTCAACCGCACCTGCACGAGACGACCTTCCAACTCGTCTACGTGCTGAAGGGGTGGATCGAATTCGAGTACGAAGGGCAGGGCATCGTGCGCCTGGAGGCGGGATCGTGTGTCCACCAGCCATCTGGCATCCGTCATCGGGAGATCGGGCACAGTCCGGACGTGGAGATGCTCGAGGTGGTGATGCCGGGCGAGTTCCAGACCCGCGAGGTGCCGGCCGTGCAGGATGTGCCGGCCGCCGCGCCAACTAGACCCTGAGCGAGATCGCGCCGGCGAGCACCATCATCACACTCGCCCAGCGGGCGGCCCCGACACGTTCCTTGAGCAGCAACGACCCGAGGCACAGGGCGAAGACCACCGAGGTCTCGCGCAGCGCCGATACCGCGCCGACCGGCGCCACGGTCATCGCCCACACGGCGATGCCGTACGACCCCGCCGAGCAGGCGCCTCCGGCCAGCGCGACACGCCAGCGCGCACACACGGCGTCGATGAACGGCCGACCGCGACCCCAGAGCAGGAACGCCGAGAACGGCAGTCCCTCGAGAAAGAACATCCACATCACGTAACTCGCCGCGTGGCCGCTGGCCCGTGCGCCCGCGGCATCGACCAGGGTGTACGCAGCGATCAGCGACGCATTGGCGAGTGCGTAGGCCGTCGCCCGACCGGCCAGTCGCCGAGGGCCGGCTGCCAGTGAAAGGCTGACCACGCCGGCGCAGATCAGCACGATGCCGGTCCACATCGCCGGTGATGGACGGTCGCCGAGCAGGAACACACCGGCCAGCGTGACCAGCAACGGCGCGGTGCCCCGCATCAGCGGGTAACCGACCGAAAGATCGGCATGGCGATAGGTACCGATCAACGTCGCGTAGTAGCCGACATGGATGACGATCGAAGCGAGCAGGAACGGCCAGGCCCGGGGCGGCGGGATCGGCAGAAGCGGCAGCAGCGGAAGCGCGATCACGCTGGCACCCAGGGTGACCAGCGCCAGTTCGATCGGCGGGTCGCCGCGCTTGACCATCGTGTTCCACGACGCGTGCAGCAGCGCGCCGAACAGCACGGCCAGCGTGATCGGCCAGGTCAGTGTCAAGGTGTCATCCGGTCAGCGTCCGAGTTTACGCGGGCCGGGCCTCGTCCCGTCGCTGACGGTGCTGTTGCACAATGACGGCATGACGAGACTTCCGACATTTTTCATCTCCCATGGCGGCGGCCCCTGGCCCTGGATGGACGGCATGGTCGAGGGACCCTACGCGGGTCTCGCCGCGGCGTTGCGACGGATGCCCGGTGATGCGGGTGGTTCGCCGCGCGCGATCCTGATGGTGTCCGCGCACTGGGAGGAGCCGCAGTTCACCGTGCAGGCGCATCCCCGGCCGCCGATGATCTACGACTACTTCGGCTTCCCGGCACACACGTATTCGGTCCGGTATCCGGCGCCGGGCGACCCGGGCCTGGCCGACCGGGTGGCCGGTCTGTTGCGTGCCGCGGGCATGCCGGTCGGTCTCGATGCGCAGCGCGGTTTCGATCACGGCGTGTTCTCGCCGATGGCGGTTGCCTATCCGAAAGCCGACATGCCGACCGTGCAATTGTCGCTGCGCACGGGGCTCGATCCGCAGGTGCACGTGGATCTCGGGCGTGTGCTGGCCCCGCTGCGCGACGACGGTGTGCTGATCGTCGGCAGCGGGCTCAGTTATCACAACCTGCGCGCGTTCGGTCCCGCGGGTGCCCAGGCATCGGCGTCGTTCGACGGCTGGCTGCGGGCCACGACCGCGCTGAGCCCGGCCGAGAGGACCGCGGCGATCGTGGCGTGGGATCGGGCACCCGCGGCGCGACAGGCCCATCCGCGCGAGGAACACCTGCTGCCGCTGATGGTGGCCCTGGGCGCCGCCGAGGACGAATCCGCCGAGCTCGTGTATCACGAGCAGCGGTTCATGGGCGGGATCACCGTCTCGAGTTATCGATTCGGGCCGCCGGCGGCCGCGTGACCGTCGCGGGTCGTGGTCATGTCGGCGTGTGCCCGGGCCTCGCCGGCGGCGAGCGCGGCGTCGACTACGGGTGCGGACCCCACGGAGCGGCCAGCAGCAATTGATTGACCTGGGTCTTCACCAGCGGCCTGGCCTGGGCCGCGAAGGCCATGAAGTCCTTGTCCTCGAACAGGCGCCGCCAGAAATCCCGGCGAGCGTCGTCGCTGTCGAAGCGCCAGAGATGCACCAACTGGTGCAGCTCGCCGGTATCGGAGACGAAGTAGCCGATCAGGTTTTTCGCGAATCCGCCGGCCTCCAGGGCCGGCCAGCCGAATTCCTTGTAGAGCCTGATCACCTCGGGCATCTTGCCGACGGTGACCGAATAGGTCCGTTTCTCGTAGATCGTGGGCATCGTGAGACCTCCTGTCGCGGTGTGCCAGGTCGGAAGGATCGCACAGGCTCAGTCGGTGCCGGCGGCGCTCGATCGGCGCGGCCGCGACGGTGGGCTCCGGTTCGTCGAATCCTTCAGTGATCGCGCCATCAGCGCCCGCACCGCCGCCAGGCCGGGCGGCTCGCTGCGACGCCTGAGTGTCACCAGTCCGAACCGTGCCTTCGCGGCCAGTGCCGGACGCAGCGCGAGTTCGACCAGATCGGGGGCCGCGGCCCGGATCGCCAGCAGCACCGTATCGCTCTGTCGCGTGACGTCGACCAGGCTCGGGATCTCCTCGCAGGTCAGCGTGACGCAGGCGCTCGGATGGGCACCTGGCCCGTATCGTTCGACCAGCAACCGGGCGACCTCGTCCGACAGCGGCGTCGAGGCGATCGGGTAGCGCAGAAGATCGTCGAAGCGTGGCGCGGTGCGCCGCCTGGCCAGCGGATGAGCGCGTCGCACCATGAATGCACCACTCATCTCGTGCAGGTACTGGGTCTCCAGGTCCGGCGCCGGGCGCAGCGACCGCGCATCGACCACCAGCGCGTCGAGTGTGCGGTCGCGCAGCGACTGCACGAGCAGGTCCGTGCCGCCCCGCGCGATCTCCACCCGCAGGCGAGGGCGGGTCCGGGCCGTGCCCAGCAGCAGCGGTGTCATCAGCATCGCGCCGGGTCCGGAGCCCATGCCGATCCGCAGCACACCCTCCTCGCCGTCGCTCGCGCGCCGGCCGCTGTCGAGCAGATCATCGGCGGCGAACACGAGTTCACGTGCCCGCTCGATGACCTCGCGTCCGAACGGCGTCGGTTCGCTGTGCCGGCCGATGCGGTCGAGGAGTCGCTGGCCGAGTTCGTGCTCGAGTGCCTGGATGCTTCGACTCAGTGCCGGTTGCGTCAGGAACAGCGCGGCGGCCGATCTGCTGAACGAGCCGGTCCGGGCCAACGAGAGCAGGTGGCGAAGCTGGACGAGAGTCATCGGTCGGGAAACTGGTGGCTTTGGTATGCAACTGAATCATGGTAATCGAAAAAACAATGCATTGGACACACGGTTTCCGGCCGCCTAGATTCGGTCGGTCGTCCAGCCACGCCGGTCCGCGGCGCCTCTCCAGGAGTCCACATGTCGAAGCTCTCGTTGTCCCGGGGTCTGGCCACGATGGCCGGTCTGCTGTTCGCCGCCGCTGCGGTGGCGCAGGGCTACCCGGCCAAGCCGGTCAGCCTGATGGTGCCGTATCCGCCCGGTGGCCCGTCCGATGCGATCGCCCGGATCGTCAACACCGCGCTGGCCAAGGAACTCGGCCAGCCGGTCATCGTGGAGAACCTCGGCGGTGTCAGCGGCGCGCTGGCCGCGCAGAAGGTGCTCGGCGGTCCTGCCGATGGCTACACGATCTTCCAGGGTTCACCCAACGAGGTGATCCTGTCACCGCTGGCCAACGCCGCGGTCAAGCTGAAGACGGAAGACTTCCGCCTGGTGCACCCGGTCGCCGACGCGGTGATGGTGTTCGTCACCCGCAAGGACCTGCCGGTCGACAGCGTCGACGATCTGATCGCGCTGGCCCGCAAGTCGGCCGACAAGCCGCTGATCTACGGCAGCGTGGGCAACGGGTCGCTGTACCACCTGATCCTCGAGAACGTGCAGGCGACCACCGGCATCAAGCTGGCCCACGTGCCGTACAAGGGCAACGCGCCGCTGCTGCAGGACATCGGCGGCGGCCAGGTCGATTTCGCGGTGCTGGTCTACAGCGCCGCGATGGGCGCGTTCGCCGAACAGGGGCGCATGAAGGTCATCGGCCAACTCGGCGCCGAGCGCTCCGAATTGCTGAAGAACGTGCCCACCGCCGGCGAGAGCCAGTCGCTGAAGAACCTGTCCTACAAGATCTGGACCGGCTTCATGGTGCCCAGGAACACGCCCGAGGACGTGGTCGTCCGGCTGCACGGCGCCATCGGCAAGGCGCTGCAGAATCCGACCGTGCGCTCCCAGCTCGCGGCGCAGACGCAGGAACCCTCGGCGCCGATGACCCTGGCCGAGTCGGCGAAGTTCTTCGAGACCGAGACCAGCCGCTATCGCACGATCGCCAGGCAGATCAATCTGCAGCCGCAGTGAACGGGGAGGTGACGTGACCGAATTGCTGGACGACCTGAAGGCCCGGGCGGGCGAATTCGTCAGCCTCCGGCGCGATCTGCATCGTCACCCCGAGCTGGCCTTCGAAGAGCACCGCACCGCGTCGCTGGTCGCCGACAAGCTGGCAAGCTTCGGCTACACGGTCGAGCGCGGGCTGGGCGGCACGGGGGTCGTCGGAACCCTGGTGCGCGGGCGCGGCGCTCGGCGACTCGGTCTGCGCGCCGACATGGATGCGTTGCCGATCGACGAGACCAGCGGCGCCGAGTGGGCCAGCCGGCACCCGGGTGTGATGCACGCCTGCGGGCACGACGGGCACACCGCGATCCTGCTCGCCGCGGCGCGTCACCTGGCCGAGCGGGGCCGCTTCGACGGCACGTTGAACCTGATCTTCCAGCCGGCCGAAGAGGGCGGCGGCGGCGCGCTGCGGATGATGGCCGACGGCCTGTTCGAACGGCATCCGTGCGACGCCGTGTTCGCGATGCACAACATGCCGGGTGTCGCCCAGGGGCACATGGTGTTTCGCGACGGTGCCGCGATGGCCTCGTCGGACTACGCGACGATCACACTGAGGGGCCACGGCGGCCACGGTGCGATGCCGCAGCACGCCGCCGATCCGGTCGTGGCCGCCGCGAGCCTGGTGATGGCGTTGCAGACGGTGGTCTCGCGCAACGTCGATCCGTTGCAGGCGGCGGTGGTGACGGTGGGGGCGTTGAATGCCGGCCGCGCCAACAATGTCATTCCGGCCACGGCCACGCTGGAGATCAGCGTCCGTGCGCTCGATCGCGAGGTGCGTGCGCTGCTGGAGCGACGCATCCGTGCGGTGGCGGCAGCACAGGCGGAGAGTTTCGGCGTCGAAGCCGACGTGGCATGGCGTAGCGGCTACGCGGTGCTGGTCAACACACCCGAGGAGACGGCTTTTGCACGCGAGGTGGCGCTGGAGCTGTTCGGGCCGCAGCGCGTGACGCTGCACGGTCCGCCGCTGACCGGCAGCGAGGACTTCGCCTTCATGCTCGAGCGCGTGCCCGGCAGCTACCTGCTGATCGGCAATGGTGACGGCACCGACGATCGTGTCGGTGGCGGCTGCATGGTCCACAACCCAGGCTACGACTTCCACGACGACAACATCGCGGTCGGCGGCGCGTTCTGGGTGCGGCTGGCCGAACGGTTCCTGATCGCGGAGGAATCGACGATGCGCGGCTAGGATCCTTCCCGTGCAGGAGAGCGCCGTGCCGCAGGCGTTTCGCGGCCCGGCCACCGAAG
The DNA here is from genome assembly GCA_902826305.1 of uncultured Burkholderiales bacterium. GTDB lineage: Bacteria > Pseudomonadota > Gammaproteobacteria > Burkholderiales > Burkholderiaceae_E > CADEEH01. The sequence goes on from CADEEH010000013.1 coordinate 53,228, forward strand.
GCGAAATCTCCCATGAACGCTCAGGTCCCGTACTGCACATCCCGATCGCCGTCTGGAGAGTCGACACCGCGCGGTGTCGCGCCGAAGGAGCAAGACCACCGCCATCCGGCGCGTGCTCGAAACTCTCAGGTACCGAGGACAGGGGGAGCGGCCAGTGCGACAGCGATGTCGCGTGTTCCAATCGTCCTTCGGGAGTTCAAGCGATGAACGTGGTGGTTCTCGGCGCCGGCCTGCTCGGCGTCACCTCGGCCTATTTCCTTCGCCAGCAGGGTCACGACGTGACCGTGATCGATCGGCAGGCCTCGCCTGCGGCTGAAACCAGCTTCGCCAATGGCGGGCAGATCTCGGTGAGTCACGCCGAACCGTGGGCGAATCCCGGCGCGCCGCTCAAGGTGCTCAAGTGGCTGGGTCGGGAAGACGCGCCGCTGCTGTTCCGGGTCCGTGCCGACATGCGACAGTGGCTCTGGGGCCTGCAGTTCCTGCGCGAGTGCACACCGGCGCGAACTCGCCACAACATCGCGCAGATCGTCCGGCTCGGCACCTATAGCCGGGAGACGCTGCAGCAGCTGCGTCGGCAACGCCGCCTCGCGTACGACGAGCGGACACAGGGCATCCTGCATTTCTACACCAGCGCGAAGGAGTTCGACGGCGCCGAGGCACCGGCCGCACAGATGCGCGAACTGGGCTGCGATCGCCGCGTGATCTCGGCCGACGAGGCGGTGAGGATCGAGCCGGCGCTGCGCCACATCCGGCCCCACCTTGCCGGGGCCACCTACACCGCCGAGGACGAATCGGGTGATGCGAACCGTTTCGCGCGGGAACTCGTCGACCGTTGTGTGCAGGATGGCGTCAGGTTCCTGATGAGCCATACCGTCACCGCACTGCGCGTGGCCGGCGGACGCATCGATCACGTGGAGGCAACCGACGACGAAGGCCGCTTCCGGCACATCCGGGCCGACGCCTACGTGTTGGCGATGGGAAGCCTCTCGCCGCTCTACGCCAGGCCGCTGGGCCTGTCGCTGCCGATCTATCCGGCCAAGGGCTACTCGGTGACGATGCCGGTCAAGGACC
>CADEEH010000014.1 GCA_902826305.1 uncultured Burkholderiales bacterium
CGAGCAGGTACTTGGCGACCGTCCAGCCCTGGCCTTCCTCGTGCACCAGGTTCTCCACCGGCACGTCGACGTCGTCGAAGAAGACTTCGTTGACCTCGTGGCCTTCGTCGAGCAGGACCAGCGGGCGCACGGTGATGCCCGGCGTGGCCATGTCGATCAGCAGGAAGCTGATGCCCTCCTGGCGCTTGGAGCTGGTGCTGTCGGAACGCACCAGGCAGAAGATCCAGTCACCGTAGTGGCCGAGTGTGGTCCAGATCTTCTGACCGTTGACGCGATAGTGGTCGCCGCGCCGGTCGGCGCGTGTCTTCAGCGACGCCAGGTCCGAGCCGGAGCCGGGTTCCGAATAGCCCTGGCACCAGAAATCCGTGCCGTCGTAGATCCGCGGCAGGAAACGTTTCTTCTGCGCATCGGTGCCGAACTTCAGCAGCACCGAGGCACACATCGTCGGGCCGAACGGCGCCACCGCCGGTGCACCGGCGAGCGCCGCCTCCTCCTCGAAGATGTAGCGCTGGGTCGCGTTCCAGTCGGTGCCGCCCCATTCGACCGGCCACGACGGCGCGAGCCAGCCCTTGGCGGCAAGGATCTTGTGCCAGCGCACCAGATCGTCCTTGGACAGCTCCTCGTAGTTCATCACCCGCGCGCGCAGATCCGGCGGGATGTTCGCATCGAGCCAGCCGCGCACCTCGTCGCGGAACGCCAGTTCCTCACGCGAGAAATTCAGGTCCATCGATCGCCTCCGCGGCCCCCGCCGCTTGTCATCCGTATCGCCTCAACACTCGAAACCTGTCTGGAAACGTAGCGAGCAGGCCCGAGTTGCGCGCGAGGAGCGGAAGCGTACTCGTGTACGCTGAGCACCGGAACGCACAAATCGGGGCGCGCAGTAGTTTCCAGGCAGGTTTCGTTACATAACCGCGCCCAACTGCCAGGGCACGAACTCGTCATTGCCGATGCCCAGCGCCTCGCTCTTGGACGGCGCGCCGCTGGCCACCTTCAGCATCAGCTCGAAGATCTCGCGGCCCTTGCCCTGCACGGTGGCGCCGCCGTCGACGATGTCGCCGCAGTTGATGTCCATGTCCTCGACCATCCGCTCGTACAGCGGCGTGTTGGTCGCCAGCTTGATCGACGGCGACGGCTTGCAGCCGTAGACCGAGCCGCGACCGGTGGTGAAGCAGATCAGGTTCGCGCCGCCGGCGACCTGGCCGGTGGCCGACACCGGGTCGTAGCCGGGGGTGTCCATGAAGACGAATCCCTTCGCGTCGACCGGGTCGGCGTATTCGTAGACCTGGACCAGGTTGGTGGTGCCGCCCTTGGCGACCGCACCCAGCGACTTCTCGAGGATCGTCGTCAGCCCGCCGGCCTTGTTGCCCGGCGACGGGTTGTTGTCCATGCTGCCCTGGTTGCGTTCGGTGTAGCCCTCCCACCAGCGGATGCGCTCGATCAGCTTGTCGGCGACCGCCTGCGAGACCGCACGTCGCGTCAGCAGGTGTTCGGCGCCGTAGATCTCCGGTGTCTCCGACAGGATCACCGTGCCGCCATGGGCGACCAGCAGGTCGCAGGCGGCACCCAGCGCCGGATTGGCGGTGATGCCCGAATACCCGTCGGAGCCGCCGCATTGCAGTCCGATCGTCAGGTGTGACGCGGGCAGTGTCTCGCGTCGCGCCTGGTTGGCCTGCGGCAGCATCGCCCTGACCGCCGCGATGCCCGCCTCGACCGTCTTGCGGGTACCGCCGGAGGTCTGCACGATCAGCGGCTTGAGCAGCGTGCCTTCCTGCATCTGCTGCGCGTGGAACAGCGAGTCCATCTGGTTGGCCTCGCAGCCCAGGCCGATGATCACCACACCGGCGAAGTTCACGTGCCGGCAGTAGCCGGCGATCGTCTTGCGCAACACGTCGATGCCGGCGCCCGCGGTGTCCATGCCGCAGCCCGACGAGTGCGTGATCGGCACGATCCCGTCGACGTTCGGAAATTCGGCGAGCACTTCCGGTGTGAAGTGCTGCGCGACGTAACGCGACACCGACGCCGAACAGTTCACCGTGGAGATCACACCGATATAGTTGCGGGTCGCGACCCGGCCGTCGGCGCGGCGGATGCCCTGGAACGTGGCCGGCTGCGCCGGGGTCTGCAGCGGGCGCAGGTCGGTGCCGACCGCGTAGTCGCGTTCGAACATCTCGAACGCGAGGTTGTGGGTGTGCACATGCTGGCCGGGTGTGATGTCCGCGGTCGCGAAGCCGATGATCTGGTTGTAGCGCTTGACCGGCTTGCCGCGGGAGACCGGGCGCACCGCGACCTTGTGGCCGGCCGGGATCGCGTCCGCGCAGACGACGCCTTCGTCGTCCAGGCGGGTGCCCGCGGGCAGCGGGCGGGCGGCGATGACCACGTCATCGCCCGGGTCGAGGCGCAGGGTGGGGCGGCGGATCACACTGACGACGGCCATGAGCGGTTTCCTCGTTGGACCGTCCATTGTAGTCGCGGCACTCCGGGCACGTGTGCCCGGGTCGCGCGGCGGGCGGGCACCGCGCACGAGGTCAGGCGGGCACCGGCGGAGAAGGGTCAGGCGGGTTCGGCGGCGCGGGCGTAGAAGTACGCGGCGCGGGTGCGCGGATTGAGGTAGTCGCGAACCGCCGGTTCGAGTTCGATCGGCCGCACCGCGCGCAGGATCGAGACCTCGGTCTCGACGCTCAGGTCGAGTGCGGGCGCCTCGTCCTTCGCGCCCTCGTGCCACAACATCACGGTCGGGCGCACCGCGCAGTTGCGGTTGACGCTGACCACCAGGCCGACCGCGCCGTTGGACAGTTCGACCAGCGTGCCGGGCGGATAGACACCCATCGTCTTGATGAAATGCTGCAGCGCGGCCGGTTCGAAACGCCCGGACTCGGCGGTATACATCCGCACCAGCGCCTGGTGCGGCGTCAACGCATCCTGGACCCGCAGCGGGTTGGCCAGTTCATCGTAACGGTCGGCGATCGCGACCAGTCGTGCCGGTAGCGGGATCTTCTCGCCGGCGAGCCGGTACGGATATCCGGTGCCGTCCCAGTGTTCGTGATGGAGCGCGATCGCGGCGCGGGCACCGGCGCCGAGTTCCCCGACGCCGAGGATCATCTTCGTGCCCATCTCCGGATGCATCCGCATGAAGTTCAGTTCGGAGCGCGACAGGTCGGCCTCCTCGGCGCGCCGGATCGTATCGGGCAGCCGCATCCGGCCGACGTCGTGGAACAGCGCGCCCAGCGCCATGTCGCGCAGGTCGGCTTGCGACATCCGATGTGCATTGCCCTGCAGCAGCGACAGCAGCATCACGTTGATGCCGTGGGTGTGCAGGTTGTTGGCGGCCATCGTCTCCGACAGCAGCACCAGTCCGACATCGGACTCCGTGGCGAACGTGGCCACGGCCGCGTCGACAACAGCGACCGCCCGTGCGACCGCCTGGTCCGGTTGCCGGTCGGCGATCGCGAACGCGGCGCGCAACTCGGCCGCGGCCTGAGCGTAGGCCTTCTCGGCGCGACCCGTGCGCTCGCGGGCGGCCCGGGTGCGGCGCTGCCGCTCCTCGCGTTCGCGCCGGGCCCGGGCGAGCTGCTCGGCGGCCTGGGCACGTTCGAGCGCGGAGGCGTCCGCGACCGGCGGCTCAACCTTGGGTGGTGCGGTCGAATGGGCCTCGCACCAGAGCACGTCGGTCATGCCGAGTGCGCGGATCAGATCGATCTGGTGATCACTCTCGAGTGTGAACTCGTTGAGCAGGAACGGATGGTCCAGCCAGCGCTCGGCCAGCGAGACGTGCATCCCCGGCTGCAACTGGTCGATCGGGATCCGGGTGAATCGTTTTTTTCGGCCCCAAAGGCGCATGACGAAGGACTCGGGCGGATCAGGCGACGCCGGAAGGCCCGCCACGCGATGGCCCAGTCTAGGGACAGGCGGAGTCGGTCATGCCTGGAAAAGCCCGGGTCCGGCGCCGCAAATCCCGCACGCTCGCCGCGGTGGCGTGCGTCTCCCGATGATCGTGATGGGCGTCCGGCCGTCGATCCGCCCGAGCTAACCGGCGATCCGGTCAGGGATACAGCAGCCGCGGCAGCCAGAGCACGACCGAGGGCATGTAGGTGATCAGCACCAGCGTCGCCAGCAACGGGAGCAGCCACGGTGCGACCGCGGCCACGGTGCGCTCGAACGAGAGCCGCGACACCTTCTGCAGCACGAACAGCACCATGCCGACCGGGGGTGTCAGCAGGCCGATCATCAGGTTCAGCACCATCACCAGCCCGAAGTGGATCGGATCGATGCCGAGCTTGGCGATGATCGGCATGAACACCGGCACCAGGATCGTGATCGCGGCGATCGTCTCCATGAAGCAGCCGACGAACAGCAGGAACAGGTTGGCCAGCAGCAGGAACACCAGCGGGTTCGAACTGATCGACAGCACCCAGGCGGCGATCGCCTCGGTGACCTGCGTGGTCGTCAGCACCCAGGCGAAGATCGACGCCGAGGCGACGATGAACAGCACCACCGCGGTGGTCTCGATCGTGTCCATCGAGATCTTGATCAGCATCCGGACACTGAGCGTGCGGTACCAGACGAAACCGAGGAACAGCGCCCAGGCGACGGCGGCCACCGCCGCCTCGGTCGGCGTGAACAGCCCCGAGGCCATGCCGCCGATCAGGATCACCGGTGTCAGCAGCGCCATCAGCGCCTCGAAGCGGAAGATCCTGTCGGCGATCAGCACCGCGGCCAGCGGCACGCCGAACTTGACCAGGCCGGACAACGACTCGTCGCCCCAGAGCTTGAACAAGACGACGGCGATCACGCCCACCGCGGCGAGTTCGATCATCGCCCCGCCCATCCGACCCCAGTGGAACGCGATGTCGGCGCCGTATTTGCGGACGTGGGCGTAGTAGGCGACCATGACCATCATGAACAACGCCATCAAGGCGCCCGGCACGAAACCGGCGGCGAACAGCTTGCCGATCGACACGTTCGCCTGCACGCCGTAGATCACCATCGGCAGCGACGGCGGGATGATCGGCCCGAGTGTCGAGGAGGCCGCGGTGATGCCGACCGCGAACTCGACCGGATAACCGTGGTCCTTCATCGCCTTGATCTCGATCGTGCCCAGGCCGCCGGCATCGGCGACCGCGGTGCCCGACATGCCGGCGAAGACCACCGAGCCGACCACGTTGACGTGGCCCAGGCCACCCTTGAGCCAGCCGACCAGCGCGAGCGCGAAGTTGTAGATCCGGTTGGTGATGCCGGCCGAGTTCATCAGGTTGCCGGCGTAGATGAAAAACGGCACCGCCAGCAGCGGGAAGCTGTCGACCCCGCCGACCATCCGGTGCACGATGGTGATCGGCGGGATCGCCCCGGTGGCCCAGATGTAGGCGAGTGAACCCAGGCACATCGCGATTGCGATCGGCAGACCGGTGGCCATCGTGGCCAGGAACGCGCCGAAGAACAGCGAGTTCATGTCTCGGGATCCTCGGCCGGGCGTTCGAGCAGGCTCCAGCCGCGTCGCCAGTGGCGCATCGCGAGCTGCAGCGAGCGCCAGGTCATCAGCGCGAAGCCGGCGGCCACCAGCGAGTAGATGGCGCTCATCGGGAAGTCGACCACCGTCATCTGCAGGTTGTGCATCTTCGGCACCAGCAGCACCGCGAGCCAGGTCGCGTAGCCGAGGAAACCGACCCGCATCACGTCGACCAGGGTCGACATCGCCCGCTGCAGCCAGACCGGCAGGTAGCGATAGAGGAACTCGACATGGATGTGTGTGTTGCGGCGCGCGCCCATCGAGGCGCCGACGAACACGACCACGATCAGCAGGTAACGCGCGATCTCCTCGGTCCAGGAGGCCGAGCTCGACAACACGTAGCGGGTGAAGAACTGGTAGAAGATGTCCAGCGTCAGCAGCCAGAACACGATCAGCGTGAACCAGTCCTCGAAGCGGTAGACCGACAGGTCGATCGGTGCGTCGGTGGCGTGGAAGTGGCCGGAATCATCGAGGACCGGCTCGGATTCGTCGATCAGATCGTGGGTGGGCCTGGGTGGCGGGTGCTCGACAGCCATTTACCTTCCTGCGCGCCGGCTCCCGATCGTGCGTCGACTCGGGAACCGCCGCCTGGACCGCCCGCGACACATCGCGGGCGATCACGGGGCGGTGTTACTTCACCAGCGCCTGGATGCGGTCGTAGTCGGCCTTCTTGTAACCCATCGATTCGAGGGTCACGTTCTTCAGCACCGCCTCGGCGAATCCCTTGCGATCGACCTCGACGATCTGCAGGCCTTTCTTGCGGAATTCCTCGGTCAGCTCGGCCTCGCGTTTCTTGATCATCGCGGTCGCGCGGTCGGCCGCCTCGCGGGTGACCTCGAAGAACATCTTCTTCTCGTCGTCGGTCAGCTTGCTCCAGACGTGCGGCGCGACCTGTGTGATCAGGCCGTCGACGATGTGCCCGGTCAGCATGATCGACTTCTGCACCTCGTAGAACTTCTTGGCCTCGATCGTCGTCAGCGGATTCTCCTGCGCCTCGACGGTGCCGTTCTGCAGCGCCAGGTAGACCTCGGCGAACGCGATCGGCGTCGGGTTGGCGCCGCACGCCCTCGGCGTGGCCATGTACGCCGGCACGTCGGGCACGCGGATCTTCAGGTTCTTCATGCCGGCGCAGTCGGTGAACGGCTTGTTCGACGTCGTATGGCGTGCGCCGTAGTAGGTGTACGCGGTCATCTGGATGCCGGTCTTCGCCCGGTACTCGTCGGCCATCTCCTTGAAGAGATCACTCTTCGAGTACGCGATCATGTGATCGGCGTCGCGGAAGATGAACGGGTAATACGAGATGCCGACCCGCGGCAGGTTGCGCGCGGCGAACGACGCCCCGGAGATGATCATGTCGACGGTGCCCAGGGTCAGTCCCTGGTTCAGGTCGGTCTCCTTGCCGAGCGAGGAGGCCGGGAACACCTGGATGTCGAACTTGCCGTTGCTGCGCTTCTTGATCTCTTCGGCGGCCCACACCGACTGGGTGTGGTACGGCTCGGCGGTCTCGTAGACGTGGGCCCACTTGAGCTTGGTCTGCGCGGCGGCCGGCGTGGCGCTGACCACGGCCAGCGAGGCGACGAGCACGGCCGCCCCGGTGACGAAAGCGAAGCGTTTCATCGTGTCTCCTCGGATATGTCTGATGTTTGCGGCGATACTAGCATGCAGGTTCCACGCCGGCGGTACCCGGACGAACCCCTAGACCGCGCCTCCGGCGCACCCACCACGTACCGATCCGGAGCATCGACATCGACGCCAGCAGCGGCAATCGCAACCTCGGCGCGGCGGCAGCCCGCGCGGCCGCGGACCCACGGCCAGGCGAGCCGGCGGCCGCCGCCGTCACCACACGTCCGAGCCTGTCGGTACTGCGCGCACTCGTGCCGTTCATGCGGCCGTATCGTGGCCGGATCGTGCTCGCCGCGCTGGCCTTGCTGGTGGCCGCCGGGGCGACACTGCTGGTGCCGCTCGCGTTCCGCCAGCTGATCGACCAGGGCTTCGCCGCCAGCGCCGGGCAGGCCGCGGTCGACGCCAGCCGGGTCAACCGGGCGTTCCTCGGCCTGTTCGCGGTGGCGTGTGTGCTCGCGATCGGCACCTCGGCCCGATTTTTCCTGGTGTCCTGGCTCGGCGAACGGATCACCGCCGACCTGCGGCGGGCGGTCTACGGACACGTGCTGCGGCAGGATCCGCGCTTCTACGAGACGCTGAAGACCGGCGAGGTGCTGTCCCGGCTGAGCACCGACACCGAGCTGATCCAGACCCTGGTCGGCACCAGCATCTCGCTGGGGCTGCGCAACAGCCTGCTGTTCGTCGGCGCGCTGGGGATGATGGTGGTCACCAGTCCGCACCTGGCCTCGATCATCGTCGGACTGCTCGCGGTCGTCGTGTTGCCGATCCTGCTCTTCGGGCGCCGGGTGCGGCGGCTGTCGCGGACGAGCCAGGACCGGGTCGCCGACGCGAGTGCATTGGCCGGCGAGACGCTCAATTCGGTGCAGACCGTGCAGGCGTATGCCCGCGAGCCGTTCGAATCCGGGCGCTTCGGGGTGTTCGTCGAGAACGCGTTCGGCGCGGCGGTGCGCAGGATCCGCGCCCGTTCGCTGCTGACGCTGATCGCGATCCTGCTGATTTTCGGTGCGATCGTGTTCACGTTGTGGCTGGGCGCACACGCGGTGCTGGCCGGTGACCTGACGACCGGGCTGCTGACCCAGTTCATCCTGTACGCGGCGCTGGTGGCCGGGGCCACCGGCGCGTTGTCCGAGGTGCTCGGTGACGTCCAGCGCGCGGCGGGTGCCGCCGAGCGGCTGATCGAGCTGCTCGAGGCGCAGCCGGCGATCCGATCGGGCCCGCGCCCGGTCGCGACCGGAGCGTCGACCGGTGGTGGCCGGCTGACGATCAACGACCTGGTGTTCAGTTACCCGTCGCGGCGCAGCGAACGGGCACTCGACCAGATCACCCTGGAGATCGCACCCGGCGAGACGGTGGCGCTGGTCGGCCCGTCGGGCGCCGGCAAGACCACGCTGTTCCAGCTGCTGCTGCGTTTCTACGATCCGGACAGCGGGGTCATCCGCCTCGATGGCATCGACATCCGCGAATACCCGTTGCCCGATCTGCGCGAGCGGATCGGGCTGGTGCCGCAGGACAGTGTCGTCTTCTCCGCCGATGCGATGGAGAACATCCGCTACGGCCGGATCGACGCCAGCGACGACGAGGTGATCGCCGCCGCCAAGTCCGCGTTCGCCCACGAATTCATCGAGCGGCTGCCCCAGGGCTACCGGACCTTCCTCGGCGAACGCGGCGTACGCCTGTCGGGCGGCCAGCGCCAGCGCCTGTCGATCGCGCGGGCATTGCTGAAGAACCCGCCGCTGCTGCTGCTCGACGAGGCCACCAGCGCGCTCGATGCCGAAAGCGAGCGCACGGTCCAGCAGGCGTTGCAGGTGGCGATGCGCGATCGCACGACGCTGGTCATTGCCCACCGGCTGGCGACCGTCATCGGCGCCGATCGGATCGTCGTGCTCGACCACGGCCGGATCGTCGAGCAGGGCTCACACAACGCGCTGATGGTCCGCGACGGGTTGTACGCGCGCCTGGCCTCGATGCAGTTCGGGCTGCAGGCCCCGGGCGTGCCGGAGGACCGGCCGGCGCCCGACGCCTGAGCGACCGGCACGGCGGCGCCACGGTCCGGCCGCCGTCCGGCTGCACCCAACCGACGACGGTCGGTCCGGCCGGCGAGGCGGGCGCCGGTGTTCCGACAATCGAGGCAGCACTGCCTGCCCGACCCGTCGCGATGCCCGCCGAAAACCCCGATTGTGACCTCCCCAGCGCCGCGCTCGAGGCGAGCGCCGTCCGCTTCATGCTGCGCTCGATCCGCCAGCTCCTGCTCGACCACGAGGTCGATCCGATGAGCCTTCACGTCGGATGCGACGGTCCGCACGGGGGTTGGACGGCGCGGCTGCGCGGGCGCGTGATCGGGCGCGGGGCCGACCCGGCCGAGTTGCGCGCGGCGGTCCGCGCGACACTCGCGGGCACGCGGCGCTGGAGCGATCCGTCGCGTCTGCTGGCGAGCTGGGCCGAAGCCTACGGCGAGTGACGCCGATAGGTTCTACAATCCCTGCCCGTAGGCCGTCGCAATGTCGCGGCGCCGGGGAGGCAGCATGGCCGGTCGACTCGCAGGCAAACGGATTCTGGTCACCGCGGCCGCCCAGGGCATGGGACGGGCGGCGGTGGTCGCGATGGCCCGCGAAGGGGCACGGATCGTCGCCACCGACCTGCGTGCCGACCTGCTCGATCCGCTGGCCGCGGAAGTGCGCGCCACCGGCGGCGAGATCGAGGTCCACGCGCTGGACGTGACCCGCGACGCCGCGATCGAGGCGCTGGTCTCGTCGCTCGCGCCGCAGCACGTGTTGTTCAACTGCGCCGGCTGGGTCCACCAGGGCACGATCCTGGACTGCGCCGACGAGGACTGGGACCGCAGCTTCGCGATCAACGTGCGTTCGATGTTCAAGATGATCCGGGCGGTGCTGCCGGGCATGCTGGACAACGGCGGCGGCTCGATCATCAACATGGCTTCGGTCTGTTCGTCGGTGAAGGGCCTGCCGAACCGGTTCGCGTATGGCACGACCAAGGCGGCGGTGATCGGCCTGACGAAATCGGTCGCGGCCGACTACGTGACCCGCGGCATCCGCTGCAATGCGATCGGCCCCGGCACCGTCGACACGCCGAGCCTGTTCGATCGGATGCAGCAGCTCGGCGACGTCGAGCAGGCGCGACGGATGTTCATCGCCCGCCAGCCGATGGGCCGGCTCGCACAGGCCGAGGAGATCGTGCCGATCGTGGTCTACCTGGCCAGCGACGAAAGTGTGTTCGCCACCGGCCAGATCTTCAACGTCGACGGCGGCATCACCATCTGATCCCCGCGACCGTGCGGCCGCGGACGCACGGTCCGATCCCTTCTTTCCGCGACGAATCCAACGACCGATACCCGAGGAGAACATCTTGAAACTGGTCCGATACGGCAAACCCGGCAAGGAGAAACCCGGCCTGATCGACGCCGACGGCAAGCTGCGCGACCTGTCGGGTGTGATCACCGACATCGGGCCGGACACGTTGTCGCCGAAGGCGCTGGCCAAACTGGCCAAACTCGCGAAGGCGAAGGTCTCGCCGCTGCCGCTGGTGCGCGGCAAGCCGCGTTTCGGCGTGCCGTTCACCGGCTCGACCAAGTTCGTCGCGATCGGGCTCAACTACTCCGACCATGCGGCCGAGACCGGTTCGCCGGTGCCCAAGGAGCCGATCGTCTTCCACAAGACGCTGACCTGCATGATCGGCCCGGACGACGACGTGATGCTGCCGAAGGATTCGAAGAAGACCGACTGGGAGGTCGAGCTCGGCATCGTGATCGGCACCCGTGCCTCGTACGTGTCCAGGAAGCAGGCACTCGACCACGTCGCCGGCTACGTGCTGGTCAACGACGTCTCGGAGCGCGAGTACCAGCTCGAACGCGGGCCGACCTGGGATCGCGGCAAGGGTTGCGACACGTTCGGCCCGATCGGCCCGTGGCTGGTCACCGGTGACGAGGTCGGTGATCCGCAGGACCTGGAGATGTGGCTCGACGTCAACGGCGAGAAGCGCCAGCGCGGCACCACCAAGACGATGATCTTCGACTGTGCAACGCTGGTGTCGTACGTGAGCCAGTTCATGACGCTGATGCCGGGGGACATCATCACCACCGGCACCCCGCCCGGTGTCGGCATGGGCATGAAGCCGCCGCAGTTCCTGAAGCCCGGCGACAAGATCGCACTCGGCATCGCCGGCCTGGGCGAGCAGCGGCAGAAGGTCGTCAAGTACAAGAAGTCCTGATCACTTCACACTTCTTCAAAGTCCGCCATCTGCCCTTTGCAGGCACGCGCGATGCTGTCGACACCAGCCGATGACGGGCTGTTGGACAGATCGAAGGAGTCTGCAATGAGTGACAAACGGAACACCGGCCACGGCCGGTGGATGCGCCGCCCGCTGTGGGCGATCGCCGGTATCGCCGGTGCCCTGACGCTGGCCGCATGCAGCGGCCCCGGCGGCCCGGGCGGGCCCGGGGCAGGACCCGACGGCGGGCCGGGCTGGGGTCATCATCACCGGCACGGCCATGGCCAGGGTTGGGCGGGTGGTGACCCGGCGAAGATGGGTGAACGGGTCGACAAGATGGTCGATCGGGTCCTGTCGTCGGTCGACGGCACCGCCGAGCAGAAGCAGAAGGTCTCGGCGATCGTCAAGCAGGCGATGACGGAGATGGCACCGCTGCGCGAGCGGCACCAGGCCGCACGCAGGAAGGCGGTCGACATCCTGGCCGCGCCGAACGTCGATCGGGCCGCGATCGAGACGCTGCGTGCCGAGGAAGTCGCGGCGGCCGAACAGGCGTCGCGCCGGCTGACGCAGGCGATCGGTGACGTGGCCGAGGTGCTGACCCCCGAACAGCGGGTCAAGCTGAAGGAGCGCTTCGAGAACCGTCGCCAGCGCCGCTGGGGCTGATGGCCGGTGCCGGTCACGGTGCCGGGATTCGTTCCGGCACCGTGGCACGGACGCGGGGCGCAGGCCCCGCGTTCGTGTATCGGCACGGCACACACGGGGTGTCGAGACGGATTGATGTTGCTGTGGAGTGCCTCGTGTGACCAGCCTGCTGATGATCGAGGACGACGAGCGGCTCGCGTCGCTGGTTCGTCGTTACCTGAACGATGCCGGCTTCGAGGTTGCGGTCGCCGAGGAGGCGGCGCGTGGACTCAGGCTGCTCGAGAAGCGGCCGTTCGACCTGGTGCTGCTCGATCTGATGCTGCCGGATGCCGATGGCCTGGAGGTCTGCCGCCGGATCCGCGCCGCGAGTGCGGTGCCGATCATCATGGTCACCGCCAAGGGCGACCTGACCGACCGGGTCGTCGGCCTGGAGATGGGTGCCGACGACTACCTGGCCAAGCCGTTCGACGCGCGCGAGCTGCTGGCGCGGATCCGCGCGGTGCTCCGGCGCCGCAGCGGTGCGGCCGACGCCTCGGTGATGCGCTTCGGCCGGCTGGAGATCGATCGTGACGCGCGTCGGGTGCGCATCGACGGTGCCGACCGTGTGTTGACCAGCCGCCAGTTCGACCTGCTCGCGGCGATGGCCGAACGCGCCGGTCGTGTGTTGTCGCGCGAGACGCTGATCGAGCTGGTCGGCACCGACGGCGGCAACGAGCCGATCGACCGGGTGATCGACGTGCATGTCGGCAAGATCCGCGCCGCGATCGAGGACGACGTCCGGCATCCGAAGCGGATCGTCACCGTCCGCGGCGCCGGCTACGTGTTCGCCAAGTCGCAGGACTGATTCCGCGCGAACTCGCGATGCACCGACTCTACATCCGGATCTACCTGGCGGTGCTGCTGGCGCTGGCGGTGTTCGCGGCACTGGTGTCGCTGACCTGGTTCGTGTTCATCCGCGACGAGGTGATGTTCCGTCCGGGCGGGCAGTGGACACAGGCGTCGGCCGAACTGCTCGCCGATGCGCTGCCGGCCGATGCACCGGTCGAGGTGGTCGCCTCGCGGCTGCGGCGCTGGCACGAGCGCACCGATGCCGACGTGGTGCTGCTCGATAGCGATCACCGGCTGATCGCGGCCGCCGGTGATCCGCCGGAGTGGGCGACGAAACTTCCGCCACCGAAGGATCCGGCGCTCAGCGGTCGCCTGCGCGACGAACACGAGTCCGTGTTTCGACTGGTGCTGCCCGACGGTCGGACGCTGCTGATGCGCACCGAGCGGTTCTTCGGCCCGCCGCGCGGACCGCCGGGTGGGCCGCGCGGGGGCCCGCCGGGTCGGGGCCCGGGTGGCATCGTGTTCTGGCTCGTGCTGATGGCGCTGGCCGTGGGTGTCGGTGCGTATCCGGTGGTGCGTCGGCTGACGCGCCGGCTCGAGCGGCTGCAGCACGGCGTCGACGCACTCGGCGCAGGTGACCTGACGACACGGGTCGATGTCACCGGTCGCGACGAGGTCGCGGTGCTGGCGGCGAGCTTCAACCGCTCGGCCGAGCGGATCGAATCGCTGGTCGCCGCGCAGAAGAGCCTGCTCGCCAATGCATCCCACGAGTTGCGCTCGCCGCTGGCGCGCCTGCGGATGGCACTGGCGATGCTGCCCGAGGACATCGAGCCGCGGCTGCGCGTGGAGGTCGATCGCGACATCGCCGAACTCGACGCACTGATCGACGAGGTGCTGCTGGCGAGCCGGCTCGATGCGACCGCTCGTGACGCGGCACAGGCGGACACCGAGACCGCCGACTGGCTCGCGATCTGCGCCGAGGAATGTGCGCGCACACCGGCGACGCTGGCCGCGGTCGACGGTGCGCTGCCACCGGTGCGGGCCGAGGACCGGCTGCTGCGACGCCTGGTGCGCAACCTGCTGGAGAACGCCCGCCGGCATGCCCGCGGGCAGCCGATCGACGTGGCGCTGGTTCGCGTCGGTGACCGGGTCCGACTCGAGGTCGCCGACCGCG
Source organism: uncultured Burkholderiales bacterium (assembly GCA_902826305.1). Classification (GTDB taxonomy): domain Bacteria; phylum Pseudomonadota; class Gammaproteobacteria; order Burkholderiales; family Burkholderiaceae_E; genus CADEEH01. The sequence goes on from CADEEH010000014.1 coordinate 13,995, forward strand.
GCCCGGGTGTGCCGGAAGCGGAACGCGAGCGGATCTTCGAACCGTTCTATCGCGCTCGCGGCGCCAGCGAGGCGGATGGCGGCGTGGGTCTCGGGCTGGCGCTGGTTCGCGGCATCGCGCGCCGCCACGGCGGCGAGGTCGTCTGCCTGCCGCGCGACGGCGGCGGCAGCATCTTCCGTGTCGAACTGCCGGCCGCTGCCTGAAGGCGGAGTGACCTGCCTGAGTGAGCGACCTGAGTGAGCGACCTGAGTGAGCGACCTGAGTGAGCTACCTGAGTGAGCTACCTGAGCTACCTGAGCGACGGGTCGATCGCGCCGTGGAAGAACAGCACACAACCGACGTCCGAGACCAGCGGCTCGTGGGTCGTGCCGGCCGGTGCGAGCTGGAATTCCGCCTGTCGCAGCAGCACGTCGCCGAGGAACAGTTCACCGTCGAGCATCACACATTCCTCGTCGATGCCGTGACCGTGGCCCGGCACACTCGCCCCCGGTTCGAACCGCGCGAGGATCGAGATCGCATCCGGTGACCCGGCCAGCGGCTTGATCGTCACGCCGTCGGCGAACGGCATCCAGCCGTCGTCACCGGGCATCACGGTCAGCGCGGCGCTGCCGGGGGCCGGCGCCCAGGCCGCCTCCGCCGCGGGCAGCGCGGGATGGTCGGCGTCGACGATCCGTCGATACAGCCGCACCGGCCGGCGCGCGGTCGCCCGGCCGAGTGGGTGGCCGGCGGCGAGCCGGTGGTAGGCGCCGGCGGGCAGTCGTGTCACCACGCCAGTGCCGGCATCGACCTCGAGTTCACCGTCGAGAATCAGCCATTCCTCGGCTGTCGACAGCACCCGTGGCGCCAGCACCGCGCCGGCGTCCAGCTCGATCAGGTGCGACCGGGAGGCCTCGCCGGCGTGCAGCGTCTTGTGCCGCACACCGCGGGCGCTCTGCGCCCAGGCACCGTCGATGCCGCGCACCGTGACGAACACACGATTGGCCTCGATGCTGTCGCGCACACGTCCGATCAGCCGGTCGCGCAACGCGACGTCGCGGCCCGATGGCGGTGTGATGGGGTCGATCGCGCCGAACATCGCGTCGCGCAGGCGCGCGAGTGTCCGATCATCACCGCGGCTCGAGCCGGCGAGTGCGGTGGCAGTCAGCGGGCGCGGCTTCATCGCGAACTCCGATCCTGATCGTCGGGCATCACGTCGCGCAGTCGCGCCAGTGCGCGCCGGATCCGCGACTTGACCGTGCCCAGGGGCATCGCCAGGTGGGCTGCGATCTCGTCGTGGCTCAGCCCGCGGAAGAAGGCGAGTGCGACCATCTGCCGCGACATCGGATCCAGCGTGTCGAGCGCCGTGCGCAGACGGTCGCGTTCGCCGGCGGCGCCAAGCAGGTCGGCCGGATCGCCCGCGTGTTCGTCGACCCGCTGGTCGAGTTGCAGCTCGGCATCACCGAGCGCTCCGTGCAGCGCCGGATCGCGGGCACGGATCGCATCGAGTGCTCGCGAGCGGGCGATCGTCAGCAGCCAGGCCAGCGCATTGCCACGGGACGGATCGAACCGGGTCGCCTGGCGCCACGCCTGCCAGTAGGTATCGACGGTCACTTCCTCGGCCGCCTGCGGGTCGCGCAGCAGCCGCAGCGCCAGCCCGTGCACCCGGGCCACGGTGGCATCGTAGAGGCTGCCCAGCGCCTTCTCGTCGCGATGGGCGATCGCCTCGATCCAACCCTGCATCCGCGCATCATCCGGCTGGCCGAGGGTCGAGCGGGCCGGCCGGACCCGGGCCGTGTCCGCCGCCGCGCCGCGCGGCTTGCCTGCGGCCGGCGAGGGCGGCCCCGACCAGACGACCGGGGGGCGGGGCGACAAGGTGGCGACGGTCATCGACAGGGCCAGCTCCGGTGGGATCGTCCGCGAGAGTGTCATCGGAACGATACGCCGGAGAATCGACTTCGGATGCAGGCGGGCGTGTGTCCGGACGGGATTGCGTCACCGGGCACGCCGGTCAGCTCCCGGACGGCGCCCGCCGCTGACCGGTGACCACCGGGTAGTCGGGCCGGCCCTGGGTACGCCAGGTGACGATGTTCATCGCCGCCTTGCGCCGGAGCTCGATCTCCGACTCCACCGAGTAGAAGGCCGAATGGGGGGTCAGCAGCACCCGCGGGTCGGCGAGCAGCCGATGGTCCGGGGTGATCGGCTCGGCCGGCAGCACGTCCAGCCCGACACCGGCCAGCCGGCCTTCCTCGAGCACCTGCGCCAGTTCGTCGACGTCGACGATCGCACCCCGGGCGGTGTTCACCAGGTACGAGCCGGGGCGCATCATCCGCAGCAGCCGGCCGCCGACCATGCCCCGGGTCTCGTCGCTGAGCAGGCAGTGGATCGACAGCGCATCGGCCTCGCGGAACAGCTGATCGAGGGTCACCCGTTGCACGTACTGCGGGAAATCGCCGTCGATCAGGTACGGGTCGCAGGCGATCACGCGCCGGAAGATCGGCTGTGCGTAGTGTGCGAAGCGTTTGCCGATCCGGCCCAGGCCGAGGATGCCGACGGTCAGGTTCTGGGCGCGCGGGATCTGTCCGGTGCTGGTGTAGTGCCAGCGACCCTGGTGAATGTCGCGGTCGAAGCGCGCGACATTGCGGATCACCGCCAGCAGCAGCGACATCGCATGCAGCGACACTTCGCCCACGCCGTAGTCCGGCGAATTGGCGACCCAGACGCCGTGGCGCGCGGCGGCGGCCGGATCGATCGTGTCGTAACCCGCGCCGATCCGCGAGACCAGGCCGATCTCCGGACGGGCGGCCAACACCCGGTCGGTGATCGGCGCGTACTGGATCAGCAGCGCGCTGCACCCTTCCGACCAGCGGATCACCTCGTCCTCGGTCCGGCACTGCGCCTCGACCAGTTCGATGCCGGCCTCGCGGAAGATGTTGCGCTCGAGCGTCACATCATGCAGGTCATAGTCGGTGAACAACACCTTCATGGATCATCCTCGTCGGCCGGTTGCCGTTCATTATCGCTTGTCGGCCGCCCCGCGCCGGCGCCGCGAGCGCTCTGCTATGGTGGCCGAACCCGCCCCTGCACTGCCCGAGGAACGTGATGCTGGAACCGGAACGATACGGCGCCGACGAACTGGTCGACTGCGCGCTGCTGCTGCTGGAGAAAGTCGGTCTGCGCGCGGCGATGGCACGTGATGTCGCCGAGACGCTGGTCGAGGCCGACCTGCTCGGCCACGACACCCACGGCCTGGCGCTGCTCGCGCCGTACCTGAACGAACTCGATCGGGGCCAGATGGCACGCGACGGCAGCTACCAGGTGCTCGCCGAGCGGCCCGCGGTCGCCAACTGGGACGGCCAGCGCCTGCCCGGGCCGTGGCTGGTCCGGCGCGCGATCGACTGGGCACACAGCCGCGCCCGGACCCACGGCATGGCGACGGTGACCCTGCGCCGCAGCCACCACATCGCCTGCCTGGCCGCGTACCTGGAACCGATCGCCCGGGCCGGCCTGATGGGCATCATCGCCAGTTCCGATCCGGCGGTGGCCAGCGTCGCGCCGTTCGGCGGCACACAGGCGGTGATGACACCGAATCCGCTCGCGGTCGCGATCCCGACCTCGGGTGATCCGATCCTGGTCGACGTCTCGATGTCGGTGACCACCAACGGCCTGAGCGGGCGGCTGCGCGCCGCCGGCAAACGCGGGCCGCACAAGTTCTGGCTCGATTCTCTCGGGCAGGCGACCGACGATCCGGGTGTGATCTTCGCGCAGCCGCCGGGAACGATCCTGCCGCTCGGCGGGGTCGAGGCCGGTCACAAGGGCTACGGGCTGGGACTGACGATCGAGGCGCTGACCAGCGCGCTGGCCGGTTATGGCCGTGCCGACCTGGTCGAGGGATGGGGAGCGAACGTGTTCGTCCAGTTGCTCGATCCGGATGCGTTCGGTGGTGTCGGCGCGTTCACCTGGCAGACCGACTACCTGGCCCAGGCCTGCCGCGGCTCCACGCCGCGGTCACCGGATCAGCCGGTGCGCCTGCCCGGCGAGCGGGCACTGGCACGCAAACGCGAACAGCTGCGCGACGGGGTCGCGTTGCACGAGGCGATCCTGCCCGCCCTGCAGCCCTGGTCGACCCGGCTCGAAGTGCCGCTGCCGATCGCCCGGCAGGCGTGAACGAGCGCGCCGGCGGGCGCGCAGGTCAGTCGTTGCCGGTCGGCTCCGGCTTGTCGTCGCCGACGGCCGGTGTCGCTGCCGTCGGTGTGTCGTGGGTGGTCATGCCATGGGGCTTGCCATTGGCCCGGCCGTTGCGTGGGCGCTGGCGCAGGAACCGCAGGGTTTCAGGGCGTGCCGGATCCAGGAACGGCGCCAGTTCGTTCAACGCCGACCGATAGACCTCGCGCTTGAACTCGATCACCGAGTCCAGCGGGATCCAGTACTCGTTCCAACGCCAGGCGTCGAATTCGGGCTTGCCGGTCGCACGCAGGCAGACATCGGTGTCGCGGCCGACCATCCGCAGCAGATACCAGATCTGCTTCTGGCCGCGATACTGCCCACGCCACTCCCGGCGCACCCAATTGTTCGGCACCTCGTAGCGCAGCCAGTCGCGGGTGCGCGCGAGGATGCGGACGTGTTCCGGCTTGAGTCCCGTCTCCTCGTGCAGCTCGCGAAACATCGCCTGTTCCGGCGATTCGCCTCGGTTGATGCCGCCCTGGGGAAACTGCCAGGCGTGTTCCTTTACCCGCTTGCCCCAGAACACCTCGTTCCTGTGGTTGACCAGGATGATGCCGACGTTGGGGCGATAGCCGTCGCGATCCAGCATGGCTAAACCCCTCGATACCGTAGAATTCGGATCGATTATAGCGACGAGAGCACCGCAGCATTGGGGTGCGCGCGCAACGCTCGCGGGACCGGAACCGCGTCGGAAACTCGCCGATTGTGGTCCGCGCCCACCGGCGTCGCCCCCGATCCCGCAAGCAGACCACGGCCCATGGCCGCCTTCTCCGTGTCACTGGACCAGCCTCGATGAAAGCCTCGCGTTTCCACCTCGCCACGCTGAAAGAGGCGCCCGCCGACGCCGAGATCGTCAGCCATCGCCTGCTGACGCGCAGCGGCATGATCCGCCGCCTGGCCGGCGGCATCTACACCTACCTGCCGCTCGGCCTGCGATCGATTCGGCGCATCGAGGCGATCATCCGCGAGGAGATGAATGCCGTCGGCGCGATCGAACTGCTGATGCCGGTGGTTCAGCCGGCGGAGTTGTGGATGGAATCCGGCCGCTGGGAGCAGTACGGCCCGGAACTGATGCGGGTCAAGGATCGGCACGAGCGCGACTTCATCATCCAGCCGACCTCCGAGGAGGTGATCACCGACATCGCGCGGCAGGAGATCCGCAGCTACCGGCAGATGCCGAAGAACTTCTATCACATCCAGACCAAGTTCCGCGACGAGCGGCGGCCGCGTTTCGGCATCATGCGCGGGCGCGAGTTCACGATGAAGGACGCGTATTCGTTCGACCGCGACCATGCGTCCGCGCTGGCCAGCTACCAGGCGATGTACGACGCGTACGTGCGGATCTTCGAGCGGATGGGGTTGACGTTTCGCGCGGTCGCCGCCGACACCGGTGCGATCGGCGGCTCGGCGAGCCACGAATTCCAGGTGATCGCCGATACCGGCGAGGACGCGATCGCGTACTGCCCGGATTCAGGCTATGCGGCCAACGTCGAACTCGCCGAAGCCGTGCCGCTGCTCGCGAGCCGTGCCGCGCCGGCGCAGCCGCTCGCGAAGACCCCGACCCCCGGCAAGGCGAAGTGTGAACACGTCGCCGAACTGCTCGGCATCGCCCTCGAGCGCACCGTCAAGTCGATCGTGCTCGCCACCGAGCGCACCGATCCGGCCGGCACCGACGTCTGGCTGCTGCTGATCCGCGGCGATCACGAACTGAACGAGATCAAGGCCGGCAAGGTGCCGGGGCTCAAGGGGTTCCGCTTCGCGACCGAGGCCGAGATCGTCGACCACTTCGGCTGCCCGCCCGGTTATCTCGGCCCGATCCGGACCGCGAAGCCGGTGAAGCTGGTGGTCGACCGGACGGTCGCCCACATGGCCGATTTCGTCTGCGGTGCCAACGAGACCGACTTCCACTACACCGGTGTCAACTGGGGCCGTGACCTGCCCGAGCCGGGCACCGACGGCACGGTGATCGCCGACATCCGCAACGTCCAGGCCGGGGATCCTTCTCCCGACGGCCAGGGGGTGCTCGCGATCCAGCGCGGCATCGAGGTCGGCCACGTGTTCTATCTCGGCACCAAGTACTCGGCGGCGATGAACGCAAATTTCATCGACGACGACGGCAAGGCCAAACCGATCGAGATGGGCTGTTACGGCATCGGCGTCACCCGGCTGCTCGGCGCGGCGATCGAGCAGAACCATGACACGAAGGGCATCGTCTGGCCGCGTGCGATCGCGCCGTTCGAGGTCGTGATCTGTCCGGTCGGCTGGAGCAAGTCCGAGGCGGTCCGCAAGGCGGCGACCGGGTTGTACACCCGGCTGCAGGCCGCCGGCTGCGACGTGATCCTCGACGATCGCGACGAGAGGCCCGGCGTGATGTTCGCCGACTGGGAACTGATCGGTGTGCCGGTACGGCTCACCGTCGGCGAGCGCAGCCTGAAGGACGGCGCGATCGAACTGGTCGAGCGGCGCGGCCTCGCGTCGCGATCGCTGCCGGTCGATGACGCCGCGGCCGCCGCGCTCGAGGCGCTCGGGCGCGCTTGATCCCGGCCCCCGTGCGCGTGGACCGGCCCGGCGGCTCGTTGCCGCTCCCGCGGATCTCGCGGATCGCGCAGGAAATGCGTGGCCTGAGACTCGCGGTGGCGATCGTGGTCGCGACCACGATCCTTGCGCCCGCACCGGCGCTGGCCGGTGCCCAGCAATACGAACCGCTGTCGGCCGCGATGCGCAGCGCGCTGGCGGCCGCGATCAATGACCCGGGTGTGCCCGAGCCGCGATTCGAATCGATCGAGAACAAGGTCGACTGGCTGGCGACGATGTCGGCGCGGCTGCCGCGGCGCTGGAAACCGGACTACCAGCAACGGGTGGAGTTCCTGAAGACGCTGCGCTACGAGGCACAACGCGCCGGACTCGACCCGCAACTCGTGCTCGGCCTGGTCGAGGTCGAGAGCTACTTCCGGCGTTATGCGGTCTCGCGCGCCGGTGCCCGAGGCTACATGCAGGTGATGCCGTTCTGGACCGACCTGATCGGCGACGGTGACGCCTCCAAGCTGTTCGACATGCGCGCCAACCTGCGCTACGGCTGCGTGATCCTGCGCCACTATGTCGACATCGAAAAAGGCGACCTGTATCGTGCGCTCGGGCGCTACAACGGCAGCCTCGGCCGCCCCGAATACCCGAACGCGGTGCTCGCCGCCTGGAAGAAGTGGGAGTACAAGCCGTGAACCTCGCCGCAGCGCTGGAAAGCCATGCCGCCCGCCAGCCGGACAAGCCGCTGATCCGCTTCGAGGGCCGAAGCTGGAGCTACGGCCAGATCGATCGCGACGCCCGCCGACTGGCCTCCGCGCTGGCCCAGGCCGGGATCGCGCCGGGTGACCGGATCGGCATCTTCCTGCCCAACATCCCGGACTATGCGATCGCCTACTACGCGATCCAGAAAGCCGGTGCGGTGCCGGTCTCGATCAACGTGATGTTCAAGACCGCCGAGGTGCGTTTCCTGCTCGAGGACTCCGGGGCCAAGGCGGTGCTCACCGTCGCCGAACTCGCCGGACAGGTCGCCCGCGACATCGCCGGGCTCGACCACGTGATCGTCACCGACGGCGCCGGCGACGAATCACTGGCCGCCTGGCTCGCGCGTGGACGCGAGGACTTCGTCTCGATCGAGCGCCAGGCCGAGGACCCGGCGGCCCTGCTGTATTCGTCGGGCACGACCGGCTTCCCGAAAGGCGTGACGCTGACACAGGCCAACATCACGAGCAACGTCGCCACCGCGGCGCGCTGCTCGGGCTATCGCGCCGACGACCGGCTCGCGGTGTTCCTGCCGCTGTTCCACGTCTACGGCCAGAACTACATCCTGAACGCGGGCGTGCTCGCCGGCGCGACCCTGGTGCTGTTCCGACGTTTCGTACCGGATGTCGTGCTGTCGGCCATCGGCACCGAGCGGGTGACCTTGTTCTTCGGCGTGCCGACGATCTTCATCGGCATCCTCGCGATGGACCTGTCGGGCTACGACCTCTCGTCGCTGCGCTACGAGATGTCGGCCGCGGCGACGATGCCCGAGGAGATCTCGCGCCGCTGGACCGAGAAGTTCGGCCGTCGTGTCTACGAGGGGTATGGGCTCACCGAGTGTTCACCGTTCGCCTGCTACAACGACCTGACCGAACACCGTTTCGGGTCGGTCGGCCGCGCGGTGGACGGGTTCGAGCTGAAGATCTTCGATGCCGACGACCACGAGGTCGCGCCCCGGCAGTGGGGCGAGATCGTGATCCGTGGCCCCGGCGTGATGCAGGGCTACTGGAACCGGCCGGCCGATACCCGGGCGGCCCTGCGCGGCGGCTGGCTGCACTCGGGTGACACCGGCTGGATGGACGAGGACGGTTACGTCTACCTGGTCGACCGGGTCAAGGACATGATCAACGTCTCGGGCTTCAAGGTCTGGCCGGCCGAAGTGGAGCAATATCTCTACAAGCTGCCGGCGATCCAGGAAGTGGCGGTCTACGGGTTGCCCGATGCGGACAAGGGCGAGCAGGTGGCCGCGGCCGTGGTCGTCAAGCCCGGGCAGACGCTGACCGCCGATCAGGTGATCGCGTACTGCCGCGAGAACATCGCCACCTACAAGGTGCCCGCGCGTGTGGACATCGTGACGGAACTGCCGAAGAGTGCGACCGGCAAGATCCTGAAGCGGATCCTGCGCGAGAAGAAGGACTGACCGGCGAACCGCTCGTCTCGCGCGCCGGCAGCGGAATGTCGCGGGACAACGTTCGGGAACAGGGATTGCATGACACAACAGACGGTGAAGGTGCTGGCGCTTTGTGGCAGCCTGCGCACCGGTTCGTGGAATCGCAAGTTGCTGCAGGTCGCGTGCGCCGAGGCGAAGTCGCTCGGTGCGCAGGTCACGGTGATCGATGCCGCCGAGTATCAGATGCCGATCTACGACGGCGACCAGGAGGCCGCGCAGGGTATGCCGGCCGGCGCGCTGGCGCTGCGCCGGCAGTTCCAGCAGCACGATGCGCTGCTGATCGCCTCCCCGGAGAACAACGCATCGGTCAGTGCGTACCTGAAGAACACCCTCGACTGGGTGTCGCGACCTGCACCCGGTGAACCGCCGCCCGGGCCGTACGCCAACAAGGTGGCCGCGATCCTGGCCGCCTCGCCCGGCGCGCTTGGCGGCCTGCGCGGGCTGGTGCACTTGCGCCAGGTGTTGCTGACCCTGGGCGTGCTGGTGCTCACCGAACAGTTCGCGCTGTCGCGTGCCGACAAGGCGTTCCAGCCGGACGGATCACTCGCCGATGGGAAGGCGCACGAGACCGTCGCCGCGATCGTCAGGCGGCTGATCGACGTGACCGGCCGGCTGAAGGGATGACGAGGCCGCTCGGACAGCGACACTGTCGGTCGAGACGTGGTGTCGAGAGGAGTGAAGGGTTGAGGAGACATCGATGACCCCCCGGGAACTGATCGAACAATTCGGACCACGCGAGGCGATGGAGTACGACGTCGTCGTGGTCGGTGCCGGGCCCGCGGGCCTGGCGACCGCGATCCGGCTCAAGCAGCTGGCCGCCGCCGCGAGCAAAGAAGTCTCGGTGGTGGTGATCGAGAAGGGATCGGAACCGGGTGCACACATCCTGTCGGGTGCGATCATGGACCCGCGCGCCCTCGACGAACTGCTGCCCGACTGGAAGGCGCAGGGTGCGCCGCTGAACCAGCCGGTGACCGGCGACAAGTTCCTGTTCCTGAGCGAGACCGGGTCGAAGGCGACCCCGGAGTGGCTGTTGCCCGACTGCTTCAAGAACCACGGCAACTACATCATCAGCCTCGGTGACCTGGTCAAGTGGCTCGCCCAGCAGGCCGAGGCACTCGGTGTCGAGATCTTTCCGGGCTTCACCGCGGCCGAGGTGCTGTACAACGAGAACGGCTCGGTGCGCGGCGTGGCCACCGGTAACATGGGCATCGGCAAGGATGGCCAGCCGACCGACAGCTTCCAGCTTGGCATGGAGCTGCTCGGGCGCTACACGGTCTTCGCCGAAGGCTCGCGTGGCCATCTCGGTCGCCAGCTGATCGATCGCTTCAAGCTCGGCGACGGACGCGATCCGCAGGCCTACGGCATCGGCGTCAAGGAACTGTGGGAAGTGGATGCCGCCAGGCACGAGCCCGGGCTGGTGCTGCACACCGCCGGCTGGCCGCTGGAGTCCGACACCTACGGCGGTTCGTTCATCTACCACGCACCAGACCGGCGGGTCGCGATCGGCCTCGTCGTCGGCCTCGACTATCACAACCCGTGGCTCAGTCCGTTCGAGGAGTTCCAGCGCTTCAAGACGCATCCGGAGATCCGTTCTCTGCTCGAGGGCGGCAGGCGGCTGTCGTACGGCGCGCGGGCGATCACCGCCGGTGGCATCCTCGCGTTGCCGCGCACCGTGTTCCCCGGCGGCGCGCTGGTCGGCTGCGACGCCGGCTACCTGAACGCGTCGCGGATCAAGGGCAGCCACGCGGCGATCAAGACCGGCAGCCTGTGCGCCGAGGCGATCTTCGAGGCGCTCGGCGCGGATCGCCGCCACGACCTGCTCGATGCCTACCCGGCCGCGTTCGAATCGAGCTGGCTGCATGCCGAGCTGATGCAGTCGAAGAACTTCAAGCAGTGGTTCAAGAAGGGGCGGACCACCGCGACCCTGATGACCGGCATCGAGCAGTGGCTGCTGCCGAAGCTCGGCCTGCACAATCCCCCGTGGACGATCCACCGCAAGGTGGCCGATCACGCGACGCTGCTGCCCGCGGCCGACCAGCCGAAGATCGAGTATCCGAAACCCGACGGCAAGCTGACCTTCGACCGGCTGTCGTCGGTGTTCATCAGCAACACCAACCACGAAGAGAACCAGCCGGCGCACCTGACGCTGAAGGATCCGACGGTACCGGTGAAGGTGAACCTGGCGAAGTACGCCGGACCCGAGGCGCGTTATTGCCCGGCGGCGGTCTACGAGTTCGTGCCGGCCGACGGCGGACAACGGTTGCAGATCAACGCGCAGAACTGCGTGCACTGCAAGACCTGCGACATCAAGGATCCGACACAGAACATCGTCTGGGTGACGCCGGAGGGCGGCGGTGGGCCGAACTACGCGGGGATGTGAGGAAGGCGGGGCGTCATCGGGCGAGCACGACGCTGGAAGTAGGTTCGACAGGTGGGGGATGGGACAATGCGCGCCTTTCTCCAGGCCCGATGATTCGACCCACATGACCACGCCTATCTCCGCCTGCGGCATCCGCCGCGGCATGTTCGCCCTGTCCTTCCTTTTCGCCTGCGCGCCCTCTTCGGCGCAACTCACCGGACAACTGCCTCCGCCCTGGCACCCGGCCGCCGGCCTGTGGTCGGTGACCGTCGGCACCCCGTTCGGGCCGATGAAGGCGATGATGTGCACCGACGGCCAGGCCGCGCCGGACCCGTTGGGCGGCGAACAGGACGCGCGCAACCAATGGCGGGCGGCGACTTGCCGCTTCGAGCCGCCGGCCAGCTCGGGCAACACACAGGTCTACCGCGGCACCTGCCGGCTCAAGAGCGGCACGACACACGACATCACGATCACCGACGAGGGTGACTTCAAGCAGCGTTACCGGCGAGTGGAGAAGTTGATCGTCAAGGCTGGCAGCATGGCGCCCAACGAACTGGTGACGATCAACGACGGCACACGGGTCGGCGATTGCGGCAGCAGGGGCAACCGGCTCAAGCCCGGCCAGTACCAGGCGATCGATGGCGGCGAGCCGCAGTCGATGAAGGTGGTGCGGCCCTGAGGATTGCGGGGATCACGCATGCGTCGCGAGGCCGGCATCACGTGAACACGCCCGCCGATATCGCGGCAGCCTACCCCGTGCGGGGGATGGCCCCCCACCCGCGACCGGCGGACAATTCGCACGATGATGACCCCGCATACCCGGCCCGGTACGACACCATCGGACACGGTCCGCGCCCGCCTGCCGGCCGACGCGCCGGCCGACGCGGTGCTCGGCTGGGACCGCCTGAGCATCGACGGTGTCTCCTGTCATCGCACCCATGCCGAACAGGTCGTGTGCCTGTCGATCGGCCGTGAGCGGACATCGACGGGAGAGCCCCCGGGCCTGGAGCTCCTCGGTCGAATGCCACTCGAACGGATCGTCCGCGCGTCGTCGTCGATCGTGTCGCTGGACATCCGAAAGCTGTCCGCCGCCGACATCGCCGGGCCGGTGCGCGCGATCTTTCCGGTCGGCGGCATGCCGGTGCCGATCCGTCTGACCGCCGAGGCGGTGTCGCAGCAACTGCAGGGTGACGGACTGAAGCTGGTGCGGCTGCGCATCGATGCACCCGATGTCGTGGATGTGATCAACGACTCGCGCCACGAACGTCACCAGCTGATCGCCTGGGGCGATGCGGCCCGGGTCGTGCACGACGTGGTGTTGGTGATGGAAACTGAGCTCGCGCGCACGTTCGACGGTCATGCGCCGGTCGAACTGTCGGCCGGCGTCGACGGCATGCCGGAGGCGAGTGTTCCCGGTGGTCGTAGCGGCCGCAACCGCACCACGGTCCGCGTCGAGCCGGGCGTCTGCCTCGCCTACCGGCTGTGCCGGCTCGCGTGGGAGACGGCAGCCATCGGACGAGTCGGCATGCCCTCGCGGCTCCAGGACATTCGCTGCAACTGATCGCCCGCGGATCGGCTGCGGCCCGACGGTGCCGACGCGCAACCGGGGTGATGCTGCACCGGTTGCGCGTGGTCAAGCATGCGAACGTGCGCTGAATCGGGTGCTTCGCTTCCACCGGATGTCCTCATGGCCGATACTCGGGCGACCACATCCGAAGGAGCGAGCCATGACCGTCCGCGTCGAGAGGAACGACGGCATCACCACGATCATCAACGACCGGATCGATGCCAGGAACGCGGTCGATCCCGAAACCGCTGATGCGCTGACGGCGGAATTCCTCGCGTTCGATCGCGACGCCGACGCCAAAGTCGCGGTGTTCTACGGTGAAGGGGGTGCATTTTGCGCCGGCTGGGACCTGAAGTACGGCCAGATGCTCGGCGACCGCGAGCGTTTCCAGCGCGAGATCGTCGAGGCGCTCGGTTTCCCGGAGGGTGACGCCTCGGTGCCGCGCGGTCCGATGGGGCCGTCGCGCCTCGAGCTCTCCAAGCCGGTGATCGCGGCGGTCGAAGGCCCGGCGGTCGCCGGTGGCATGGAACTCGCGATGTGGGCGGACATCCGGGTGATGGCCGAGGATGCGTACTTCGGTGTCTACTGCCGGCGCTGGGGCGTGCCGCTGATCGATGGGGGCACCGTCCGCATGCCGCGGCTGATCGGATTGGGACGCGCGATGGAGATCATCCTCACCGGTCGCAAGGTGCCGGCCGACGAAGCGCTGCGGATCGGCCTGTGTGAGCGGGTCGTGCCGTCGGGTACCGCAAGGGCCGCGGCCGAGGCGCTGGCCCGCGAGATCGCCCGCTTTCCGCAGGGCGCGGTCCTCACCGATCGGCGCAGCGCGTACGAGGGGTATGGCCTACCGGTGCGCGCGGCGCTGGAGCGCGAATGGCACAACGGCGTGCAAGCCCACTACGAGGAAGGCGCCGCGGGTGCGGCGCGCTTCGCGCAGGGCAAGGGGCGGCACGGGGATTTCGGGACGATCTGAACGGCCTCAGGGCCGTTCACACGGATAGTCGATCGTCGAGACGAAGATCCCCGACTGGTACTCGCCGGACGGCCAGGTCGGGACGCGGTCTCGAGTCACCAGCACCCGCCCATCGGCCGACAGTGCCGGTTGGCCGCTGTTCTCGGCGCCGACCGACGTCCTGGCACCGCTGGCTCGATGGTGGATCCAGACCGACGACGAGCCGGACGGGTTGTCGCCGAACGCGACGTGGACCGCGATCGCGTTGCCCGAAGCCGAGACGGTGCTGCCGATGTTCCATTCGTCCTCCCGCGGCACGGACGAGAGCCGGGTCCGCGTGTCCTGGCGCCAGTCGATCGCAAACGTGTCCCATCGGGTCGTGCCGCCGACGGTGTCGCCGGGCAGACGATTGCGCGCATCACCGTCGAAGACGAGCACCTGGCCGTCGAACGACAGTGAGGGCCGCGAGAATCCCGGAACGTTGGTCGCGAGGATCCGGCGCACGGTGCCGGAGATCTTGTCCAGGTGCAGGATGCCACGGCTTGTCGAGCCGTCGTCCTGCACGGCCAGCACGCGGCCGTTGCCCGACAACGACAGGCTGTTCATCGCCAGATCACCCCCGAAGGAAGCCAGCGGCATGGAGATCGTGCCGAGTGAACGATCGAGGACCAGCAGTTCCTCGCATGCACTCGATCGGCAGTAGGCGATCTGCTCCGCCGTCAGCCCGGGCCGCAGCCGGCTGTACAGGAGCAGCCGGCCATCGGCCGACATCAGCCGGGGTGTGACGAAGTTGCCGAATCCGGGCAGGCGATGCGGCAAAGCACTGGTGCCGCTCGACACTCGCCGGATCACGCCGTCGTTGCGGTCGAACAGGAAAACGTCGGCGACCGCACCATTGCTGTCGGTCTCACCCGCGATCAGGTTGGTGGCGTTGCTCTCGAACAGGACGAAGCGTCCGTTGCCGGACAAGGTCATGTTGGGGCTCGTTCCGTCGACCGACGGGGGAGTGACGCGGGTGATCCGGCGTGGATTGCGTTCGATGACGAAGACGTGGGCGTTCATGCAGGCGGGTCCCGCCGTGCAGGAGCCGGCATTGCCGTAGACCGCATCGGGCGTGATGGTGGTGAACGCGACCACATTGCCGTCATCGGAGACCGACAGCGAGCCGGGCGGATACTGGTGCCCCTGCGAATCGACCAGGCGCTCGAAGCTTTGCTGCTGCGGCACACACGCCACGCGCGGATCGAACTGCACGAGGCTCGGTGAGATCGAGGTCGTGCCGGTGGCGTGCCACGGGCTTTGCACCTGGATCGCGAAGCGTGCGATCCCGGCGGGGGCGACGAAGCGGCTCGGTTGCCCGGGTGATGCCGAAAGCCAGGGTCGCGGTGGTGATCCGGTCCCGGTGTCGAACCCGATCGAGCGACCGTTCGCGTCGAACAGGAACAGCAGGACGGCCGTGCCTTCGCTCGAGCCGGCGAATGCCCCCAACTCGTACTCGGCTCTGGCCACCAACGGCGTCGCGAAGCGGCGCACGCCGATCGTGCTGGCCTGCCCGGCGGCAGGCGCGGGCAATACCAGATGCAATCCTTCGATGTCGTTCTCGACGATCACCCCGCTCGGGTGTCCGCTCCAGTCGGGCCAGCTTCCGCCCAGGTCGACCAGATCCGGACCGGCCGGCGCGCCGGTGGGTGTCGCGACCAGTTGTGCATCCAGCGTGGCGGCCGACGGGGCCCGCCACGCGTTCTGCACCTGCAGGAAAAAGCCGGCCACACCGGCGGGCGCGACGAAGGCAAGCGGCGTACCGTCACGTGATATCGCGAGCGTCTCGCCGCTGCCGGCGTCGATCGGGATGATGCGGCCGGTGCTGTCGAACAGGAACAGGATCGCCGCGGCCTGCGGAGTGTCCGAGCGGACGGACAACGTGTACCGGACGCCGGCCGTCAGCGGCTGCTCGAATCGGCGCACGCCGATCGCCATGTCCCGGCCGGGCGCCGGTGTGCCGATGCGCAGTGTGTCGGAGGACTCGTTGTAGTAGACGTTCGAGACCGTGCCGTCCCATTCGGTCCAGCGGTCGGTGATGTCGATCAGGTTGATGCGACCGAATTCCTTCTCGGCACCGGTTGCTTCGGTACTCGACAGACTCACCTGCATCGAGATCGCCGCGGTCGTGCCGGCGTTCGAGGCGGCCGGCGCGGGCGCGTTCGAACTGCTCCCTCCGCAGCCCATCACGATCGCGGTGACCAGCATCATCACCAACCGCGCAGGAGGTGACACCGCGCGCCGTCCGGATGATTCCGCAGCCATGATCGCGCTCTCCTTCGATGCGCGAATTCATCATGCGCGTGCGGTCCTCGCGTGCCGGCATGGTTGATCGAATGTGTCGTGCAATCGGCGCAACGTTGCTCGCGCGACGAAAGTTCCGGGGCCTCTTGGCGCGACCAGGCCACGCATCGGTTGTCTTGAACGTTCGCGACATCCGACGCGAAAAACACTGGCCGTGTTTAGCCGGCCTGCGGGATGGCGCATGACGACCCGGCGCGGAGAATCCCCCACACCACGAAGATCAGTGCGATCGGCGTCTCGCCGGCAGTGTCGAACGGATACCGAACCGCATTGACGTTCGTGGACGGCCGGGTTTCATCGTGGCCGCAAACCCTGCGTGACCTCGAATCGTCCGTTTCCGGCCGGAGACGACGCGGGGATCCTTTTGCCTCCGGCCGGGTATTCATCAGGAGATCCGAAATGACGAGTGTCGTCCTGGGCGAAGCCCATCTGAAGTACGGTGGTGTGTCCTATTACCGCGGACATGCGGAGGAAGTGGAACTGTTGTCGATCGGCGAGAAGCGTACGCCGCTCACCAAGCAGAACTACCTGGAGGTGAAGGATCGGCTGCCGGTTGGCAACATCCGCGGCGTCAAATCGACCGTGGTGGAGATCGACACGGCCAAGCTGTCGGCCGGCGATTTCGGGGCCAAGATCAGCGCGATCATCCCGGCGGGTGGTGTGCCGATCCCGGTCAAGCTGTCCGCCGACGAGGCATCCAGGAAGTTCAAGGCAGCCGAGCTGAAGCTGGTCAAGATCAGCATGGAGGCGGCCGACGTCGTCCGCGCGATCAACGACTCGCCGATGAAGCGCAACAAGCTGATCGACTGGGGCAACGATGCACGGGTCGCCCACCAGCTCTTCCTGGTGATCGAGGCGAAGACCGCGCGCGCGTTCGACAACAACGTGTCGGTCGAGGTGTCGGTCGGTGTCAAGGGGGTCCTCGAACTGACCGTCGGCGGCAGCAAGTCCGCCCAGGGGGCGACGACCGTCACGATGGAGCCAGGCTGCTGCTTCGCCTACCTGCTGGCCGAGATCGACTGGGACGCCAAGATGAAGAAAAACATCAACAAGGCAATCGATGTCGACGACGACCAGTGGGGCCTGAACTGACGTCGGGTCCGGCAAGCCGGCGTTCCCGCGGGAACGCCGGACGGCGCTCAGGAATTGTCGTCACCCCAGGCGTCCCGCACTGCCGGTCGGGCCTGAACCCAGTCGAGACGGGAGTTGCTTCGGGCGTCTTCCCAGCGCGCCGCAAGCTCGGGCTCGACCGCATCGAAGCGGCGACCCGGATATTGCTGTCGCATCGTCGCTCCGAATTCATGCGCCGGTCCGAAGTCCTCGAAGCGGTCGGTCTCGGCGGCGTACGGCCGGCTCTGGTGATGAGTACGCCAGTAGTCGGCGTCACGCACCTGCTCGATGGAACTGGCGATCGCATCACCACCCATCGCTCCGGCGACGGCGCCAGCCACCGCCCCGATCACCGTGCCCACGGGCCCGGCACCGGTCCCCACGACGGCGCCGGTCGCCGCGCCGGTGGCCAGCGCACCGGCCACCGCAGCAACCGGATGATCGGGAACACCGACCAACGAATCCTTCTTCTCGACGGCGTCCTGATGTTTCAGGACGGGATCTGACTCTCGAGCAGTGCGGGTCATCGAAATCACCTCTCGGCATGGTGGGAAACGCGACGCGACAGGCGGTTCCACACGAGGCATCTCCTCGCCGGGGTCGCGCCGACCGAATCGTTCACTGTCGAGGCTAAGGGGTGCAGCAGCGCGATTGGATCAGGCGAATCCCGAAAGTGTTGTCGGATGAAATGCCGTTTGCAGGAAGGCCATGCCGAGGCGGCGAAGCAACTGAAGAAACCAGGCCGCTGCGAAATCTCCTGGACCGGCTGCGGTCCCGAGCGTAGGCGCCGCAAGGACGAACCCGGCGCGGGCGGCTGTATGATCCTCGTCCGAGCCGAGATCCTCGTCCGAGCCGACGCAACGCGGCTCGAATCGTCCACGCCGCATCGTGTCACCAAGCCGAGGCCCACGAATGTCCGAATCCGCCAACCACCAGAAACTCGCACGCACGCTGCTCGAGCATCGCGACCGCGGCGCCGTCAACAGCGTTCCGCCCGCCGAGTCGCGTGACGTCGATGCGGCACTTGCGTATGGCGTGCAACACGCGATGGAGAGGATCCTGGTCGACGAACGCGGCTGGATGCCGATCGGCTACAAGCTCGGCGCCACCAACGCGGCCGCCAAGCGGATCCTCAAGGTGCGGGATTCGTTCTTCGGGCGGCTGTACGACCGCACGACGCTGCAGTCACCGGCGACGCTGACGTTTGTCGCCGGCTTCCACCGTTTGCACGAACCGGAGATCGCGTTGCTGATCGGCCGTGACCTGCCGCCTTCGGGCGCGCCGTACGACGCGGCGTCGATCGAAGCGGCGACCCGCGCGGTCCTGCCGGCGATCGAGATCATCGGCACCTGGTTCGAACCGTGGTCCACCGCCGGCGGCACGAACCTGATCGCCGACAACGGCATCCACGGCGCCTGGGTCTTCGGCGAACCGATCGAGGACTGGTCGGCGATCGACCTGATCGACGGGCCGGTCACGCTCACGATCGACGGCGAGGTGAAGGCGACCGGCAAGGGCGGCAATATCGACGGCGGCGCGTTCGGGGCGACCGCGTGGTTGGCGAACACGCTGGCCGCGATGGGGCGGACGCTGCACGCCGGCGAATTCGTGACCACCGGATCGACGACCCCGACGCAGCCGGTGGCCGCGGGGCAGCAGGTGGTGGCCGACTACGGACGGCTCGGACGGATCGAGATCCGGATGACGGGCTAGGAGCGCCCGGACGACTCAGCCGGCCTGGACATCATTGGGCTTGTCGGGCGGCGGGGCGGGTTGCTGCGGCTCGGCCTTGCGCTGAGCCTTTTCTTCCTTCTTCTTCTTCTTTGCCAGCTCGCGCTGTCGTTTCTCGAACTGGTAGTTGGGCTTTGCCATCGGCGGCCTTTGGTCGGTCAAACCGTCACGATACCCTGCCGGGGCGCCTTGACCAAGTCAGGGCGTCAGCCGGTGGGCGATCGCGCCGACCGCGAGCAGGACCAGCGCCAGCAGGTCCGCCTTGACAACCATGGCCAGGGCGGCGTTGGTGTTGCCCACCAGGATGGCCAGGACAACGAATGCGCCGACGCTGACCCCGGCGCCGACGAGCGCGATCCCGTGCAGGTCGGGGTGGAATGCCGCATAGGCCAGGAATGCGGCGAGCAGCCCGAAAAGCGCCGCGCGGTGCCGCATCAGGATTTCCAGGTTCGTGTCCTGGACGGTGATGCCGTACAGCCGCGAGACCCTGGCGGCGTCGAGGACGCCGACCACCGGCAACACGTGGATCAGGGCGACGACCAGCAACACGGCGGGGACGACGAAGCGCATGGTCTTCGAGGGCAACGAGTCGGAGGCTCGAGATGTATCTCGTGCCGGTCGGGCAGGGCAATGACGTCGCAGGTCATACTTGCCCGAAGTCCCACTGCCGTTCCACCGAAAGCATCGCCATGGCCCTGTTCGAAGACTGTCCCGGACACTGGTGGCTCCACGAGAGTGTGTCGGCCGCCGATCTGGGCAACGCACTGAACGAACAGCAGGCGGTGATCACCGACCTGGACACCCATCGGGTCGGCGGCGAGCGGCGATTCTCGGCGGTCCTGCAACGTCATCCCGGCGTGGTGCACTGGTGGTACTTCGGCCTGTCCGGCGAGGAGGTCGGTTCACGTCTGCTCGAACACGGGGCGGTGCCGGTCAGTCTCGTCAGCTACCGGGAGAACCGCTCGGTCCGGTTCGCGGTCGTGATGCAGTCGCGGCCGGCGGTTCATTGGTGGTATTTCGGGCTGAGCGCCGACGATCTCGGCCGCAAGCTCGACGAGCACCAGGCGATGGCGGTCGACATCACCGCCTGCGACATCGGGGGGCAGCTTCGCTTCGCCGCGATCCTGGTGCCGCGAGGGCAGGCCGGCTTCTGGTGGTACTACGGCCTGACCGAGGCCGAGATCGGTGCACGTGTCGATCACGACGGCGGACGGCTGCGTTGTATTCGTGCGTACGACACGGCACAGGGCACCCGCTACGTGATCGGCATCGTGGCCCCGGTCGAACGGGCCTGGTGGTGGTACCACGGGCAATCGGGCGACCAGATCCGCGCACGCGCGTGGACCGACGGCGCCTTTCCGTCCACTGTCACCACCCGACACGACGGGGCGGCCGCGCGTCATGCCTGCATCCTGCTCGCGCAGCCGTGGGCGACGATCGACCCCGGCACTCACGGGGTCGTGCGCGACATGCTGGCGCGTCGCCACCGCAACGGATGGCACGGCTTTTATCTGCGCCGGATCGGCGGGCCGGTGATGCAGTCGTTCAACGACTCGGTCGTCTTCGATCCCGCCAGTGCGATCAAGGCGCTGGTGCACGCCCATGCGATGCGGGCCGTGCAGTCCGGGACGCGGATCGGCGGGCAGGCGGTGAGCCTGGCCACGGTGGTCCCGATACCCGCCGGGGTCGGCCCGCTGCCGAACCCGGCGATCTGTCCGTTCGACGAGATCAACGGTCCGGCCGACACACTGCCGTTGCAACTGGATCTTGCGATGGAATCGATGATGCAGCGGTCGAGGAATGCGTCGACCGAGGCGATCCGGCAATTCTTCGGTGCGACCGATGTCGCGGCGACCGCGGCGGCGCTCGGCATGGCCGACACCGGTCACGACGGCGCCACCGGTTGCAGCCGAAACCGGGCGACGCTGGTCGACTTCGGCCGGCTCTACGAGGCCTGCAGCCAGGGGTTCCTCGATGCCACGCATTGGGACCGCTTCCGGCGCCACGCGATGGGCGAACCGCTGGTCGAAGTGGTCGACGCCTGCCGGCGCATCGCCGCCGTCCGCGGGTTGCCCGCCGGCTTCGCCGAACGGTTCCGCGGCGCGATGCGCGGCGTCTTCAAGGAGGGCCGGGGTACCGACAGCGTCGAGAAGAAGTCGGTTGCCGGCTACATCGCGTTGCCGTTCTGCGTCGACGGCCGGATCGCGTTGCGCGAGTACGTCTACGGCGTCTTCATCGACGGTGCCGATCTCGCGGGCATCGACGATTCCTTCAATTTCCACGTGGCCGTGGCGCGGATGCTCGAAGGCGAGATCACCGCGGCGGTGGATTCGTTCGCGCAGGGCGCCTGCGGATGACGGCGGTCAGCGCCGAGCCTGCAGCGACGGCGGCAGCGGGTCACCCGCCTGGCGACGGCGGAACAGCGCCGCGCGTGCGAGCACCATCGTCGTCACCGGCGCGGTGATCGACAGCACGATGATGATCAGCCACACGTGCAGCGAGACGCCGGGCTGGCGGGCACTGAAGTGGATGATCGAGGCCAGGGTGACCAGCCAGGCGCCGAGCGTCGAGGCCAGTGCCGGCGCGTGCATGCGCAGGAAGAAGTCCTGCAGCCGCCACAGACCGGATGCCGCCACCAGCACCAGCACGCCGCTCGCCAGCAGCAGCAGGGCCACGGTGATCTCGACCAGCGGCGGCATGGTCAGATCACCTCGCCGCGCAGCAGGAACTTGGCCAGGGCCACCGAGCCGACGAAACCGAACAGCACCATCAGCAGCGCGCCCTCGAAGTACATCTCGCTGTCGTAGCGGATCGCCAGCACCAGCATCACCAGCATCCCGACGACGTAGACGAAATCGAGGGCCAGCACGCGGTCCTGCGCACTCGGGCCGCCGAACACCCGCACCATCGCGACCGCGATGGCCAGCGTGTAGAGCCCGAGCGTGGTGAAGATCGCCATCGACAGCATGTCGTTCATTCGAATATCTCCTTCAGCGGATGTTCGTAGTCGGCCTTGAAGTGCGCGATGAAGGCGGCCTCGTCGTCGAGTGCGAACACGTGCACCAGCAGGGCGCTGCGGTCGGGTGCGATTTCCGACCAGACGGTGCCGGGGACCACGGCCGCGATCATCGCCAGCGCCGCCAGGCCGTGGGTGTCGTGCAGATCGAGCGGAACGACGACGAACGCACCGCGGGGCGGGTGCGACTTCGCACGCCACACGCCGACGGCGACCTGGAGCGCCGATCGCACCACGTCGACACCGACGCGCAGGATCAGCCGCAGCAGCACCCGCCCATGCCGCAGCGGACCGGGGCGGGGTCGCAGTGGCGCTGCCAGCAGCGGCAGCACGATGGCGGCCGCGATTCCCAGCAGCACCTGGCCGACGTCGATCCCTCGGGACAGCAGCAGCCAGCCACCGAGCAGCCCCAGCGACAGCCACGGCGAAGGCAGCAGAGTCCTCATCGCATGGCTCCGCGAAGCGGCACGACCGGCTGCGCGCCCATCACCGCGTCGATGTAGCGCTGCGGCGTGTGCAGCGACTCGGCGGCAGCGTCGGCATAGACCAGCACGGACTCCGCCCGCAGCACCATCACCATCGTGGCGACCAGCAGCCCGGCGATCGGCAGCGTCTCGATCACGCGCAGCCGCGGCGCCGGGCGGTCGTGGGCGACCCAGAAGTGGCGGATGCCCACCCGCATCAGCGCGATCGCGCCGAACAGCCCGGAGACGATCAGCAGCGTGAACAGCGTCCAGGCGGCCGGCGTGGCCAGCTCGAGCAGCGCCGTCAACATCGCCAGCTTGGCGACGAAACCCGACAGCGGCGGCAGGCCCGCCGTCACCAGGGCCGAGATCGTGAACGTGATGCCGAGGAAGGCCAGTGCGGCGGGGATCACACGGCCGAACAGCGCCTCCTCGTCGTCGTCCAGGTTCGTGCCCGGTGACGGCTCGACCTCGGGGAAGGCCGGCGGCGCGTCGGTGCCGTCGTCGATCTCGCGCGGTCCGACCTCGACCTGCCGTGACCGCTCGAGCAGCTCCACCAGCAGGAACAACGCACAGCCCGCCAACGTGGAACTGGCCAGGTAGAACAGTGCACCGCCGCCGAGCGCCGGTGAGCCGAAACCGATCGTCGCGATCACGGTGCCCGAGGAGTTGATGACGCTGCTGGCCGCCAGGCGCGCCATCTGCTGGGAGGCGAGCATGCCGATCGCGCCGAAGGCCAGTGTCGACAGTCCACCCCAGACCAGCACATCGCCGCCGAAGCCCGCCGAAGCGCCGGCATCGGCCGGGAAACACAGCGTCCACAGGCGCAGCACCGCGTACACGCCGACCTTGGTCAGGATCGCGAACACCGCGGCCGCCGGCGCACTGGCTGCCGCATACGCCGGCGGCAGCCAGAAGTTCAGCGGCCACACGGCGGCCTTGATCAGGAAGGCGATCCCGAGCAGCGCCGCCCCCGCGTGCAGCAAGCCGCGGTCACTCGCCGGCACGTCGGCCAGTTTGCGTGCGATGTCGGCCATGTTCAGCGTGCCGGTGACCCCGTAGAGCACGGCCACCCCGATCAGGAACAGCAGCGAAGCGAACAGATTGATGGCGATGTAGTGCAGACCGGCACGCACCTTGTCGCTGCCCCCGCCATGCAGCAGCAATCCGTAGCTGGCCGCCAGCATCACTTCGAAGAAGACGAAGAGATTGAACAGGTCGGCGGTCAGGAACGCGCCGCACAGCCCCATCAGCTGGAGCTGGAACAGTACGTGGAAATACACTCCCGCGTGTTGCCAACGTGCCAGCGAATACAACAGGCCGGCCAGGCCGACGCAACTGGTCAGCAGCACCATCAGCGCCGACAGCCGGTCGGCGACCAGCACGATGCCGTAGGGCACCGGCCAATTCCCCGGCAGATAGATGCCCAGCGCCGCCGGGTCGTTGCGGTCGGCCACGCCGATCAGCAGCACGATCGCCAGCACCAGTCCGATCGCGGTGGATACACAATTGAGTGCCGCCTTGAGCCCGCGCCGCCGCTCGCCCAGCAGCAGCATCAGCGCGGCGGTGGCCAGCGGCAGCAGCACGGGCGCGACCAGCAGGTGATCGGTGATGTTCACGGCCGCTCCTCGCGGCCGTCGACATGGTCACCGCCGGACAGGCCGCGCAGCGCCAGCAGCACGACCAGGAACAGCGCGGTCGTCGCGAAGCCGATCACGATCGCGGTCAGCACCAGTGCCTGCGGCAACGGATCGGTGTAGTTCAGCAGGTCCGGGGCCACGCCGGGCCGGACGATCGGTTCCTGGTCGACCGACAGGCTGCCGACGCTGAAGATGAACAGGTTGATCGCATACGACAGCAGCGACAGCCCGATCAGCACCTGGAACGTCCGTGGCCGCAGGATCAGCCATACACCGGCACTGGCCAGCACGCCGATCGCCAGCGAGACGACGATCTCCATCAGGTCGTCTCCTCGTCCGCCGGCGCGAAGTCCCGCCGTCGGGTACGCAGCGACTGGTGGGCGATCGCGGTGAGCAGCAGCAGCGTCGAGCCGACGACCACCGCGAACACACCGACGTCGAACAGTGCCGCGGTCGGCAGGTGCACCTCGCCGACCAGCGGCCAGTTCACGTGTGCGGTGTGGGTGGTCAGGAACGGATACCCGAGTGTCAGCGAGCCCAGTCCGGTGGCCAGTGCGACCAGCAGGCCGACCGCGATCCATCGCGGTGGCCGCAGGCGCATCCTCGATTCGACCCAGCGCGTGCCGCTGACCATGTATTGGGCGATGAAGGCGATCGCCACCACCAGTCCGGCGACGAAGCCGCCGCCGGGCTCGTTGTGGCCGCGCAGGAACAGGTGCAGCGCGAACAACCCGGTCACCGGCAGCAGCAGCCGCACCAGCGCCGCCGGCACCTCGAGGTACGGCGGCAGGCGGTCGTCCCGGTCACCGTCCGGATCGATCAGGTCGGCACCGCCCGTCTCCTCCTGCGCGCGCTGCTGATGTGTCGGCTCGACCGTCTCGCGCGCGGGGCGGAAGCGACGCAACAGCGCGAACACCGTGAGCCCGACGATGCCCAGCACGGTGATCTCCCCCAGCGTGTCGAACGCACGGAAGTCGACCAGCATCACGTTGACGACGTTCGTGCCGCCACCCTCGGGCAATGCCTTCGCGATGAAGAAGGGCGAGATCGACATCGGTGCCTGCCGTGTCAGCAGCGAGTACGACAGCGCCGCCAGGCCGACGCCGCTCAGCACCGAGAGCACCAGGTCGCGTCGACGTCGCCACCAGACGCGCCGTGCCAGGCGTGGGTCGTCTTCCTCGCGGCGCTTGGGCATCCAGCGCAGCCCGAGCAGGAACAGGACGGTGGTCACCACCTCGACCGCGAGCTGCGTCAGTGCGAGGTCCGGCGCGGAGAACCAGGCGAACGTGATGCACACCGCCAGGCCGACGACACTCAGCATCGTCAGCGCCGCGAGCCGATGGTATTTGGCCTGGCTGGCCGCGCCGATCGCGCAGGCCGAAGCGACCATCCACAGCAGCACGAACGCCGGGGTCGCCGGCACCCGCTCGCGATCACCCCAGGTGAGCGGCACGATCAGCGCCGAACCCAGGCCGGCGAGCCCGGCGATCAGCACCATCACGAACAACTGCGGCTGCAGCCGGCGCGTGCCGAGTGATCGCGCCAGGTAGCGCGCGGCGTGGGTGGCGCGGGCCAGCAGCTGCTCGAACAGCCGCTTGCCGTCGAGTTGCTCCACCAGCGGCGTGCCGCGACCGCGCCGTTCCTTGAAACGCCTCGCGAAACGCAGATACACGAGCAGGCCACCGACGGTGGCGATCAGGCTCATCAGCAGGGGCGCGTTGACGCCATGCCAGACCGCCAGGCTGTACTCCGGCAACGTGCCGCCGACCACCGGCCGTGCGGCGGTGGCCAGCAGCGAGCCGACCGACCAGGCCGGCAGGACACCGACGACGACGCAGGCCAGCACCAGCAGTTCCACCGGCACCCGCATCCAGGGCACGGGCTCGTGCGGCTGGCGCGGGCAGGCGGTCGGCGGCGGACCGAAGAACACGTCGTGGCCGAAGCGCAGCGAATACACGACCGCGAACAGCCCCGCCAGCGTCGCCGCCGCCGGCAGGCCGTATTCGATGCCCGGGTGGGCGCTGATGTACACCGTCTCCGCGAAGAACATCTCCTTGGACAGGAAGCCGTTCAGCAGCGGCACGCCAGCCATCGCCGCGCAGGCGACGATCGCCAGCGTGCCGGTGATTGGCATCGCCCGGTACAGCCCGTCGAGCCGGCGCATGTCGCGGGTGCCGGTCTCGTGGTCGATTATGCCCACCGACATGAACAGCGACGCCTTGAAGGTGGCGTGATTCATCATGTGGAAGACCGCAGCCACCGCCGCGAGCGGGCTGTTCAGCCCGAGCAGCAGCGTGATCAGGCCCAGGTGGCTGATCGTCGAATACGCCAGCAGCGCCTTCAGGTCGTTCTGGAACATCGCGATGTAGCTGCCGAGCAGCAGTGTCATCAGGCCGGCGCCGCCGACCAGCCAGAACCACATGTCGGTCCCCGACAGGACCGGCCACAGTCGCGCCAGCAGGAAGACACCGGCCTTGACCATCGTCGCCGAGTGCAGGTAGGCCGACACCGGCGTCGGCGCCGCCATCGCATGCGGCAGCCAGAAGTGGAACGGGAACTGCGCACTCTTGGTCAACGCACCCAGCAGCACCAGGCACAGCATCACCGGGTACAGCGGATGGGCACGCACCGTGTCGCCGGCGCGCAGCACGGTCTGCAACTCGAAGCTGCCGACGATGTGGCCGAGCATCAGCACGCCGGCCAGCAGTGCCAGCCCGCCGGTGGCGGTGACCGTGAACGCCATCCGGGCGCCCCGGCGCGCGTCCCTGCGATGGGTCCAATAACCGATCAGCAGGAACGAGAAGATGCTGGTCAGTTCCCAGAAGACGACGAGCTGCACCAGGTTGCCCGAGACCACGACACCGAGCATTGCGCCCATGAAACCGAGCAGCAGAGAGTGGAAGCGCGCGGCCGGATCATCGCGTGACAGGTAGTAGCGGGCATAGACGATCACCAGCAGGCCCATGCCGCTGACCAGCATCGCGAACATCCACGCGAAGCCGTCCAGCCGCACGACGACATCGATGCCCAGGCTCGGCAGCCAGGCCAGGCGTTCGGTCACCACGGTGCCGGCACTGATCTCCGGGTAAAGCAGCGCCAGCGGCACTGCGACCCCGAGGGCGATGGTCGCGGACCACAGTGATTCGATGTTGCGCGCGTTCGTCGGCAACAGCGCGGCGACCGCGCTGCCGATGAAGGGCAACAGGAGGAGGAACAGGAGGGACATGGCCGCCCGAGTGTACTTTCCGGCGGCGCGATGGGCGCTGAATGCCGTACCGGGCGGACCGGAACGGTGAAGGTCCTTCGGACGATGCAGCGGGTGATCGGATCAACGCATCGGATACAAGCCGACACTCGCGGTCAGCGCGAGTCCATCACGGCGTCAGGGGAAGGTGGGGCCGCACGCATAGTCGACTCGTGCGACGAAGATGCCGGCATGGTCCGCGCTGATGCCACGCACGGCCAGCACGCGGCCGTCGGCGGAGATCGCCGGGTACGCGAAATCCGGTCCGAGTACGCGCGTCGTCGTCCGGCTCGGGCGATGATGGAGGAAGATCTCCGCAGCGCCGATCGTGGTGCCGTAGGTCATGACCAACGCCACGTGGTCGCCGGAAGCGGAGACCTGTGACGCCATCGCATATTCGTCCTGCCGCACGCCACCCCAGATCCGTCTGACCCCACCGGCGGGCAGTTCGGCTGTGAAGATGTTGTAGACACCGGTTCCGAGTCCGGAGGGCTCACCGGGAAGGCGGTTCTCCGCGAGCCCGGTGTAGACGAGTGTCCGTCCGTCGGCCGACATCGAGGGCCAGTGGTACGACGAGAACTCGGCCGGGAAGACCCGTGACTGCGCAGTGGCCAGGTCCAGGACCACCATGCCTCGGCTGGCTCCGCTCTGACCGGTGACCGCCAGATAGCGGCCGTTGCCCGACAGCGACAGGCTGGTGTATTCGAGAAGGTCCCCATACGACGCGAGCGGCTGGCTGATTCGACCGCTGGCACGGTCGAGGACGAACAGCTCTTCGCAGTCGCTGAACCGGCACCACGTGCCCTGGTACTGCGTCAGGTTCGGACGCCGCCGGTTGTACACGAGGACAGTGCCGTCGCTCGACAGCAGGCGGGGCGTGACGTAACCGAAGAAACCCGGCAGGCGCTGCGGCTGCAAGCTGGTGCCATCCGTCACGCGCCGGATGCGGTCATCCTGACGATCGTAGAGGAACACGTCCTCGACCTCGCCGTTGCGGTCGGTCTCGCCGGCGATCAGGTTGGTGGCGGTGCTCTCGAAGAGCACGTAGCGGCCGTTGCCCGACAGGCTGAGTTTCGGGCTGGTCCCGTCGACCGTTGGCGGGGTGATCCGCGTGATTCGGCGGGAAGCGCGTTCGATCAGGAACACGTGCGAGTACGCGCCTGCGGCCGACGTGTTGCCGCTGCCGGTTCCGCTGTAGACGGCGTCAGGTGAGGTCGTGGTGAAGGCGATCACGTCGCCGTCATCGGATATCGCCAGCGAACTGGTCGGCTGTTGCAGATCCTGCGGACCCTGGCTGTCGACCAGGTGATCCAGGCCCTTGAGAATCGGGTAACAGACCTCGGACGGCGATTCGGCGAACCGGGGGGCGATCCATGTCGTCCTCGTCGCACGCCACGGACTCTGCACCTGGATCGCGAACCGGGTGACACCTTCCGGGATCGTGACAACGTAGGATTCTCCGGGCTGGGCGGCGATCCAGGGCTGCGACTGTCCGGTGCTGGTACCTCGCCGGAACATGAACGGTCGGCCCTGCGCATCGAACAGGTAGAGCAGCATCGTCGTTCCGGGGTCGGATGTGTCCTTGTCGACGGACAGGCGGTAGCGCCGGCCGGCCACGAGCGATTTGTCGAATCGCTGCACGGCGATCCTGAAATCCGTGCCCACCTCTGGCGGGGCAATGCGCAGACGGAGTCCGTCAGGCTCCGCGATGACACCGGATGGATTCCCTGTCCAATCGCTCCACTGACCGGCCAATCCGGACAGGTTCGGGCCGGTGGGGCTCTCGGGTATCCCCGTGTACACGACGGGGAGAAGCAGTGTGTCCGACGCCGCATGCCACTGGCTGCGCACCTCAAGGAAGAATCCGGCCACTCCCGAGGGCGCGATGAAAGACTTCGGGGCGCCGTCATGCGCAATTGCCCAGAAGGCGTCGGTGCCCGTGCCGAGCGGAACGAATTTGCCGGCGGCATCGAAGGGGTAGAGGATCGCGACCGCCTGCGTGTCGCTGGCAATCACCTGCAGCGTGTAGAGAGTGCCGGCGACGAGTGGCGTATCGAATCGCCGCACGCCGATCGTCTGCTCGTGACCCGCCTCCGGACTTCCGAGGCGCAGCGTGTCGCCGGCCGTATCGTAGTAGACGTTGGCCAGCGTGCCATCCCACGACAACCAGCGATCGGAGAAATCGATCAGGTTGTCCGGGTCGGCGGCTTTCTCGTTGCCCGCGGCCATCAAGGTCGGTCGCAGCGTCGTAACGTTCGCGCCGGCGACGCCTTCGTTCGCGTTGGCCACCGTCGTTGCCACAGGAGTGGTTTCCCCGCCGGACCCACAGCCCGAGAGGGCAGCCGCGAACAGCACGGTCGCCACATGGGTGAGGACGGCACAACGGATCGTTCTCATGAGCCCACTCCCTGCCATCGTCATGCGGGAATCATGCGCGCGCCCCCCGGGCAACCTGGGATGTCCGAACGAAAGCGTCGTGCAATGCGCGCAACGTTGCTTGCGCGACTGATGGGCGCGCATGGAAGGCGTTCGTGGCGGGCTGCCATGCAGCGCGTGCATCGGCACACCGCGCCAGGTAGGGGACGTGCTCCAGCCAGCGTGGTTCACAGCCTCGGAAAGAAGTGCCGTTGCGCGATGACATTGACACCGGCGGTCCGGAATGACAGGCGGGCTCAGGCCACGCGTCAGGTTCCGTGCAACGTGATCAGGAACACCACGAAGCGGTAACCCAGCACGATCGCGGCGACCGCCACCGACAACAACAGTGCCTTCACGATGCGCAGCGCGCCGGTTGCGCCGTAGACCGGGCCGATCGCGACGTAGAGATACACCACACAGGCCACGAGATTCGCAGCGCTCAACGCATTGTCCACCGACGGCGACTCCAGGCCTCCCCATCCGGCCAGGGCACTGATCCTGGCGACCAGCAGCGCAACGCAGAACAGCAGCATCAGGAACGTGTAGAGATGCAGCGAGAACGCGACGTGGGTCATCAGCGGACGGCGTGCACGAAGGAAGACCATCGGCAGCAGCAATGCGAAAGGCAGCGTCATCAGCAGGATCAGGGACTTCGCGTTGAACACGACCGCGCGATCGAATGCGGGAGTGAACTGCTCGAGGGTCCTGTGCGACGACTCCAGGCGCCGGGCCAGCAGCGATCGGGCCAGTTCGCTCCAATCCTGATGGTGCAGGTGCGAATCGAGCGACGAACTGAAGACGGCCCCGCCAGTCAGTGCCTGCAACGCGAAGAAGATGAGGTTGGCGATCAGGAACAACTGGAACGGCGCCACGTACTGCCGGCGCACGCCCTTCGTCCACGCCATAGTCAACTCGCCGGGCCGACGCAGGAGGCGGTCCGCCGTGTGTGCGGCGCGGGCGTCGATGCTGGTGAGCGCATGCAGCACCTTCTCGGACACCCCGCGAAGGCTCAGGTCACGCGGCGCGATCGGTTCCTCGCCGCAGCGAGGACAGAACGGGGAATCGACGGTGCTCAGGCAGGTCGGACAGGTCCAGGGAATGGTGCCGGGCATGGAACCTCCCACGAGCGATCGGCCGGCGCCGGCAGGCGCGAACCGTCAGGCCGAATCGAACGAATCGTCGTAGGCCGCCCCCTGCTGCCTCAGCCGTCCAGTCCGCCGGCGGTCGGCTTCGCGATCGGGCGGATCACCCGGCAGGGATTGCCGGCCGCGAAGACGTCCTCCGGAACATCCCGGGTCACCACGCTGCCGGCGCCGATCACGGCCCGCGCGCCGATGCGTACGCCGGCGAGGATCAGCGCGCCCGCACCGACCCACACATCCGCGCCGATCGCGATCGGCTTGCCGAACTCCTGGCGCCGGCGCAACGCCGCATCCATAGGATGCAGCGGTGTGAGGATCTGCACACCCGAACCGAACTGCGCGTGATCACCGATACGGACCTCGCAGACATCGAGCACCGTGCAGTTGAAGTTGAAGAAGACACGTACGCCGAGGTGGATGTTTGCGCCGTAGTCGCAGAAGAACGGCGGCTGCATCCAGACCGTGTCGCCGCCCGCACCGAGGAGCGCCGTCAGGACCGCCCGCCGCTCGGTCTGCTGGTCCTCGCGGGTGTCGTTGAGTGACCGGCACAGGTCGCGCGCTCGATGGCGCGCCCGGACGAGTTCCGCGTCGTGCGGGTCGTACAGCTCGCCCGCGAGCATCTTCTGGCGTTCGGTAGACACGTCTCGCAGTGGGCCAGAGGAAACCGACGATTGCAATGACCGCCCTCCCGGCTTCCCGGTCGTGCCGGCCAGACGCCGGCGATCCTCCGGAGCCGTCCGCGACACGTCGCCTTGGCAACCCGCCTGCCTGGACGCGATACTTCGCGATCAAGCGAGGCCTCCGACATGACACCCGGTCCGTCCGAAACGAACGCCGAACGCCTGCCGCGCGCCGCCTACACGGTGTTGTCGCCGCACGCGGTCGAAGCCTCCGGGCTGACAAGAGGTCCTTGGGACCCCGGGCACCAGCACGGGGGACCCCCGGTCGCGATGGTCTGTCGCGCGATCGAGGCGGTGGCCAACGAACACGGACTCGGCCACATCGGGCGGCTCACCGCGAACCTGCTGCGCCCGGTGCCGATCGGCAAGCTGGAGATCGAGGTGATCACTGACTACTCGGGGCGCAATGCCGCGCACTACTCGGCGCGCATCCGCAGCCACGACAAGGAGATCGCCCGCTTCACCGCGCTCGCCCAACGCGAGAACACGGTTCTGCTGCCGGACAAGCTGGACGGCCATCCGCTGCCGAAGGCGCCTCGCTCGCCGGCCGACAGCCCGATCGAGCGTATCCCGTTCACCCGGGATCTGATCGGCTACGGGGACCTGGTCGAGAACCGCGTCGCCGGCGGCCGGATGTTCCGCGGCCCATCGGCGGTCTGGTTCCGCCTGAACCATCCGCTCGTGGCAGGTGAGACGCCCAGCGGTTACCAGCGGGTCGCCGTGGCGGCCGATTCGTCGACCTGGGCAGGGACGCACCGACTTCGGGCTCCTATGCCGGCGTCGATCCCATGGGCCTTTTCTGGTCGCGGGCCGTGTTGCCGGCTGAGCAGGCCGCGTCGATCACGGCAGTGGCCGACGATCCTCAAACGGCGACATTGATCGCCGAGAGCGCCGGTGGCCGCGAAGCGATCGTGCAGCGGAGTCGACGAGTCTTCGTCGGACCCGACATGTCCGAACGTGACGTTCGCGAGAACGGCCTGGTCGGCAAGATGTTCGAACGCGAGGCCGATGGTCCATGTCCCGGATTGTTGGTCGTCGGTGGATCGGACGGCGGCTTCTACTGGTCGTATCAGATGGCCGCATTGCTTGCATCACACGGATTCCGGACGCTGGCGCTGGCGTACTTCGGCCTCGAGGGTTTGCCCCAGGCGTTCGACCGCATTCCGCTCGAATATTTCGATACCGCGCTTGCCTGGTTGGGATCGCAGCGCGGCGTGTTTGCGGACAAGCTCGGTGTCGTGGGCGCATCTCGCGGCGGCGAGCTGGCGTTGCTGCTGGGGTCGAACAACCCGGCCGTGCGCGCGGTCGTCGCCTATTCGCCCAGCGGGATCGTATGGTCCGGGTATCCGGCGGCTGACTGGAGCGCCTGGACGCGGCATGGCAAACCCGTGCCCTTCGCGACGCCTCGCAAGGATCCGCAATGGAAGCAACTGTTGGCCGCCGGCCAGGTCGATGAGGATGGATTCGACTGGTACGACTTCGCGCTTCGGGATCCGGCGCAGGTGGAGGCTGCTTCAATCCCCGTGGAGCGGATCAACGGACCGGTACTGATGATCACCGGTGCCGACGACGGGATGTGGCCTGCGAGCCGCCTGACCGGTTTCGCGGTCGATCGCTTGCGGCAGAATGAGTTCGTGCATCGATTCGAGCACCTGAATTATCCGCAGGCCGGGCACTGTTTCGGTTGGCCCAATCTTGCCTCTTCCCTGGTGCAGCGGATCGTTCATCCCGCGGACGGAAAGACCTACGACATGGGGGGCACGGCGGAGGGGAGCGCAAAGGCACGGCTCGATTCGTGGCCGCGGATGATCGGTTTTCTGCATGAGGCGCTCGCGAAGCAGTCCGGCTAACGCGACAGGCCGCGTCGCTCGACAACCCGCCATTCCTCGACCTGCGACCAGTCCGTCGTCCCGGCTGCCGGCAGGCCGATCGCCACGCCGTCGAACACGATCGATTCCCCGCGCCGGTCTTCGGCGACGGCGAGTTGCGTGCGCACACTGTCCGCCAGCGGCCCGTAGGCCAGACTCAGATGGGGCGCGAAGTGATAATCGGACGGCGTGCCCAGCAACTCGCGAAACCGCTGATGCATCCGCACCAGCAGCGGATCGTCGAACGGGATGAACAGCGTCTTGAACCGCGCCTCGCCATGCGCGGTCGGCCCGCACACCAATTGCAGGCGTGGAAACTCGGCCGCCACCGCATCGACGACCGATTCGACCGGCGTTTCTCCCGCCACCCCGACATGCATCGTGACATGTGCCTCGAACCGCGGCGTTCCGTGTCGTGCACCGAGCCGGTCGATCGTCGCCTGCAACCGGCTGCGCCAGGGCTCGGCCGGGATCAGCCAGAACGACATCGGATCACCCGGCCGGACCGGCGCGCTCATCACGTCACGCGCCGCCCGTCCAGACGCCGGGAAACTCCGCCGCAGCCACGAGCCCTGCCGAGGTCCCCACATCGAGGAACCGCCCCTCGGCGATCAGTTCGGACTGCACGACCATCCCGGCGCGGATCGCCGCCGAGATCACCGCGCCCACCGGCCACTCGGGCATCGGCCCGCCCGCCGCCAGCGCCGCCCGCGCCTGCACCGCCAGTTGTCGAGTCTGCGCGACCAGGAACTCGGTGAACCGCGGCGTCCACGCGGCCACCATCCACGCGGCGTCGTCGTCGGTGCGTTGTGGTGACTCTTCCTTCGTGATCAGCTCGACGATCCGGCCGTCGGCCTCGCGCCGTGTCGTGTCGATGCCCTGGTCGCGGCTTGCCGGCACCAGGCCCAGCACCACGTCGGCATCACCGCGCAGCAGCCGTGCCGCGGTCCGCGCGAACAGGTCCGCCGGTTGCAGCAGGATGTCCGGGAATCCGGTCAGCACGATCGCGTCACCGATGAACGGCGCGGCCTTCGCCAGCGTGAACGGCGGCCCGAACGGATCACCCATCACCAGGTAGCCGATGTCGACGCCGAACGCGGAGCCGTCGCCGTAGTACTCGGCGATGTCCCACTTGCCGTTGCGGACGATGAAGAACAGCTCGCTCGCGCCGGCGCGCCGCATCTGTTCGACCAGGTAGTGCGAGACCACCTTGGGCACGACGCCGCGGCCGTCGGCCGAGGGCCGCAGCCCGATCGGCAGCAGTTCCTTGCTGCACGGAAGCGGGGAGATCCGGGTGGCGCGGCCCCCCGCGGGAATCAGGCCGACGATCCGGGGCATGGTTCGGCTCTCGTTACCGCATGCCGGGCATGCCGCCCTTCATCGAGCGCAGCATCTTGGCCAGGCCACCCTTCTGCATCTTCTTGAACATGCCGGCCATCTGGTCGTATTGCGCGAGCAGCCGGTTGACTTCCTGCACACCGACGCCGGCGCCGGCGGCGATCCGTCGTTTCCGGCTGGCCTTGATCTGGTCCGGCTTGGCGCGTTCGGCCGGGGTCATCGAGTGGATGATCCCCTGCATCCGGCGCATCTCCGTCTCGGCCTTGGACATGTCGGCCTGGCCCGCGGCCTGCTGGAACTGCGCGGGCAGCTTGTCGAGCAGGCCGGACAGGCCGCCCATCTTCTTCATCTGCTGGAGTTGCGTCAGGAAGTCGTTCAGGTCGAACCGGTTGCCCGACTTGATCTTGTTGGCGAGGTCCTGCGCGCTGGCGGCATCGACCGACTGCTGCGCCTGCTCGACCAGCGACACGATGTCGCCCATGCCGAGGATCCGGTTGGCCATCCGGTCCGGGTAGAACGGCTCCAGGCCGGTCAGCTTCTCGCCGACGCCGGCGAACTTGATCGGTTTGCCGGTGATCGCCTTGACCGACAGCGCCGCGCCGCCGCGCTGATCACCATCGAGCTTGGTCAGCACCACGCCGGTGAGCGGCAGCGCCTCGTTGAATGCCCGTGCGGTGTTGACCGCGTCCTGGCCCTGCATCGAATCGACGACGAACAGCGTCTCGATCGGCCGGATCGCCGCGTGCAACGCCTTGATCTCGGTCATCATCTGTTCGTCGATCGCCAGCCGGCCGGCGGTGTCGACGAGCAACACGTCGTGGTAGTGATTACGCGCCCACTCGACCGCGGCGCGGGCGATCGCCTCCGGCTTCTGGTCGGCGCTCGAGGGGAAGAAGTCGGCGCCGGCCTGCTCGCTGACGGTTCGCAGCTGTTCGATCGCCGCCGGACGGTAGACGTCGCAGGAGACCGTCAGCACCTTCTTCTTCTTCTGCTCGCGCAGCCACTTGGCGAGTTTGCCGACCGTGGTCGTCTTGCCGGCACCCTGCAGGCCGGCCATCAGCACGATCGCCGGCGGCTGGGTGGCCAGGTCCAGTTCCGCGGTCTGCCCGCCCATCAGCTCGGTCAGCTCGCGGTTGACGATGCCGACCAGGGCCTGCCCGGGCGACAGGCTCTGCAACACCTCCTGGCCCAGGGCCTTTTCCTTGATCTTCGCGACGAAGTCCCGCACCACCGGCAGCGCCACATCGGCTTCGAGCAGCGCGATACGGATCTCGCGCAGCATCTCCTGCGTGTTCTGTTCGGTCAGTCGGGCTTCGCCGCGCAGGGTCTTGACGACCTTGGCGAGGCGTTGGGAGAGGGAGTCGAGCATGGGCTGCGGTACACTGGATCGGTGGACATTCTAATGTCGATCGGCGCGCTGCTGCCGACATTGCTGTACCTGACCGTCTGGTGGTTGTCGCGCCGGGCGGGGGCCTCGGAGCGATCGGGGATGGCGACCGACCCGCTGGCCGACGCCGACGGCCCCGGGGGCACGGACGAGCGCCGCGGCGCGATCGCCTGGCTGATCCCGGCCGGCCTGTTCGCGCATTCGCTGGCGCTCTACCTCTCGGTCCAGGACCCGGAGGGTTTGCGCTTCGGATTCGCCCAGGCGCTGTCGGCCACCTTCGGGGTCGGGGTCCTGATCCTGTATGTCGAGGGGTTCAGCGCGCGGGTGCGTGCCCTGCACACCGTGGTCATGCCGATCGCCGCGGTGGCGAGCCTGCTGCCGTTCATCTTCCCCGGCACCGTGTTCCCGGCCGCCCGGACGCAGCCGCTGTTCCTGCCGCATCTGTTCATCGGCACGATGGCCTACGGCGTGCTGATGCTGGCCGCAGTGCATGCGGCGATGATGGCCGAGGTCGAACGTTCGCTGCACGGCGGCGCGCGCAAGCTGAAGGCCGGCGGTGGTGCCGGCGGCCGGTTCTCGCCGTTCGCGCACTGGCTCGAGGATCTGCCGCCGCTGCTGGTGCTCGAACGGATCCTGTTCCGGTTCATCACGATCGGCTTCGTGCTGCTGACGCTGACCGCGCTGAGCGGGGTGTTGTTCACCGAGGAAGTGTTCGGGCGACCGTTGCGCCTGGATCACAAGACGGTGTTCACGCTGGTGGCCTGGGTGATGTTCGGTACCCTCCTGGTCGGCCGATCGCGCTGGGGCTGGCGCGGCCGGACCGCGCTCAGGCTGACGATCGGCGGCTTCACGGTGCTGCTGCTCGCCTACATCGGCAGCCGGTTCGTGCTGGAAGTGATCCTGCAGCGGGCCGGTTGAGCGGTCGCAACCGGGCGGTCGCAATTGGGCGTCGCAATAGGGCGGTCGCAACCGGGCGCTCGCAACTGAGCGCTCGCAACTGCGGGGCCCGAGGGTCGTGCGGGTCGGACCCGCGAGGGGCCTCGAACGAGTGGCCGTGATCGGCGGAACATGGGCAAAGTCCTCACCTGGTTGCTGATCGCCGCGATCGTCTGGCTGGTCTGGCAGCTGATCGTCGCCAGTCGGCGTC
Organism: uncultured Burkholderiales bacterium; assembly: GCA_902826305.1. GTDB lineage: Bacteria > Pseudomonadota > Gammaproteobacteria > Burkholderiales > Burkholderiaceae_E > CADEEH01. The sequence continues at coordinate 51,333 of CADEEH010000014.1, forward strand.
GATCCGAACGTTCCCGCCGATCCGCGACGGACCCGGCCTCGGCCGAGCGGATCGAACGCTGCGCCCATTGTGGCGTCTACCTGCCGGCATCGCAGGCGCGTCGCGACGGCGAGCGCTGGTTCTGCAGTGCCGAGCACGTCGCCGCCGCTCGGCGCGGCGACCCGCCATGAGTTCGCGCATCCAGTTGCAATCCCCGGCAGCCGGCGCCGGCACCGGCACGGGTGTCCGCCCCGCGTCGATCCGCAACGAAGGCGCCCCGGAGTCGTTCTGGGTCTCGATGCGGTACTTCGCGATCAGCCGCATCGTGGTCGCCGCGTTGCTGCTGACGATCGTGCCGCTGCAGATCGGCACCATCGACGGCATCATCGATCGCCGGATGTTCGTGCTGGTCGCGGGTGCCTACCTGGTGCTCGGCGTGATCTACCTGGCCGCGTTGAACCGGGGGCGGCCGTATTTCACCAGCCAGCTGATCGTCCATACGCTGACCGACCTGATCGCGATGTCGCTGCTGACCCATGCGGCGGGCGGCACCGGCAGTGGCTTCGGGGTGTTGCTGATCGCGCCGATCGCGGCGGCGGCGGTGGTCGGCACGCCGTTGCTGACCGCGTTCTTCGCCGCGGTGGCCACGCTGATGCTGATCGGCGACACCATCTGGCGCGGGCTGGAATTCGGCCTCGATTCGGTGGCGCTGTTCCAGGCGGCGCTGACCGGAGCCGCCGGGTTCGTCGCCGGCGCGGTGGTCAACTGGGTCGCCGGCCGGCTTCACGTGCAGGAACAGCTGGCGAGCCGGCGCGGCCGCGACCTGCGCAACCAGCTCGCGGTCACACAGCTGGTGATCTCGGAACTGTCCGAGGGGGTGCTGGTGGTCGATCGCGCCGGGCGCCTGAAGACGTCGAATCCGGCGGCCCGCACCTTGCTCGGCGTCGAGACCGAAGGGGTGGCCGCGCCGATCGAGCCCGACGGCATCCGCTGGCAGGCGATCACCGCGGCGCTGGCGCAATGGTCGCAGGGTCCGGTGCCGCGCCCCGACTCGGTCGAGCTGACGCTGCCGGCCGAGTCCACCGGCGGCGATCCGCCGCGGGTGCGGCTGCGATTCCTCGCCCCGCTGCACGATGCCGACGACGACATGGTGATCATGGTCGAGGACCAGCGCCGGCTCGAGGACCGGGCCCAGCAGTTGAAGCTGGCCTCGATGGGCCGGCTGTCGGCGTCGATCGCACACGAGATCCGCAATCCGCTCGGGGCGATCCGGCATGCCAACAGCCTGCTCGCCGAGCAATTGCACGAGCCGCCGCTGGAGCGGCTGGCCCGGATCGTCGAGCAGAACTCGCTGCGGATCAACCGGGTGATCGAGGACGTGTTGTCGATCGCACGTCGCGAACGCGCCACGCTCGAGGAGATCGACATCCAGGCGTTCCTGCATTCGCTGCTGCCGGAATTCGTCGCCCAGGTCGGTGCCGATGCGCAGCGCATCAGCGTCAGGCCGCTGCACGCCGCCCGGCTGCGCTTCGATTCGAACTGCCTGCGACAGGTGCTGGTCAACCTGCTCACCAACGCGTTGCGCTATGCAAGCACCCGGCCGGACGCGGTTGCGATCGAGTGGCGTCAGCTGGCCGGCGATCAATTAGAATTGCGGATCGCCGACGACGGCCCCGGACTGGCACCGGAAACGATTCAGCATGTATTCGAACCGTTCTTCACCACCGAGGCGCGCGGTACGGGGCTCGGCCTGTACCTGGCACGCGAGTTGTGCCATGCCAACGGCGCGGCGCTGCGCTACGAACCGGCGCCCGCGGCCGGCCGTTATCACGGTGCCTTCGTGGTGACCAGCGCGCGATGAGCGCATCGGTCGAATCCGGAGTCGCCGCCGGCCGCCCGCCACGGGTGCCGCGGGTGCTGGTGGTCGACGACGAAGCCGACCTGCGCGAGCTGCTCGAACTGACGCTGGTCGGCATGGGGCTGGACGTCGACTGTGTCGGTTCACTCGCCGAGGCGCGGCGAAAACTCGCGGTGCATCGCTTCTCGCTGTGCCTGACCGACATGCGGCTGCCCGATGGCGAGGGCCTCGAGCTGGTCGGCGCGATCGGCCGCCAGACGCCGAACACGCCGGTGGCGGTGATCACCGCCTACGGCAGCACCGAGAACGCGGTCGCGGCGCTGAAGGCCGGGGCGTTCGACTACCTCGCCAAACCGATCGCGCTGGACGCGTTGCGCAACCTGGTCCGCTCGGCGATCCAGATGCCGGCCGAGCCGGCGCCGACCGTGCGTTCGGTCGATCCCGATCCGATGAGCCGCGACCTGCTCGGTGCGTCGGAGACGATGCGCGAGGTCCGGGCATCGATCGCCCGGCTCGCGCGCAGCATGGCGCCGGTGGCGATCACCGGTGAGTCCGGATCCGGCAAGGAGCTCGCCGCGCGGCTGGTGCACCAGGCCGGTCCCCGGGCGAACAAGCCGTTCGTCGCGGTCAACTGCGGCGCGATTCCCGAGCAGCTGATGGAGGCCGAGTTCTTCGGCCACAAGCGCGGCGCGTTCACCGGGG
>CADEEH010000015.1 GCA_902826305.1 uncultured Burkholderiales bacterium
TCCGGCCGGCCATCACGCCGTGGGTCATCAGCAGCGGCAGCCGCGTCTCGACGCCGGGGATGCCGTTGGGCACCTTCGGGAACGGCGCGTCGGTGCCGGCCACCTGCTTGCCCTCGTGCCCGCCGAATGCGAACGGTGCGTGATCACTCGACAGCACCTGGAACGTGCCGTTCTCCAGGCCGCGCCAGATCACTTCCTGGTTCGCCGCGTCGCGCGGCGGCGGACTGCAGATGCACTTGGCGCCTTCGAAGCCCGCGCCACCGAGGTCGTCCTCGGTCAGCAGCAGGTATTGCGGGCAGGTCTCGCCGAAGACCTTCAATCCGAGTCCCTGCGCGTGACGGATCTGCGCGACCGCCTCGCGGCCGGACACGTGCACGATCAGCACCGGCACGTCGGCGAGTTCGGCCAGTGCGATCGCCCGGTGCGTCGCCTCACGTTCGATCAGCATCGGCCGCGCCTGTGCGTGATACCGCGGCGCGGTCAGTCCGGCATCGAGGAGCTGGTCGGTGAGCCAGGCGATGCAGTCGGCGTTCTCGGCGTGGATCATCGTCATCGCGCCGGTGCGCCGCGCGGCGGCGAGCACCTCGAGCATCTGCCGGTCGTCGAGCTTCAGGTCGTCGTAGGTCATGTAGACCTTCAGCGACGAGCAGCCTTCGTCGACCAGCGCCGGCAGCTCGTCGCGCAGCACCGTCGGTGTCGGGTCGCTGACGATCAGGTGGAACGCGTAGTCGATCGCCGCCTTGCCCTCGGCCCGGCGGTGGTAGTCGGCGACCGCGTCCCGCAACGACTGCCCGCGCAGCTGGCACGCGAACGGGATCACGGTGGTGGTGCCGCCGCACGCCGCCGAGCGGGTCCCGGTCAGGAAGTCGTCGGCCATCCGCGAGCCGTCGGTCATCGGCTGGTCGAAGTGGCAATGGGCGTCGACACCGCCCGGCGTGACCAGGCGCCCGCCGGCATCGATCTCCTCGCCGCCACCCGCCAAGCGCTCGCCGATCGCGACGATGCGTCCGTCGCTGATGCCGAGGTCGGCCCGGAACCGGTCACTCGCGGTGGCGACGTCGGCGTTGCGCACGACCAGGTCGAATCCGGCCATCAGGTCACCTCCTGGAACAGACGCCCCCAGCGATGGATGCGGCGTGTATCGATCCCGGCCAGGCGCAGCGCCTTCCAGACGACCGCGGCGATGCTGTCGTAGACCGGCAGGCCGAACTCGGCTTCGAGCGCGGGCACCAGCGGCGCCGCGCGCAGGTTCGTGCACAACACGACGATCGCGTCGGGGCGCGCCGCGGCGACGTCGGCAGTCATCGCGCGCAGCGTCTCCGGTCCGACTTCCGAGAACGAGAAGTTGTCCTGGATCTCCAGGTGCCGTTCGGCGACACAGTCGATGCCGGACTTCCTGTAGTTGGCGATGATCGCCTGCTGCACGTCATGGCGATACGGCGTGACCAGGCCGAGTCGCCGCGTGCCGGTCCGCGCGAAGATCTCGTCGAGCGCCAGCACCGAGGTGCACGCCATCGCGCCGGTCTCGGCGCTGATCGCCGCACACAACTGCCGGTCGCGATCGAGGCCGAGCCAGCCGGCCGAGGTGCCGTTCCAGGCGATCACCTGGCAACGTGCGTGGGCGAGCAGCCGTGCGGCGGCGAGGATCTCCGCGGGTGCGAACTGGGCGAGAGCCTGCGTCGACAGCGCGATCTCGGTCACCGCGAAGCGGCCGAAATGGGCACTCGCCTCGGCCACCTCGGCGAGCAGCGCGGTCGTCACCGGTTCGAGCACGGTGTTCGACGACGGGGTCAACATGCCGAGCAGCGCGCGGGTGATCACAGGCTCCATGAGTCGGGCGAACGAGCGAACATCATGCCACCCGGAACCGCGATCCGCACCCTGCACCGCCCTGGTGTGGTGCTATGCTCGCCCCGGTTCGGGGCGATCTGCGCGCGCGCCCCGGTCGTCGACCGGAACGGCCGCGGCATCACGGGTGGCATCGCCCAGCGACGGTGAGGCGGCGCGGCACGAAAGGTGCTTTGGGGCTGCCCTGCGATGAACGACACCGCCGCCTTCGACCTGACACTCGATGCGGTCACCCAGCGCTACCGGGGTGCACCTTCGGCCGCCGTCGACCAGGTCACCCTCGAGGTCGCCGCCGGTGAACTGGTCGCGTTGCTCGGGCCCAGCGGCTGCGGCAAGACGACCCTGTTGCGGATCATCGCCGGCTTCGTCCAGCAGACCTCGGGTCGGGTCGTGATCGGCGGCCGTCCGGTCGACGACCTGCCGCCGAACCGGCGCGAGATCGGGGTCGTGTTCCAGAACTACGCGTTGTTCCCGCACATGACCGCGGCCGACAACGTCGGCTACGGACTGGCCGCGCGGGGTGTCGGCCGCGATGCACGGATCGCGAAAGCGAAGGAGATGCTCGAGCTCGTGCAGATGACCCACCTGGCCGAGCGACTGCCGCGCGAGATGTCCGGCGGGCAGCAGCAGCGGGTGGCACTGGCGCGGGCGCTGGCCGTCGGCCCGCGCATCCTGCTGCTCGACGAGCCGTTCGGCGCACTCGACAAGAGCCTCCGGCTCGACATGCAGATCGAAGTCAAGCGGCTTCAGCGACACGCGGGAATCACCTGCATCATGGTCACCCACGACCAGGAAGAGGCGCTGTCGATGGCCGACCGGGTCGCGGTCGTGCACCAGGGCCGGCTCGAGCAGTTCGCGCCGCCGAACGAGGTCTACGACCGCCCGCGCACCCTGTTCGTCAACCAGTTCGTCGGGGCCTCCAACTCGCTCGACGCGCGGCTGGTCGGCGATGGCGGCACGTGGCGGGCGCGGATCGCGGGTGCACCCGCGTGGCCGATCCGCCTGGTCGGTGATGCCGGCGACGGTGATCCGGTGATCGTCTGCGTCCGACCCGAACATCTGCGCCGGGTCGGCGTCGGCGAAGGCCTGCCCGGCACGATCGAATTGAGCCTTCCGCTCGGCCCGCAGATAGTCCACGAGATCCGCCTCGGCGACGGCCAGGCGGTCAAGGTCGTCGAATCACGCAGCCACGGCGCGCAGCTTCTGCCGCCCGGGCAGGCGGTCAACCTCGCCCTCGCCGAGGGCGCACAACCCAACGCCTTTCCACGTCCCCAGGAGACCACGTCATGACCACCCGCCGCCGCCTGCTGCAGTCGAGCCTCGTGCTCGGCACGATGCAGTTGTTCCCCCACCTGAGCGCGGCGCAGGCCAAGCGGGTCGTCTTCGCCACCTTCACCGGCAGCTGGGAGGAAGCCCATCGCGCGGTGCTGGTGCCGGCGTTCCGCAAGGCCAACGCCAACGCCGAGATCACACTCGACCCGATGCTGTCGGTCGACCAGATCGCGAAGGTGTCGGCCGCACGCGCCAATCCGCCGATCGACGTGATGCTGCACGATCCGGGACCGGCGCTGGTGGCCGTCGGGCAGGACCTGGTCGATCCGTATCCCGCCGCCTCCAGCACCCACTTCAAGGACCTGATCCCGGAGGCGCAGGAGGCGACCGGCCCGGCGATCTTCTTCCAGGCGGTCGGCCTGACCTACAACCCGGAGAAGGTCAAGACGCCGCCGACCAGCTGGCGCGACCTGTGGAGTCCGGAATACAAGGGCCGGGTCGGCATCACGACGCTGAACTCGACGCTGGGCACCGGTTTCCTGGTCGAGATCTCGAAACTCGACGGCGGCTCGGAGGCCAACGTCGAACCCGGCTTCAAGATGATCAGCGCACTCAAGCCGAACCTGGCCGCGGTCGCCGCCAATCCGGGGGCGCTGGCCACGCTGTTCCAGCAGGGCCAGATCGACATCAGCCCGGGCAACTTCAACGCGATCCAGATCCTGAAGGCACGCGGCGTGCCGGTGGAATTCGTCGCACCGAAGGAAGGCGCGATCGCGTTCAAGACGACGATCCACGTCGTCAAGAACTCGCCGAACCGCGATCTCGCGGTCGCACTGATCGAGTCGGCGATGTCGCCCGAAGTGCAGACCAAGCTGATGCAGGCGCCGTACCTGATCGTGCCGACCAACACCAAGGTGAAGATGGAAGGCGAGATCGCCAAGGTGCTGGCCAAGGACCACGCCGAGATGAAGAAGCGCTTCGTGTTCCAGGACTGGAAGAAGATCAACGAGCAGCGCGCGCAGTGGATCGAGCGCTTCAACCGCGAGGTGAAGGTCTGAGTCCGGCGCCGCCGTCGCCCGCGTGATGGACCGCCTTCCGGTCACCACGTACCCGCTGCGGCTGGCGGCGCCGCTGGCGGTGTTCATGGCGCTGTTCTTCCTCGCGCCGCTCGTGATGCTGGGCTGGGTCAGCGGCTACGAGGACGCGGCGATGACGCAGTGGGGGTCGCTCGCCGCCTGGCGCAAGACACTCGATGCGTTCGGGCTGGTGGTGCTCGGCGACACGCTGCTGCTCGGGCTTCAGGTGACGCTGCTGTCGCTGGTGCTCGGCTATGCGCTGGCGTGGCTGTACCTGCGGCTGCCGCCGCCGCTGCAGACCGTCGTGATCTTCATCGTGATGCTGCCGCTGCTGACCAGCGTGGTCGTGCGCACGTTCGCGTGGATCGTGATCCTCGGGCGGCAGGGCATCGTCAACTCGGCGCTGCTGTCGTTCGGGTGGATCGAGACACCGGCCAAGCTGCTGTACACCCGCACCGGCCTGGTCGTCGCGCTGGCCAACGTGCAGCTGCCGCTGATGGTGCTGCCGCTGATCACCGCGCTGCAACGGATCGACCCGAACCTGTCGGACGCGTCAGCGTCGCTCGGTGCCGGGGCCTGGCGCACGTTCCGCCGCGTCACCGTGCCGCTGTCGCTGCCCGGCGTGGTCGCCGGCTGCATGCTGACCTTCGCCGCGTCGATCACCGCGTTCATCTCGCAGTCGCTGATCGGGGGCGGGCAGATGCTGTTCATGCCGATGTACCTGTACCAGCAGGCCTCGTCGCTGTCGAACTATCCGTTCGCCGCCGCGATCGGGCTGACGTTCCTGGCCGCGGTGCTGGTCTGTGTCGCCGCGTTCAACGCACTGGGCCGCATGTCGCGCGGCTACGCGGCGGGCTGAGCGCGATGGCCCGGCGCACGGACCCCGGATCGCTGCTGTTCAACGGCGCGATGGGATTGCTCGCGGTGCTGACGCTGCTGCTGCTGGTCGCACCGACGGTGGTCGTGCTGGTGGTGTCGTTCACGAACGGTTTCTCGCTGAAGTTCCCGCCGCCCGGCTACTCGCTGCGCTGGTACCACGAACTGCTCGACGCATCACACCTGCATTTCGCCGCCGGCAACAGCCTGGTGGTCGCCGCGGTGACGACAGTGCTGTCGGTGCTGCTCGGCGTCGCCGGTGCACTGGCGATCGCCCGTTCCGCCTCGGCGACCGCGCGCGTGCTCGATTCGCTGTTCATGTCGCCGCTGGTGCTGCCGGCACTCGCGTTCGGCATCGCCGCGCTGATGACCTTCAGTGCGATCGGCTGGCCGGTGTCGACGACGACGCTGGTCATCGGCCACACGGTGGTCTGCGTGCCCTATGTGATCCGGACCACGACCGCCGCACTCGCGCAGCTCGAGCCGGCGCTGCTCGAGAGTTCGGCCAGCCTCGGCGCCTCGCGGTCGTACACGTTCCGCCGGGTCACCTGGCCGCTGATCCGCCCGGGCGTGCTGGCCGGCGCGTTCATCGCGTTCATGTCCTCGTTCGACAACGTGCCGGTGTCGCTGTTCCTGCGCGACGCCCGCACCGACATGCTGCCGATCCGGATGTGGCAGGACCTCGAGGGCAAACTCGACGTGACGATCGCCGCGCTGTCCGGTGTGATCATCGTCGCGACCGTGCTGATGATGCTGGTGATGGAACGGGTCGCCGGCCTGTCGCGACGACTGAGATCGTAGTGTCCGGTCGCGACGACCGCACGTCGGCGCCGGCGGTCTCGTTGTGGCTGGGCGCCGTGCTGGCGATCGCGATGACCTCGCTGCAGGTGGTGCCGGTGCTCGCGCCGGCGGTCGCGGCCGACGCCGGGCTGCCGCCGGCGTTCGTCGGCTGGTATTCGGCCGGCGTGTGGACGGTGGCGATGGCCGGTACCGCGATCGCGCCGGCGCTGGTCGCGCGGATCGGCGCCTGGTCCGCCTCGCAGGGCTGCCTGATGTTGTGTGTGCTGGGACTGGTCGCCGCGGCCAGCGGCCATCCGCTCGGACTGCTGGCCGCGGCCGCGCTGATCGGGATCGCACACGGCATCGAAGGGCCGGTCGCATCCCACCTGTTGTCCGAACACGTGCCCCCATCGCGACGACCGCTGTGGTTCTCGATCAAGCAGACCGGTGTGCAGGTCGGCGCGCTGCTCGCCTCCGCGGCGCTGCCGCCGATCGCGGCGCTCGCCGGCTGGCGGACCGCGGCGCTGACGGCGGCGCTGCTCGCCGCAGTCGGCCTGATCGCACTGATCCAGCCGCGTTTCGCCTATCGCGACGTGCAGCCGCCGCCGGCGTCGTATCGACGGCCGGGGATGAGGGCGCTGTTCGCGCGCGAACCGGTGCTGCGCCAACTGGCCGTCGCCGCCGCGGCGTTCGGCGCGATGCAGGTCTGCCTGAACAGCTTCTTCGTGACCTTCGCGGTCAGCGAGCGTGCGGCGTCGCTGGTCGAGGCCGGCGCATGGCTCGCCACCGCGCAGGCCGGCGGCCTGGTCGGTCGCGTGTTGTGGGGCTGGATCGGCAGCCGCGCGCGCGCCACCTGGCCGCTCCTGATCATTCTCGGCGTCGTGATGGCATCATGTTCGATGCTGCTCGGACTGCACGGCACCTCGCTGGCCCCGCTGCTGTTGTGGCCGCTGCTGTTCACCTTCGGCATCAGCGCCAGCGGCTGGAACGGCCTGCTGCTCGCGGAAGTCGCCCGGCTGGTGCCGGTGCACGAGGCCGGCTCGGCGACCGCGGCGGTGCTGATGGTGATGACGGTCGGTCTGGTCGCCGGTCCGATCCTGTTCTCGGCGATCGCGGTGGCGGCGTCGTTCGCCACCGCATTCATGGTCTGGGCCGGTGTCGGTGCGATCGGGGTGTCGAGCCTGCTCGCCGCGCGGTCCGCTCAAGGGAGCTGAAGACGATGGCAGGAGGAATCTCGTTGCATGCAGTCGACGTCGCCACCGGCCGGCCCGCGCTCGGCATGGCGGTCGAACTGGTCACCTTCACGCCGACCGAGCGGGTGATCGCCAGCGGCACACTCGGCGCGGGCGGCGCACTCGACCATCCGACGGTGAACGAACCGGCGCGGCCGGGCACCCACGAGGCGCGGTTCATGGTCGGCGACTGGCTGCGCGCGCAGGGGCTGGCGCAGGGACCGGTGTTCATGGAGGTGGCAGTGTTCCGTTTCGAAGTGATCGATCCGGCCGAACACATCCACCTGCCGCTGAAGTTCACGCCGTGGGGTGTCGCGCTGTTCCGAGGCAGCTGATCCGGTCCGCGCGACGGCGCCACGTCGGACGCACCGGATGCCGGCGGATCATCAGGGCCAGAATCGCGTCGGGAACGCGCCCGATCGCGCCAGCGCGATCACGTCCATCGTCAGTGCGACCGCGACGTGCAGCACCACGCCGCCCCAGATGCTGCGCGTACGCAGAGCCAGCCAGCCGAGGATCAGGCCGGCGCCGATCGCGCCGAGGGCCTCGGCCATCGGTTTGTGGAAGTGGATCATGCAGTACGGTACGGCCGATACCGCGATCGCGGCCGCGCCCATCGATCGCTCGAGCGTCAGCACGATGAAGCCGCGGAAGAAGAATTCGACCGCGAGGAACTGCAGCGCATACAGGCACCAGAAGATCAGCAGCACCGCCCAGCACCAGGCCGGCGCGTAGTTCGGCCGCAGCAGCGGATAGATGGCGAGGAATCCCGGTTGTGTGCCGGCCCACGCGATCGCCGGCAACAGCGCGAGGAACAGTGCGACGTAGAAACGCCGCGAGCCGGCCAGGCCGGCGGTCGACAGGCCGAGCCGTCGCGGCGGCATGCCGGCGCGCGACGCCACGACGAGCGGCACGACGAACCAGAGCAGCAACGTGCCGGTGACCCACCAGAGCTGCGGCACCAGCACACCCCACCAGGGCCCTCGCGCGTCGACGGGCAGGCCGGCCGCAGCATCGCGCAGGTACCAGGCCGGCGCGAGCGACTGCATCAGCTCCGGCGCCAGTGTGCGCAGTCGCAGCGGGATGAACAGGTACTCGACGATCGTGACCGCAAACGCGACGTAGACCAGCACCACGATCGTTGACCGGTGGGCGCGAAGATCGGCGAGTGCGGCGGGCGGCGGGGCCGAGGGCGGTGGCACCCGGGAAGTATAGGGTCGGCGAGAATGTGACCGGCCGGACCGACGACCCGACAAACACTCCAGGAGCAGCGAACCATGCCCCACCTCGATCCCCTGCCGTGGGACGCCACGCCGCAGTTCCGCGACCGCTTCCAGCACTACCAGGACACCCGCGGCTTCGTGCCCAACAGCATCCTGACGATGGCGCGTCGTCCGGCGATCGCGCAGGCCTTCATGGACCTGAACCGGGCGGTGTTGTACGAGGGCACGGTGGCCGAGGAGCTGAAGATGCTGGTGAGCCTGGTCACCAGCCAGGCGAGCGGATGCCGTTACTGCCAGGCACACATGACCAACCTCGCCAGCATCTACCACGCGTCGGACGAGAAGATCCGCGCCGTCTGGGAGTTCGAGACCAGCCCGCTGTTCTCGGCGGCCGAGCGGGCCGCGCTGCGCCTGGGTTATCACGCGGCGCTGGTGCCGAACGAGGCGACCGAAGCCGACTTCACCGAGCTGGCGCGACATTTCGACGAAGGCCAGATCGTCGAGATCGTCGCGACGATCGCGTTGTTCGGTTACCTGAACCGCTGGAACGACACGATGGCGACACGGCTCGAGACGAAGGCAATCGCCGTCGCCGAACGTGCGATCGGCAGCGTCGGCTGGACGGCGGGCAAACACGGGACACGGGACGACCCGCCGGCAGCGGACCACTGAGCCCGCGGGTGATCCGGGCCACCGACGGGCGGGCGGCTGTCTCGACGCCTCACCGCCGCGAGACCCCCGCGGCGTGCGCGCACGGCCACGCGCCGCGGGGGTTCAGCCTTCGGCCACCGCGTGGGCAGCCATCAGTTCCAGCGCCCTGACCAGCGCCGAGTCGTGCCGCGTCCGGTGGGTCGTCGGCTCAGCGCACCAGCGCCGGCCGTTTCGGATCGAACTTCCATCCGGGGATCAGGTACTGCATCGCCGTCGAATCGTCGCGCGCGCCCAGGCCGTGACGGCGATACAGCTCGTGTGCCTTGTCGACCTCGACCATGTCCAGCTCGACGCCCAGACCGGGTGTCTTCGGCACCTCGACCCGTCCGCCGCGGATCACCAGCGGCTGTTTCGTCAGCCGCTGGCCGTCCTGCCAGATCCAGTGGGTGTCGATCGCGGTCACCCGGCCCGGCGCCGCGGCCGCGACCTGCGTGAACATTGCCAGCGACACATCGAAGTGATTGTTCGAATGTGAACCCCAGGTCAGGCCCCAGTCGCGGCAGGTCTGCGCGACCCGGACCGAGCCGGCCATCGTCCAGAAGTGCGGATCGGCCAGCGGAATGTCGACCGACTGCAGCGACAACGCGTGGGTCAGCTGCCGCCAGTCGGTCGCGATCATGTTGGTCGCGGTCGGCAGGCCGGTCGCGCGCCGGAACTCGGCCATCACCTCGCGCCCGGAGAAACCGTCCTCGGCACCACACGGATCCTCGGCATAGGCGACGACACCGCGCTGGTCGCGCATCAGCCGGATCGCATCGGCAAGCAACCAGCCGCCGTTCGGATCGAGGGTCACACGGGCGGCCGGGAAACGCTCGTGCAACGCACGGATCGCCTCGACCTCCGCCTCGCCGCGCAACACACCCCCCTTGAGCTTGAAGTCGTTGAATCCGTAGCGCGCGTGAGCCGCCTCGGCCAGGCGTACGATCGCCTCCGGCGTCAATGCCAGCTCGTGGCGCAGCCGCTGCCAGTCGTCGTCGGCCTGCGGCTCGCCGGTGTACGGCAGGTCGGTGCGGGTGCGGTCACCGACGAAGAACAGGTAACCGAGCATCTCGACCGTGTCACGCTGCTGGCCTTCGCCGAGCAGCGCCGCGACCGGCACCCGCAGATGCTGGCCGAGCAGGTCGAGCAGCGCCGACTCGATCGCGGTCACCGCGTGGATCGTCGTGCGCAGATCGAAGGTCTGCTGGCCGCGGCCCCCGGCATCCCGATCGGCGAACGCGTCGCGAACCGACCGCAGCACACGCTGGTGGGTTCCGATCGGCTGCCCGAGGACCAGCGGTCGCGCGTCCTCGAGTGTCTGCCGGATCGCCTCGCCCCCGGGCACTTCGCCGACGCCGGTGCGTCCGTCGCTGTCGGTCAGGATCAGCAGGTTGCGCGTGAACCAGGGGCCGTGGGCGCCGCTCAGATTCAGCAGCATGCTGTCGCGCCCGGCGACCGGGATCGCGCGCAGTCCGGTGATGCGCGGGGTGGGGTCGGCGTTCATCGGATCCCCGCTTTCATTCGGCCGTGATCCTGCGGCTCTCGATCAGCGACTTCCAGCGTTCGTATTCGCTGCGCTGGAACGCGGTGAACTGCTCGACCGAATTGCCGACGATCTCGAAGCCGACCGAGGTGAACTGCTGGCGGATCTGCGGATCGGCGAGTGCGGCCAGCACCGCTTCGTGGAACTTCGCGCGCACGTCGGCGGGAAGTCCCTTGGGTCCGGCCACCGCCTGCCACGAGTAGACGTCGACGTTCTTCACGCCGGACTCGGCCATCGTCGGCACGTCCGGCAGCACCTCGGATCGTTTCGAGCCGGTGACCGCCAGCGCACGCAACTTGCCGGCCTTGATGTGCTGGAGCACCGCATTGACGTTCTGGAACGACGCATCGACCTGGGCGCCGAGCAGATCGGTGATCGCCGGGCCGCCGCCTTTGTACGGCACGTGGGTGCCGCTGGTCGTCGTTTCCTGCCAGAACAGTTCGGCGGTCAGGTGGTCACTCGACCCGATGCCGGACGAGGCGAAGCTCATCTTGCCGGGCTGCGCCTTCTGGAACGCGACCACGTCGGCCAGTGACTTGTGCGGCGAGGTGGCCGGCACGACCAGCACGTTCGGCGATTGGACGGCGACGGTGATCAGGTCGAAGTCCTTCAACGCGTCGTACGGCACACCTTTCATCAGGTGCGGGACGATCACCAGCGGGCCCAGCGACGTGACCAGGAACGTGTAGCCGTCGGCCGGTGCACGCTTGACCATGCCGGCGCCGATCGTGCCGGTTGCGCCGGCCTTGTTGTCGATCACAAACGGCTGGCCGAGTGACCTGTTCAGCGCCGGCCCGAGCGCGCGGGCGACCGAATCGGTCGATCCGCCGGGCGGGAACGGCACGATCAGCGATACTGGCTTGGACGGCCAGCCCTGGGCGGCCGCCCCGCCGGTGACCGCGAGCCCGAGCAGCAGGGTCGACAGAAGTTTCCTCATGGGACACGTCTCCTTGTGGTTGCGTTCACGGCATGCGCCGGTCGATCGAGGGGCCGCGAAAGCGGGCCGGCATCGGCTGGCCGGTGCAGGCCGACCCGGCGTTTGCCGACGAGAGCAGATCAACCGTCGACGAATCCGCCGGCCTCGCGTGTGGCGGCTGCCTCGCTGCCGGTGAGCTCGGCCAGCATCACCCGCGCCTGCGCCGAGCGCGGGCTGCCCGCGATCACGGCGGCCGCGTAGACGGTTCGCAGCCGGAACGGTGGCGGCAGTTCGGCGACCAGCACGACACCCGGGGTGTACAGGATCTCGGTCACCTGGGTGCAGCCGATCGTCCGTGGCCCGCGTGTCGCGGCAAGCGTCGCCATCGCGGTCGCGCCATTCGGATGATGTCGACACCGTGCCGCGAGCTCGTCGCTCAATCCGAGGTCGGCCAGCACCTTTGCGAAGTGCATGCCGGCGGTCGCGCGCGCCGGATCGGGGAAATGGATCTCGCTGGCCGCGCGCAGGTTGCCGGCGAGTGTGCGCCGGTTCGAGACATCCGGCAGCGGCGTGCCACGCGGTACCGCGATGCCGGTGGCGACCGTGCCGATCCGCGTGATGCTGCCGGCATCGACCCGGCCGTCGGCGGCGAGCCGCTCGAGCATCGGCAACGTCAGCACGAGCAGGTCGCAGGTTTCTCCCGCCAGCAGCTTCTCCTGCATCGCGCCGACCGCACCGAACGATCCGCTGGCCACCAGCCCGCGAGCGGCCAGCGGTGCGGCCAGGGTCTCGAACAGGCCCCTGGCCGCGCCGGCGCTGAGGACGTATACGGCCTGCGGACCGTCGCCACGGGTCGCCGCCCCGTCGAGGTCAGGCACCCTTCGCGCGTTCGTCTGTCGGCCCGCTCGTTTGCTCATTCATCCGCTCATTCGTCGGCTCATTCGTCGGGTTTTGCACCCGAGATCTTCACGATGCGCTCCCACTTCACGATGTCGTCGGCGATGTATTTGCCGAACTGCGCCGGGGTCATCGTCATCGCGGTCGCGCCGG
Source organism: uncultured Burkholderiales bacterium (assembly GCA_902826305.1). Classification (GTDB taxonomy): domain Bacteria; phylum Pseudomonadota; class Gammaproteobacteria; order Burkholderiales; family Burkholderiaceae_E; genus CADEEH01. Next base: position 12,507 of record CADEEH010000015.1, read on the forward strand.
AGCGGGCCCAGGCGGCCCGCACGTCGGCATTGCCGGTGATGCGGGAGATCTCCCGATTCAGCAGGTCGATGACCGGCTGCGGCGTGTTCTTCGGCGCCAGCACGCCGAGCCAGATCGTCGCTTCGTAGCCCTGCACACCGGCCTCGTCGAGGGTCGGCACGTCGGGCAGGACCGTCGAGCGCGCGCGGCCCGAGGTCGCGATCGCCTTCACCCGTCCCGAGCGGACGTGATCGGCCATCGTCGTCACCGCATCGAACATCATCTCGACCTGTCCGCCGAGCACGTCGGTGCGCGCTCCCGAACTGCCGCGGTACGGGACGTGGACGATGAAGGTGCCGGTCATCGCCTTGAACAACTCGCCGGCCATGTGATACGGCGTGCCCGGGCCGCTCGACGCGTAGTTCAGCCTGCCCGGCCGCGACTTCGCGAGACTGATCAGTTCCTTCAGGCTGGACGCCGGCACCGACGGATGCAGCACCAGCAGCAGGTCCGAGTAGTTGACCGGCGCGATCGGCGCGAAATCGCGCAACAGGCGGTACGGCCGGTTGGGGATCAGCGATTCGTTGACCGTGTGGGTGTTGGACATCATCAGCAGCGTATAGCCGTCGGGTTCGGCCTTCGCGACCATGTCCGTGCCGATGATCGCCCCGCCGCCGGGCCGGTTCTCGACGATGAAGTTCTGCTTCAGCGCGCCCTGCAGCTGCTGCGCGATCGCCCGTGCGAACAAGTCGGCGGGGCCACCCGCCGCGAACGGCACGATGATGCGGACGGGCCGCAGCGGGTAGTCCTGTGCGTGCGCCGGGGCCGCGCCGAGCGCCGCGAAGCACAGCGCCGCGGCGCCGAGCACGGCGACGAACCGCCGGGCGACTCGCGACAGCGTGTCATGCGGCATCGGCGCGCGTGGCACGGCGGCATCCGGATGACGCCGGGACATGGAGCGTACGGACTTCATCGCGGTCCTCGAGGAATCACGGAACGCTATCACGAAGCACCTGGCGCGTCGTCCCGTGGGCGTCACCTCGCCGGCGATCGAGCCCACCGGAGACGATCCGTGTCGCGCCGTGGACCGCCCGTCACGGCTGCTGCGTCTCGGCCCAGGCAGCGATGATGCGGACCGCTTCGTCGGCGCGATGCTGCTCGACCTCGAGCCCGCAACTCGCGGCCGGTGCGCCGGCCGCGTGGCGCAACGCGTCGACATCGACCCGGGGGCGACGCTCCGGCGGCACCCCGGCCAGCGCCGCCTCGGACTGCGCAAGCGACGACGCATGGAACAGCCGCCGGATGCCGACGATGTGCATCGCGGCGACACACAGCGCACACGGCTCGCAGCTCGAATACAGCACACAGCCCGACAGGTCGATCCGGCGCAGCCGCCGGCAGGCGTCGCGGATCGCCTCGATCTCGCCGTGTGAGGTCGGGTCGAGATGTGCGCGTGCATGGTTGACGCCTTCGCCGACGATCAAACCGTCCCGGACGACGACCGCAGCGAACGGTTCGGTGCCCGACCCGCTGCTGGCCGTGGCCGACAAGACCAGTGCCCGGTCCATGAATCGCTGTTCGTACATCGTCGCGCTCCCGGTGCCTGCGCCGCAGCGAACCGCTGCGATCCGATCGTGCCGCGTTTGCGACCGGTGGTCAGGCCTTCCCGACCCGATACCCGGTCGGGGCCACCCGGATCGGCAGGTGATGCGCGCCTTCCGGATCGGTGACCGACAACTCGACCGTCACGACGTCGAAAGGCAGCGGCGGGTGCCCCGTTTCCCGCAGCCGATAGTACGCGCCGACATCGAACCGCAGCCGGTAGCGGCCGATTCGAAGCGGTGCGCCGGACCACAACGAGCCGGTCCGGCCATCATCATCGGTCAGCGTATCGGCGATCAACGCGCCCGTGTCGCCGCATGACAGGTCGTGCAGCATCACTCGCAGGCCCGCGGCCGGCACCCTGTTGGCGGCGTCGTGTACCTCGGCGGTGAGCCGGCCGGCGATGTCGGCGAGGCCATGGTCCGCGATCCGGGCGGCCAACCGCAGCCGGGTGATGCGCGCGATCTCGGCCAGTGTCGCATCGAGTTCGACCGTGCGTTCGTTGTCCAGGCGACGCTCGAACTCGGCGAGCGCCGACTCGCGGCCGTGGCGGCGGATGCAGAGGATGAACGGAAAGCCGAAGCGTTCCCGGTAGGCCCGATTCAGCCGGTCCCAGCGACCGACCTCGTCGGCGCCGAGGCGGTCGAGCGAGAGTGTGCCCTGCTCGTCGATCGAGGCCTCGGTCATCGAGCCGCGACGCGCATCGGCGCCGGCCAGTTCCGGATGGCCCGCGAACAGCGCCACGCGGCGGTCCTCGGGCTGCGTCGCCACGACCCGCACCATCGCACGATGCAGCGCATCGACGCTGGCGAAGGGTCGCTGGTCGGCGACACCTCGCACGACCCACGGCGCGTGTTCCCATATGCCGTCGAGCGCGCGGACGAAGGATTCGGGATCGGACGTGTTGAGCGCCTCCAGCGTCGGCTGTCCGTCGATGGGTGCCATCCCCGGCGGCGATGCGCTCACCGCGTATCCGCGGCAGCGGATCGTTCAGCGAGCGAGCGCACCCGGTCGGACGGCGGTGGCAGGAACGACGCATCGAACAGGCGCGCCGGCGACGCAATCGACGGCAGCGACTTGGCGCCAGCGATCAGCGTCGCCGCCTCGGCCAGTCGCGCCGGATCGATTGCACCGATGCCGATCGTCGCGCCCTCGGGGTGGCCCATTTCCAGCTTCAGCGTACCCGCGAGCCGGGCCCGGTTGGCATTGCGGTCGAGCGCCGGATTGCGGCGTGCCACGGATTCGATCGCGGCGTCGACGTCGGCGACCGTGTCGTGCAGGCCGCGGTTGACCGCGCGGACCAGTCCGCCGACCGCCTGCGGATTCGTCCGCAGCAGCGAGCGGGTCACCATCAGCGCGGCCCCGTACAGCGACGGCACGTGATGGCGCCACTCGAAGTGGCGCAACGAGTGCGTCGGATCGAGGCCGGCCTCGATCGCCTGCGCGGCGAGTGTGTTGACGAATCCGAAGATCCCGTCCCAGCGCCCTTCCAGCACCATCGGGATCAGCTCGCGATGCGGCAGGTCCGACACGTCGATCGAGACCTGGGACCGGTCGAGACCGCAGGCGCGGCAGAACTCCGGGAACATGCGCCAGGCGGCATCGTTCGGATGCGTGACCAGGCGACGGCCGGCGAGGTCGGCGGGGACACGCGCGGGGCCGGCCGCCGGCACCGCGATCGTGTACGGCGCGCGGTTGTGCATCGCGAACACCGCCACCGGCGCGTCATCCGGCCGTGCGGCCGCGAGTTCGACCAGCGCGTTCATGTCCCCGTAGCCGACGTCGTACCGACCGTCGGCCAGGCGCGGAACCGCGTTGGCCAGCGTGTCGCCTTCGCTGAATTCGATCACCAGCCCCTCGTCGCGGAAATAGCCGCGATCGTCGGCCATGAAGAACCAGGCCTGCGGACCGGAGTAGAAGGTGTTCAGGATGAATCGCAGGTGCAGCGGCGATGACGTCGGTCCGTTCAACTCGAATCCTTTCGACACGCGGCGTCAGTCCTCGCGCAGCGCATCGGCCCGGGTTCTCTTGACGCCGGGCAGCAGCAGCGCGCCGATCATCAGCACACACGCGAACAGCAGCCCGGCGCTGATCGGCCGTTCGACGAACGTCGTCAGGCTGCCGCCGGAGAGCAGCATCGCACGCTTGAAGTTCTCCTCGATCATCGGGCCCAGGATGAAACCGAGAACCAGCGGCGTGGCCTCGAAGCCCAGCTTGATCATCAGGTAGCCGAGCACGCCGATGCCCACCGCCAGGTGGACGTCGAGCGCGCGGTTGTTGATGCTGTAGATGCCGATCGCGCAGAAGAAGACGATCGCCGGATAAAGCAGCCGATAGGGAACCTGCAGCAGGCGCACCCACAGGCCCACCAGCGGCAGGTTCAGGATCACCAGCATCAGGTTGCCGATCCACATGCTGGCGATCATTCCCCAGAACAGCTTGGCGTGTTCGGTCATCACCTGCGGCCCGGGCACGACGCCCTGGATCGTCATCGCGCCGGCCATCACCGCCATGATCGCGTTCGACGGCACCCCGAGTGTCAGCAGCGGGATGAACGAGGTCTGCGCGCCCGCGTTGTTGGCCGCCTCCGGCGCCGCGACGCCGGCGACCGCGCCCTGGCCGAACCGCTCCGGTGTCTTCGAGATCTTCTTCTCGAGTGCGTAGGCACCGAACGACGCGAGCAGCGCGCCGCCGCCCGGCAACACGCCCAGCACCGACCCCAGCAGCGTGCCGCGGATCGTGGGTCCGGCGCTCTCGCGCAGTTCCTCGCGGGTCGGGAACAGTTCGCGCAGCGGCACCGCCTGCACGTCGCGCGGCTTGTCCTCGAGATTCAGCATGATCTCCGACAGGCCGAACAGGCCCACGGCCACCGCGACGAAATCGATGCCGTCGGACAGTTCCATCACGCCGAAGGTCAGTCGAGGCATCGGCGAGTTCGCATCGGTGCCGGCCAGTCCGGCGAACATGCCGAACGCGATCATCACGACCGCCTTGAACAGCGACCCGTTGGCCAGCACCATCGAGCAGACCAGCCCGAGCAGCAGCAGCGAGAAGTATTCGACCGGGCCGAACTTCAGCACCAGCGAGGCCAGCGCGGGACCGAACAGGACGATCAGCACCGTGGCCACCGTGCCGGCGACGAACGAGGCGATCGCCGCGATCGCCAGCGCCGCGCCGCCACGCCCGCGCTGCGCCATCGCATAGCCGTCGAGTGTCGTCGCGACCGAGTTCGCCTCCCCGGGCAGGTTGACCAGGATCGCGGTGGTCGAGCCGCCGTACTGCGCGCCATAGTAGATGCCGGCAAGCATGATCAGTGATGTCGCCGGCGGAAGGTGGAACGTGATCGGCAGCAGCATCGCCATCGTCGCGACCGCGCCGATGCCCGGCAACACGCCGATCAGCGTGCCGAGCAGCACGCCGACGAAACAGAAGAGCAGATTCTGCGGCAGGGCTGCCACCTGCAGCCCGAGCGCGACGTTGGACAGCAGTTCCATCGCGGTGTCTTCAGCGTGGCCAGATCGGGATCGCCAGCCCGAGGCCCTTGACGAACGCGAGCGCGGCGAACGCCGCCAGGCCGATCGCGACCAGCGGCGTTTCGTGCCGCCGGCTGATCGAGCTGGCGAGGCTGGCGACCACGGTCGACAGCAGCACCGCGACGACGATGCCGAAGCGGTCGACGGTGGCACCGAACAGCATCACCGCCGCCGAAACCAGCACCAGCGGTCGCCACCCGATCGTCGCGCGAACCGGCAGCGACCGGCGTGCGCCGGTGACCGCCATGCCGACGCCGGCGATGACCAGGAACCAGGCCAGCGCCCGGGGCACGTAGCCGGGTCCCATCTCGGTCGCGGTGCCGATCTCCAGGTCGCCGACCGCGGCCAGGCAGATGCCGCCGAGCACGACGACGAACAGGCCGGCGAGGAACTCGTTGCGTGCGAACAGGGCCTGCAGCATCGACATCACACGCGCCGCTACTTCTGCTGCGCGCCGGCTTCGATGATCAGCGGCCGCCAGACCTCGATCTGCGTCTCGACGAACTTGCCGTAGTCGGCGCTGGTCATCACCCGTGTCTCCACGCCCCAGCCGCCGAGTTTTTCCTTGATCGCCGGCTGCGCGACCGCATCGGCCACCGCGGCGTGGATCTTCTTCGTCAGGTCATCGGGCATGCCGGCCGGACCCGATACGCCGAGCCAGTTCTCCAGCACGATGTCGATGCCCTGCTCGCGGAAGGTGGGCACGTCGGGTGCCTGCGAGATCCGCTGCGGCGCGGCCACGCCGACGGCGATCGCCTCACCGGCCTTGAGCATCGGCACGTTCTGCGCGAGCAGGTCGTAGTAGGTCTTCAGCACGCCGGCCTTGAAGTCCTGGATCGCCGGCGCGCTGCCCTTGTACGGAACGTGTGTCAGGGAGATCCCGGCCTTCTTCTTCACCGCCTCGCCCAGGATGTGCGTGATCGAGCCGACACCCGAGGAGCCGTAGCTCATCTTCGGGTCCTTCTTCGCCAGCTCGATGAAGGCCTTCATGTCCTTGACGCCGAGCGAGGGCTGCACCATCAGCCCCGGTGCCGACGCACCGATGTAGGCGACGTGGGTGAAGTCCTTGATCGGGTCGTACGGAATCTTCGTGAACTGCGTCGGCGCGATCGTGAACGGTGCATTGTTGGCGAGGATCAGCGTGTAGCCGTCCGGCGGTTCCTTCTTCACCAGGTCGCCGGCGAGGGTGCCGCCGGCACCCGGTCGGTTGTCGACCAGGAACTGCTGGCCGAGTTTCTCGCTCAGATGCTGGCCGATCAGGCGCGCGACGATGTCGCTGGTGCCTCCGGGCGGGAAGCTGACGATGATCCGGACCGGCTTGGACGGCCAACTCCCGGCCTGGGCCCAGGCGACCGCGGGCACGGTGGCGGCGAGGGCGAGACCGGCGGCGAACAGGCGGCGGCGCATCGGGGAACTGGCGGTCGTCGGCATGACGGATGTCCTGTTGGGCACTAGGGATGACCTCATCCTAGAAATCATCACCATTGCCGTCCATCACCTCCTTGGCATCCGACCGTACTGAAAACCAGTATGCTCGAAGGTCATCCCGCGCAACCCCTTCACTGCCGTGCCCCCCGGCCGGAGACACCGTCGATGCGACACTCCCTCGTGCCCGCCAGCCTGCGTTACATCGACCAGGTCGCGCGATCCGGTTCGATCCAGAAGGCGGCCCGCGAGTTGCACGTCGCCGCCTCCGCGATCAACCGGCAGATCCTGCAGATCGAGCAGGAGCTCGGGGTGCCGCTGTTCGAGCGGCTGCCTCGCGGCATGCGGCTGACCGTCTCGGGAGACGCGGTCGTGACCCTGACGCGGCGCTGGCGCGACGAGGAACGTCGGGTGGTCGCCGAGGTGCGTCGCCTGCAGGGTGTGACCCAGGGGCGGGTCGCACTGATCGCGATGGACAGTCACGCGACCAGTTTCCTGCCCGCGCTGGTCAGCGAACTCGCCGAGTCGCATCCGCTGGTGTCGCTGTCGATCGAGTTCGCGACCCCCAGCGATGCCGAGTCGGCCCTGCTGGCCGGCAAGGCCGACCTGGCGGCGATCTTCAACCTGCCGCCGCGCCGCGAACTGCTGACCCTGTGGAAACGGGACCTGCCGCTCGGTTGTGTGGTCGCGCCGGGGCATCCCCTCGCTTCGCGGGCCACCGTCAGCCTGCAGGAGGCGGCATCCCATACGATCGCCCTGCAAAGCAAGGCGTTGTCGATCCGACGCTACCTCGAAGCGCAGTACAGCTGGCTGTTCGGCGAAGCCCGCCGGCATGTCGAGACCAACTCGCTGCATCTGGTCAAGCAGCTGGCGCGCGGCGGACGCCACGTCGCGTTCACCTCCGAGCTGGACGCGGCGCCGGAACTGATCGAAGGCAGCCTGTGTTTCGTTCCGGTTCGCGACCAGGGGGCCGAGCCGCAGACGATCAGCATCGCGGTCGACGCCGCGAAGCCGACACGGCCTACGGTGAAACTGGTCGCCGACCGCCTGGCCGACGCCGCACAGCGCTGCCTCGACCAGGCCCGGGAAGCGCAGGCGGCCGCCCGGCGCTGAGCGCAGCGGGTGACCCGACGCGCCCGATCAGGCCTCGGTCGTGCGCCGCTTGCGCAGGCGGGTGAGCAGCGAGGTCGGCAGGCTGTAGAAGGTCAGTGCCTTGAGCAGCGACGGCGGGTGCGTGGCGATGACACGGTGCCTGAGCAGCGCAAGCGCCTCGCGGCGGTGGCCGGTCTGCACGGCATGGGCGACCAGCGACTTGAAGTAGCTGCGCAGATAGTTCACGGCACCGGGGCGCAGATGGTCAGGGAACGAGCGTGACGCGAGCCGCTCGTCGAGCCGCCGGAAGAACGGCAGCGGCCTGGTGTCGACCCGCACGCGGCTCAACCGCGAGCCCTGGTTGCCATCGCGGTAGACGACCAGCGTGCGCAGGTCGGCGGCGACCGGCGCGGCCTCGGACGCACGAAAGATCACTTCGAGGTCCTCGCCCAGCTGTTCACCGACCGGGAACTTCAAGCGCTCGCGTTCGATCAGATCGCGACGGATGACGACCGAACACATGAAACAGTAGTGCCCGACCGACATCAGGCGGTAGAAGTCGTCGACAACGAACGGGTCGAGCCGGCGCTCGAAGTTCCAGTCGCCCGCCACTTCGGTGCGCTGCCCGTCGTCGTCCTCGAGGAGATAACGGGTCGTCACCATCCCCGCCCGCGGGAAACGCACGATCATCGCCTGGACCGCTTCGATGTAGCCGGGCAACCAGTAGTCGTCCGAATCGAGGAAAGCGAGCCAGTCACCCGTCGCCTCGGCGAGCCCGACGTTGCGCGCCGACGAGACGCCGCCGTTGGTCTTGCGGATCAGTCGCACCCTCGGGTCGTCGATCGACTCGACGATCGCCGGACCCTGGTCGCGTGAACCGTCATCGATGACAAGCACCTCGACCACACCCGGGCCGTTGTCCAGCGCCGAGCGGATCGCCTTCTCGACGAAAGGCGCCTTGTCGTAGAGCGGCATGATCACGGAGATCCGCGCCGGTCCCTGCGGCTCGCCCGAATCGGCCCGCCCGTGTGCGGTCGGTGACCCGGCGCGAGTCGTTTCGGCCAGCGGCGCCGGGCCCGGATCCGCCGCCAGATTGCCAGCGATCGGCCGTTCGCCCGCTGCCGGCTGCTGGTGTCGCCAGCGCCACATGCCATCGATACGGCCCGCGACCGCCGCCGTGCCGAACACCAGACCCGCGATCGGATGCTCGCTGAACACCCCGTTGACCAGCGGTCCCAGCAGGCCGCGGCCGATCACGCCGGCCTTGAGCCGGTGCTTCGCGTAGAGAGCACCGACACCCCGCTGACGCTGGCGAAGGCTGCGCCAGGTCGAGCGGCTCAGTGCCGGCAGGTGCGCGTCGTGATGATGGTGCACCCGGGCCGAACGCAACGGGCGGACGACCGCGCCGGCGTCGAGCACTCGGATCATCAGGTCGGTCTCTTCACCCGCGCCGTAGTAGCGTCCGACACCGATCTGCGGATCGAAGCCGCCGACGCCTCGGACCACCGACCGCTTCAGGAACAGCGCGATCGAACTGGCATCCCCGCCGCGAAAGGCGCGGAAGGTCTCCGCCGTCAGTGGCCGTGCGGAAGGATCGTTCGCAACCGACTCCGGGACCGCCTCGACCCAGCGAGCGATCCAGCCGTCGACCTCCGGATGCACACGGGCCGCCTCGATCACCCGCGCCAGGCAGTCCGTCTCGTACCAGCAGTCGTCATCGGGAAACGCGACCCAGTCGCCCCGTGCGGCCTCGATGCCCTGGTTGCGGGCCGCCGACAGGTTCGGCATCGGCGCGCGCAGATGAAGCAGCGGCACGCCCGCGGCCCGGACCGGCTCGAGCATCGGTGCGACACGATCGTCCGGATTCTGGTCGACGACGATCAGTTCGAAATCGCGGCAGGACTGCGCCAGCAGCGATGCCAGCATCGGTCCGAGCACGTCGGAACGCCCGTAGGTCGCGAGGACCAGCGAGAACTGGGGCATGGGCGAGGTCGAAGTATGCGGCGAGGCTGGCAACACGAGCAATGGCTTGGCAACGCGCGGATGGCGTCGGTCCCGGACCCGGTACCGCGGCCGTGACCTGCGACACATCGCCGGACCCGCAACATCCCAACGTGGAATGATGGCGCGGAATGTGCGCGAGAACGGTGACACTTTCCTGGTAAATCTAACATCCCGCCGCGGGTCGATCCCTCGGACCGGCCCGGGCATCGCGTCGTGTGGAATTCCGCGCAGGTGCCACGCCGGAAAGTGGGTGGCAGCGCCCGCACCGCGGCAGGCCCGGTGGATGGCTCGATCACCGGTTGTCGGCCCACGTTACAACATGAGGGCCTGTCAACGCCATGGCGCTCGCGCCGCTGCAAGCCGATATCGGACCGTCGGTCGGTCGTGCCGACGAATCCGTGACAGGTGTCATGCGCGCCGTTCAAGCGGCCTGCCAAAGTGTCGAAACCATCGTGACCGGGTCGTCCCTGTGCGCCCGACCGGCGCGGCGGATCCGTCGACTCCAGGCAGAAGCACTCGATGCGTCCCATGATCGCCCGGATCTCCGACCTGCTGTTCGGCATCGATCCGACGCTGCGGCCTGGCACGGCGCTCACCCTGGTCAGCGCCGGGGTCTATGCATTGAGCCTGCTGATGCTCTGGCACAGCGTCCGTGCAGGCATGGTCGACCCGACCGCGGCCGGCCGGCTGACGCTGCTCGCGATGGCCGGATCGACGTCGTTCTACCTGATGTTGCGAAGCGGTCGCACCGCACGCCTTCGCGATCCGACCGTCTCGATGGTCCAGATGACCTTCGCGGTCGTCTCGCTGATGCTGGCCTACATGATCTGCCCGCACGTCCGGGGCATGCTGCTGATGGTGGTCGCGCTGGTCCTGGTCTTCGGCGCGTTCAACCTGTCGCCCGGACAGTGCCGTCGCCTCGGCCTGTTCAGCGTCGCGGCGCTCGGTGGTGCGATGGTGTATTCGATGTCGATCGATCCGATGCGGTTCGAGGCCTTCATCGAGATCCACCATCTCGTGTTCGCCTCGACGGTGTTGCCGACGATCGCGTTTCTCGCCGGCCGACTGAGCGCCCTGCGCTCGACGCAGTTGCAGCAGAAGCGCGAACTGCGCGACGCGCTCGAACTGCTGCGACAGAAGGCGCATCGCGACGAACTGACCGGACTGCCGAATCGCCATCACGTGTTCGACTGGATCGCGGCCGTGGACACACAGGCGGCGACGTTGTGGGTGGCGCTGATCGATCTCGATCACTTCAAGCGGATCAACGATGGCCACGGGCATGCGGTCGGAGACGCGGTGCTGCGGACGTTCGCGACCGTGTCGGGCGGCCTGATCGAGCCGCAGGACCTGCTGGCGCGCTGGGGCGGCGAGGAGTTCCTGCTGCTGATGCCCCGGCGCGACGAAGCGCAGGCGATGGTGCTGCTGCAGCGCCTGCGAGGCGCGATGAAGGATGCCCGTTCCTGGCGGCAGTGCCCGGTGCAGGCGACCTTTTCCTGCGGCCTGGCCCTGCACCGGCCCGGCGAGCCGATCGATCGCACGATCCAGCGCGCCGACCGTGCGTTGTATCGGGCCAAACATGACGGACGCGACAGGATCGCATCGGAGCGCGACGAGTGTTTCATCGAGGAGACGGATCCGGTGATCTGAGCGCGGGCGGTATGATGCGGATCACCGGGACCCGATCCCGGATCCTCCCGTTCCCTCCGCAGAGCATCCACCGTGCCCCACACCATTCCCGCCACGCTGATTCCCGGCGACGGCATCGGCCCCGAGATCGTCGATGCCACCGTCTCCGTCCTGTCCGCCCTCGGTGCACCGTTCGAGTGGGACCGGTGCATCGCCGGCCTCGAAGGGGTGACCAAGGCGGGTGATCCGCTGCCCGACGCAACGCTGGACAGCATCCGGCGCACCAGGTTGGCGCTCAAGGGCCCGCTGGAGACGCCCTCGGGCGGGGGTTATCGCAGCAGCAACGTCCGCCTGCGCGAGGCGTTCAAGCTCTACGCGAACCTGCGCCCGGCGCGCACGATCATCCCCGGCGGTCGCTTCGACAAGGTCGACCTGGTCGTCGTCCGCGAGAACCTCGAAGGCCTGTACATCGGCCACGAGCACTACGTGCAGATCGACGACGATCCGCATGCGGTCGCGATGGCCACCGGCATCAACACGCGCCAGGGTTGCCGGCGACTGCTGGAATTCGCGTTCGAGCATGCGATCGCCACCGGTCGGCGCAAGGTGACGGTGGTGCACAAGGCCAACATCATGAAGGCGCTGACCGGCATCTTCCTGGAGACCGCCCAGCAGATGCACGCGCAGAAGTATCGTCACCGCATCGCGATGGAGGCGGTGATCGTCGACGCCTGTGCGATGAAGCTGGTGCTCAATCCGTGGCAGTTCGACGTGATCGTCACGACCAATCTGTTCGGCGACATCCTGTCGGACCTGGTCGCGGGTCTGGTGGGCGGCCTGGGCATGGCACCCGGCGCCAACATCGGCGCCGATGCGGCGATCTTCGAGGCGGTCCACGGCTCGGCGCCGGACATCGCCGGCAAGGGCGTCGCCAATCCGATCGCGCTGCTGCTCGCCGCGGCGATGATGCTCGATCACTGCCGGCTCGGCGCGATGGCCACGACACTGCGCGAGGCGATCGACGCGACGCTGAACCAGGACAACGTGCGCACGACGGACCTCGGTGGCACCGCCGGCACCGCGGAGTTCACGCGGGCCCTGATGGCGCGGGTCAAGGCCGGTTGAACGGGGAAGGTGATGCAGCCCAGCGCGATCCGGCGCGACGTCCTCGCCGGGCAGGTGGTGCCCGGCGCGTTCGTGTTCGAGTTCTTCTCTCCCGGCATGTCGAAGATCCTGGTCAATGCGGGCTGCCGGTTCGCGATCTTCGACATGGAGCACACCGGCCTGGGCTTCGAGACGCTGAAGTGGCTGTTCGCGTCGTGTCGCGGCTTGCCGATCGAGCCGATGGTCCGCGTGCCGACCGGACAGTACACGTGGCTCGCGCGGGCGCTGGACCTGGGCGCGCGCGGGGTGATGATCCCGATGGTGGAATCGGCAGAGCAGGCGCGTTCGATCCTGCAGGCGTGCCGTTATCCGCCGCTCGGCCGCCGCGGCGCGGCGTTCGGCTTCGCCCAGTGCGACTACGAGGGCGGCGACGTCGGTGCGAAGATCGCCGCGATCCATGAACGCACGCTGGTGATCGCGCAGATCGAGACCGAGCGCGGCCTCGAGCAGGTCGAGGCGATCGCCGCGGTCGACGGCATCGACGTGTTGTGGGTCGGGCACTTCGACCTGTCGAACTTCATGGGCCTGCCGGGACGGTTCGACGATCCGCGGTTCGTCGAGGCGATGGCGCGTGTCGCCCGCGTCGCGCGCGAGAACGGCAAGGCCGCGGGGTTCATGGCCACCGACAAGGCCTGGGTCGACCGCGTGAAGGCGCTGGGCTACACGATGATCGCCGCGGGCACCGACTGCGGCGTTCTGCAGCAGGGCTACGCCCGGATCGTCGACGAGATCGGTGACTAAGGGCCACGGACGAATCCGCCGCGCCTCAGGGTTTGCCCAGGAACAGGTAGTAGCTGTGGCTGCCGTCGGCGGCGCGGCCGTAGGCGATGTACAGCGGCCCGATCGGGCTGTCCAGGCCGAAGAACAGCGCGGCCGACTTGAGCAACCCGTCGGGTCCGCCGGGGACCAGCGGCTTGTCGATCCGTCCCGCCTCGAGCGAGAACCCGGCATACAGGCCTTCGAGCAGCGTCTGCTTGACGAGTTTGTTGTAGTAGACGATCCGCCCGAAGGCCAGCGACTCGCCGGCGAGTGAACCGGTCGGATAGCCCGACTGCTGCAGGAAGCCGCCCCACGAGATCACGTCGCTGGTGGCCACCCGCGACGAGCCGGTCGGCCGGCTGACACGAAACGCGCCGTTCAACGTGTGGTCACCGAACGAGCGGACGAGTGTCGCGCTCAGATCGCCGCGCGTGGAGGTCTTGTCGCCGCCGAGGCTGCGACGCGACCCGGTCAGCTCCACCAGCGCCGCCTGGCCGGCGCGCGGAAAGCTGATGCTGTCCAGTTGATCGAAGAACAGGCGTGCCTGCACGAGACCGATGCGTTCCCTCGAATCGTCGAGGCCGGCCAGCGCGCCGGTCTCGAGCTCGCCGCGCAGCCGGCCGCCCCGGTAGCCGACTCGCAGCTCGGTCGACCGGTTGAGCTCGCTGCCCACGTCGATGCCGGCCAGCCAATAACGCGCGAGGAACCGCGCCAGTCGCGTGCTGCCGGAGAACAGGTCGATCGGGCGCTGTTCGAGTGTGATGCTCGGCGCGACGAACAGGCCGCGGCCGATCGTCAGCGGCTGGTAGAACTCGGTGAACAGGCGGTCGACGCGTCCGAACTGCAGTTCGGTGCGCCATTCGCCGCCGAGCGAATTGATCCAGGTCCGGCGATGCCTCGCGAGCAGGTTGTAGTACGAATTGCCGCGGAAGTCCGAATTCAGTCCCAGTCCCAGGCGAAGATAATCAGGCCCCCAGGATTTCTCGAGTGCACGCAGTGCCAGCGTGCGGCGGCCGTTGTCCTCGAGGATCCGGTAGTTGACGTGTTCGAAGTCACCCGTGCCGTAGAGGCGCTGCAGGTCGCGGTCGATGACCCGCGCCTCGACCGGAGCGCCCGGGCGTGTGTCGATCAGCTGCTCGACATACGCCGGGTTCACGCGTTCGACGCCTTCGACGCGGATCGCATCGACCGGCCGCCGGTCCTGCGCTTCCGTCGAGCGCCGACGCTCGCGCCACGCGGCATAGGCATCGGCGTCGACGGCGAGTGCCGACAGTCGCGCGCCGACCCGGCGCGCAGCCTCGACACCGAACGGGATCGTCGACATCATGCCGCTGAAGTCACCGGCCGAGTGGTCGCCGAGTTCGGGCTGGATCAGGATGTCGGTCGGCTTGAGCGACGCGAGTGAACCGCGCACGTTCTGCTCGGTCAGGATGTTGATCATCTGCTCGGTGACACCGAACAGCGAGCCGAGCGCGTCGCGCTTGAGCAGCGGCGTGCCCAGGTTGACCGCGATCACGATCTCGGCACCCATCGCGCGCGCGACACCGACCGGCAGGTTGTCGGTCAGCCCGCCGTCGACCAGCAGCTTGCCGTCGATCTCCGCCGGCGCGACCGCGCCGGGCACCGACATGCTGGCACGCATCACCGCTGCCAGTTCGCCGTCGCCGAACACCACCGGCAGCCCGGTGGTCAGGTCGGTGGCGACGGCGCGGAACGGAATCGGCAGGTCGTCGAACCGGGCGACCCCGTGCACCCGGGCCAGCCGGCGCAGCACGGTCTCGATCTGGATCCCGGACACCAGGCCCTTGGCCATGCGCAGTTCACCGCCGCGCAGGCCGAACTCGGCACCGAACAGATTGGTGTAGTCGTCCTGCTTGCGCCGGATGTCCCGGTCCTGGCGCGGCAGGTCGTCGTTGAACAGCGTCTCGGTGGTCAGGCTCCCGACCATGCCCTCCATCTCGGCGATCGTGCTGCCCGATGCGTAGCTCGCCCCGACCAACGCACCCATGCTGGTGCCGGCGATGCAATCGATCGGCACACGCAGTTCCTCGAGCACCTTGAGCACGCCGACGTGGGCGGCGCCACGCGCGCCGCCGCCGGACAGCACGAGGCAGACCTTCGGCCTTCGCCCGGGCTGCGTCGCCGTCGGCCCGGATGCCGCCTGGCTCGATGTCGCGATGGACTCGAGTCCGGTGGTCGTGCCATCGGTCGCACCAGCCGCCGCGAGCGGCGGCGCGGCCGCGCAACCGAGGGCGACCAGCCACGACACGACGTGGCAACGTCGCGTATCGGAAAGGGCAAAGGACATGGCGAGCGATCGCGCCCGACGGCCCACCGACGGTGGGATCACGGACCCGCACACCTCGTCCGCCGAGCCAGCCGACATCCTACGACGAGCCGGCGCGGCGGGCGGTGCGTGTTTGCGACAGCGCGGAAAAGAATGCGCCGCCGCGTCGGAGCACGAACGCGGCGGCGAGCCGGGGCGCTGATGCGCGCCCCGGGGTGGTGCTCAGAAGAATCCGAGCGGATTCGGCGAGTAGCTGACCAGCAGGTTCTTGGTCTGCTGATAGTGGTCGAGCATGTCCTTGTGCGTCTCGCGACCGATGCCCGATTCCTTGTAGCCGCCGAAGGCCGCATGCGCCGGATACGCGTGGTAGCAGTTGGTCCACACGCGGCCGGCCTGGATCGCGCGGCCCATCCGGTAGGCGCGGCTGCCGTCGCGTGTCCACACGCCGGCGCCGAGGCCGTACTGCGTGTCGTTGGCGATCGCGAGCGCCTCGGCCTCGTCCTTGAACGTGGTCACGGCCAGCACCGGGCCGAAGATCTCCTCGCGGAAGATCCTCATGTTGTTGTTGCCCTTGAACAGCGTCGGCTGGATGTAGTAGCCGCCGGCGAGTTCACCGCCGAGCTTGTTGCGCCCGCCGCCGATCAGCACCTCGGCACCTTCCTGCTTGCCGAGTTCCAGGTACGACATGATCTTTTCCATCTGCAGCGCCGAGGCCTGCGCACCCATCATCGTCTCGGTGTCGAGCGGGCTGCCCTGCTTGATCGCCGCCACGCGCTTGAGCGCGCGCTGCATGAACTTGTCGTAGATCGATTCCTGGATCAGCGCACGCGACGGGCAGGTGCAGACCTCGCCCTGGTTGAACGCGAACAGCACCAGCCCTTCGATCGCCTTATCGAACAGCGCGTCGTCGACCGAGGCGATGTCGTCGAAGAACACGTTGGGGCTCTTGCCGCCGAGCTCCAGCGTCGCCGGGATCAGGTTGGTCGCCGCGGCCTGTGCGATCACGCGACCGGTCGCGGTCGACCCGGTGAACGCGATCTTGGCGATGCGTTTGTTCTGCGCCAACGGCATGCCGGCTTCCTTGCCGTAGCCGTTGACGATGTTCAGCACGCCGGGGGGCAGCAGATCGGCGATCAGCTCGGCCAGCACCAGGATGCTGATCGGGGTCGACTCGGCCGGCTTGAGCACCACACAATTGCCCGCGCCGAGTGCCGGCGCGAGTTTCCACGCGGCCATCAGGATCGGGAAGTTCCACGGGATGATCTGGCCGACGACGCCGAGCGGCTCGTGGAAGTGGTAGGCGATCGTCGAGCCGTCGATCTCGCTCAACGCGCCTTCCTGCGCACGGACGCAGCCGGCGAAGTAGCGGAAGTGGTCGACGGCCAGCGGGATGTCCGCGGCCAGCGTCTCGCGGATCGGCTTGCCGTTGTCCACGGTCTCGGCGTACGCGAGCAGTTCGACGTTCTGCTCGAGCCGGTCGGCGATCTTCAGCAGCAGGTTGGCGCGCTCGGCGGGTGCGGTCGCCCCCCACTTCGCGGCGGCCGCATGGGCGGCATCGAGCGCCAGCTCGATGTCCTCGGCACCGGAGCGGGCGGCCTGGGTGAACGCCTGGCCGGTGATCGGGGTCACGACGTCGAAGTACTGGCCCTTGATCGGGGCGACGAAGCGGCCGTTGATGAAGTTGTCGTAGCGGGACTTGAAGCTGACCTTGGCGCCGGGTTGGTTCGGCAGGGCGTAGAGCATCGCGTGTCTCCTGGGTGGTTGAAGGCCGCTCGCCGGCAGCGCGGGTCGAACGGATCACCACCCCTTCTGCGAATCGCGTGCCACCGCGATTTCGGCCCGGAAATTGCGGAATCCGGCCGGAAACCCGTTCGCCCGGGTGTTTCGCTGTACCAGGTGCCTGCTCGGATCGCCCGACTGTCACGAAACGGCACACCAGTGTTCCAGCGCAGGCACGGCGGATCGATCGGGCACGTCACAACTCGGAGATGGACATGACACCACGATCCCAGGCTGGCAGCGGCCAGCCGGCCAAGTCGCTGCGCCAGGCCCGGCGCCGGCTGCTCGATGACGGCGCGGTCGTCGACACCCTGCTCGAACCGAAGTTGTCCGCGAGCTGGCGGCGCAGCCTGGACTACGGTCTGTCACCCGCCGGGCGCACGCCGGGCGCGCCGCACGCGTCGGCGGCGCAGCTCGCCCGGGCACTCGACAACCACTATCGGCTGGTGTCACACGCCCGTCCGGTGATGGAATTCCTCGCCGACCAGACCCGCGACAGCGACTGCATGGTGATCCTCGCCGATGCACAGGGCATGCTGCTGCACGCCCTCGGTGATCCGTCGTTCGTCGACCGGGCGCAGCGGGTGGCGCTGCGGCCCGGGGCGATCTGGCACGAGCGGTGGCGCGGCACGAACGCGATCGGCACCGCACTGACCGAGTCCGGCCCGGTGGTCGTGCGCGGCGGCGAGCACTTCCTGGAGCGCAACGGTTTCCTGTCCTGCGCGGCGGCACCGATCATCGACCCGGCGGGCCGGCTGCTCGGCGTACTCGACATCTCCGGCGAGCGGCGCGACTTCCATCGCCATACGTCGTGCCTGGTGGGCTCGGCGGCGCGGATGATCGAGCACCGGCTGTTCGACACCTGGCACAACACCGGTCCCCGGCTTCGGATGCACACCCACCGCGAAGGCATCGGCACCGTGGCCGAAGGCCTGATCGCACTTTCCGAGGACGGCTGGATCGTCGGCGCCGACGTCCAGGCGCTGGATTCGCTGGGCATCGGCCGCGAGCAGATCGGCCGCCTGACGATCGACCGGGTGCTGCCGATCGATCCGTCCTCGGTGGGCATGCTCGCCGCCCGACCCGGTGGCACGACCCTCGAGGTGACCGGACCACGGGGACGGTTGTGGGTCAGGCTGGAGGCGCCGAGCGCCGCCCGCCCGATGCGGCCGTCGTCAGCGACCGACACGCCGCCGGTGGATCGATCGGACGGTGGGCACGCGGCCCGATCGACCGAGGTCGATGTCCACCCGGCACCGCCGTCCACGTTCACCACCCCGGCCGGGATCCCCGCGATGCCCGAGGCGACGTCGACCCCCGAGCACGCGGCCATCGATCCGCTCGCCGCGCTCGACACCGGCGATCCGCGGTTGCACGCGGCGATCGACCGCGCGCGCCGTGTGCTCGACAAGCCGATCGCGGTGCTGCTGCGTGGCGAGTCGGGCACCGGCAAGGAGTGGTTCGCCCGCGCGTTCCACGGCAGCGGCGCCAGGTCGCGCGGACCCTTCGTCGCGGTCAACTGCGCGGCGATCCCGGAGTCGCTGATCGAGGCCGAACTGTTCGGCTACCAGCCGGGAGCGTTCACCGACGCACGACGCGAGGGCACGCCGGGTCGCATCCGC
Organism: uncultured Burkholderiales bacterium; assembly: GCA_902826305.1. Taxonomy (GTDB): domain Bacteria; phylum Pseudomonadota; class Gammaproteobacteria; order Burkholderiales; family Burkholderiaceae_E; genus CADEEH01. The sequence goes on from CADEEH010000015.1 coordinate 31,382, forward strand.
GAAGCCGATGGCGGCACGTTGTTCCTGGACGAGATCGGCGACATGCCGTTGCCGTTGCAGACCCGGCTGCTGCGCGTGCTCCAGGAACGGGTGGTGTCGCCGCTGGGCGGCGGCGCACCGGTCGCAGTGGACTTCCGGCTCGTCTGCGCGACTCATCAGGACCTGCGCCAGGCGATGGCTCAGGGCCGTTTTCGCGAGGACCTGTACTACCGGCTGAACGGGCTGACGATCACGCTGCCGTCGCTGCGCGAGCGCACCGACCTGCCGGCACTCGTCCGTCGGATGCTCGACGACCGTGATCCGGACATGCCGCGGGTGTTCAGCCCGGCGGTGATGGGTGCGATGACGCTGAACCGCTGGCCCGGCAACCTGCGCGAGCTGTGCAACGCGGTGCATGTCGCCTGTGCGCTGGCCGATCCCGGGGATCCGGTGATCGACTGGGCCCACCTGCCCGACGACCTGGCGTCGGACCTGCGGGCCGTGGTGACGCCGCGGATGGTGTCGAGCGCGGAGGATCCGGCGGCCAGGTGATCAACGCGCCGGCAGCGACGTGACCTCGCAGGTGGCGACCGACGACCCGGCCTTCTTCTGCCGCAGCTCGACGCCGTTCCTGACCGACACCACCTCGGCCAGGATCGCAACCGCGATCTCGGCCGGCGTGCGGGCGCCGATGTCCAGTCCGATCGGGCCGTGCAGCCGATCGATCTCGGCCGGCGTCAGGTCGAACAGCGCGAGCCGCTCCTTGCGCTTGGCCGTGTTGCCGCGCGAGCCCAGCGCGCCGATGTAGAACGCCGGCGACTTCAACGCCTCGAGCAGCGCCATGTCGTCGAGCTTCGGATCGTGGGTGACCGCGACCACCGCCGTGTGCGGATCGAGCTGCAGCCGCACGATCAGGTCGTCGGGCATCTCCTTGCTGAAGGTCGTGTTGGCCACGTCCCAGGTCAGGTGGTACTCCTCGCGCGGATCGCAGCAGATCACCTCGAAGTCGAGTGCCAGCGCCATCTGCGCGAACGCACGCGACAGTTGCCCGGCGCCGATGACGATCACCCGCCAGCGCGGGCCGTACAACGCCCGCAGCTGCTGGCCGTCGAACTCGAACGACTCGCCGCGGGTCCCGGACTCGAGCGTGACCCGGCCGCTGGCCAGTTCCATGCGTCGCGCGACCAGCTCGTGGCGCGCGGTGCGCTCGAGCACCTCGTCGATCCATCGGCTGTCGGCCAGCGGTTCCTGCACCAGCCTGAGGTTGCCGCCGCAGGGCAGGCCGAAACGCGCCGCCTCCTCCTTCGTGACGCCGTAGGTGATCAGCGACGGCTTGTCGACGCGTTCGCCGTGGCGGACCCGGTCGATCAGATCGTCCTCGACGCAACCGCCGGACACCGAGCCGACGACCAGTCCGTCGTCCCGCATCGCCAGCAACGCACCGGGTGGACGCGGGGCCGAGCCCCAGGTCTCGATCACCGTCACCAGCCAGACCGCACGCCCGCCGGCATGCCATTCACGCGCCTGTCGCAGCACCGAGAGATCGAGACTGTCCATCACATCACCTCACCGGGTCATGAAGTACAACAACGCAACCACCACCACTGCGCCGATCACCCACCAGAGCCCCTTCGAGCCGCCGCCCGAGGCCGCCGGCACCGGTGCGACCGCCGCCGCGGCACCCTCCGGCATGGTCGACTGCAACTGCGCCTCGAACGCCTTGAAGAAATCGTCGGTGATCTTGGAGGCGGCCGCGTCGATCAGGCGCGAACCCATCTGCGCGAGTTTGCCACCGACCTGCGCACGCGCCGCGTAACTCAACTTCGTCGCCGGGCCCACCGGTTCGAGCGACACGTCGGCCGATCCCTTGCCGAAGCCGGCGACGCCGCCCTGCCCGTCGAAGTTGATCGTGTAGCTGGTCGGGGCGACCACGTTGCTCATCTGCAGGTTGCCCTTGAAGCGCGCGCCGACCGGGCCGACCTTGACCGCGACCACCGCCTGGAACGCGTCGGGTCCGGTGCGCTCGAGCGATTCACATCCGGCGATGCAGCCCTTGAGCACCTCGGGGTCGTTCAGCGCGGCCCAGGTCCGGTCGATGTCGGCCGGGATCGTTCGTTCACCTTTCAGTTCCATGTCCGTCTCTGTCTTGGAAGTTCATCGGGATGGCGGGAGCACGCAGCGCACGCGCCAGGTCCGCCAGGCTGTCCAGGCTGTGCACCGGCAGGAAGCGATCGACATGTGGCATCAACGCGCGCACGCCGGCCGCCTTGGGCTCGAAACCTTCGAACCGAAGCAGCGGATTGAGCCAGACGATCTGGTGCGCGAGCCGGCGCAACTGCGCGGCCGCCGCGGCCAGGCCGCCGTGTTCGTCGCGATCGAGGCCGTCGGTGACCAGCAGCACCGCGGCATTGCCGGCGAGCACGCGGCGCGCCCAGCGGCGGTTGAACTCGTCGATGCAGCTCGCTATCCGTGTGCCGCCCTTCCAGTCCTCGACCAGCTCGGCGGCCTTCTGCAACGCGACGTCGGGATCACGGTCGCGGATGCAACGGGTGACCTGGGTCAGCCGGGTGCCGAAGGTGAACGTGTGCACCTTCAGGTGCCGTCGTGTCAGGCCGTGCACGTAGTGCAGGAACATGCGCGCGTAGCGGTCCATCGAGCCGGAGATGTCGAGCAGCACGACCAGCGCCGGCAGTTCCTCGCGTGGCCGGCGGTAGGCGGGCTGCAGCGTCTGCGGGTTGCGTGTCATCCGGCGCAGCGTGGCGCGCAGGTCCGGCGTGCCGCGCGATGCGGCCTCGAGCCGGCGCCGGCGCACCGGACTGATCGGCAGCGGCAGCCTTTCGGCGATCGCCTTCGCCTGGTCGAACTCGGCCGCGGTCATCGTCTCGAAGTCCGCACGCTGCAGCCGCTCGCGGTCGGAGAACGTGAACGCGGCCTCGAAGCGGATCTGCTCCTGCGGCGCCTGATCGGCCGGCGGCGGCGGCGCCTGCGGCGCCCTCGGCGCGGCCAGCGCGTCGGCGAGCCGGTTCTGCCGCGGCGGTCGGGTCTTCTCGCCGCGACCGGTGATCTTCGGCAGCAGCAGGTACATCATCTGTTCGAGCAGCTTGGGATCGCGCCAGAACGCCTCGAACGCGGCGTCGAACAGCGGCTGCTGCTCGCGCCGGTCCAGCATCACCGACGACAGCGCCGCGTGCACGTCCTCGCGCCGCTCGAGTCCCACGGTCTCGACGGCGGCGACCGCGGCCAGCACCCGGTCCGGCCCGACCGGGATGCCGGCATCGCGGACGATCCGCGCGAAGTGCATGATGTTCTCGGCGAGCATCGAGCCGCGGATCAGTCGAGCAGCGCCCGTGCACGCAGGTCGTCGAGCACCTTCGCCGTCTCGCCGCGCTGCATGCGCACGATGTCGTCCTGGTGCTTGAGCAGCACGCCGAGGGTGTCCTGCACCGTGGCCGGGTCGAGCCGCATCGAGTTCAGCGCCACCAGCGCGTTGGTCCAGTCGATCGTCTCGGCGACCCCGGGCGACTTGAACAGGTCGACGGTGCGCAGGCGCTGGACGAACTCGACCACCTGCCGGGCCAGCCGTTCGGAAGCACCCGGCGCCTTGATCCTGACGATCTGCAACTCGCGTTCGACGTTCGGGAACTCGACCCAGTGGTACAGGCAGCGGCGCTTGAGCGCGTCATGCACCTCGCGGGTCCGGTTGCTGGTGATCAGCGTGATCGGCGGGGCCGCGGCGCGGATCACGCCCAGCTCCGGGATCGTGATCTGGTTCTCGGCGAGCACCTCGAGCAGGTACGCATCGAACGGTTCGTCGGCTCGATCGAGTTCGTCGATCAGCAGCACCGGCGCCACCGGCTGCGTCAGCGCCGCCAGCAGCGGCCGCTCGATCAGCATCTCGCGCGAGTACAGCTGGCGGGCGAGCCGGTCGTGGTCGACCTCGTGTGCGGCCTCGGCGAGGCGGATCTCGATCATCTGCCGCGCGACGTTCCACTCGTAGGCGGTCTGCGCGACGTCGAGACCCTCGTAACACTGCACCCGCAGCAGCGGCGCGCCGAGTGCGCTGGCCAGCGCCTTCGCCAGTTCGGTCTTGCCGACGCCGGGTTCACCCTCGAGGAACAGCGGCCGCTTCAGCCGCAGGCTCAGGAACAGCGCGGTGGCAAGGCGGCGGTCGCAGACGTAGCCCTGCGCCTCGAGCCGGGTGACCACGGCGTCGACCGAGTCCGGCATGCCGGCCCCAGCCGGCCCGGGCACCGGTGTCGTCTCAGCGTTCATCGCCGCTCCAGGCGGCGCGGCGCGCAGCCGCGCCGCGGTTCAGGCGCCGGGCCGGTTCGTACCGCCCGACAACAGCGGCACGACCGCCCGGTGCACCCACGTCGGCCGGCGATCAGCGCGAGTTGGCCGTGGCGACCGCACGCGCGGCCACCACGCTGATCATCGCCGCGCGGTACTGGGCCGAGCCGTGCAGGTCGGCGTTCAGGTCGGCGGTGCCGACCTTGACCGCCTTGGCCGCATCCGGCGTGAAGCTCTTCGCGAGCGCCGCCTCGATCGCCTTCTCGCGGAACACCGCCGACTTGCAGCCGGTGACCGCGACCCGCACGCCGGAGGCCGACTGGCTGACGAACACACCGACCAGCGCGAAGCGCGAGGCCGGGTTGCGGTACTTCTCGTAGCCCGCCTTCTGCACCAGCGGGAACTGGACCGCGACGATCAGTTCGCCCGGCTCCAGCGCGGTGTCGTACAGGCCGCGGAAGAAGTCGTCGGCGGCGATCTTGCGCTTGTCGGTGTGCACGGTGGCGCCCAGGCCGACCAGCGCCGACGGATAACACGCGGCCGGATCGGCATGGGCGATCGAGCCGCCGATCGTGCCCATGTTGCGCACCATCGGGTCACCGATGCCCTCGGCGAGTTCGGCCAGCGCCGGGATCGCCTTGCGCACGTCGGCCGACGCCGCGACCGACGCGTGGGTGGCCATCGCGCCGATGGTGACGCCGCTGCCGTCGACCTTGATCGTCTTCAGGTCGGCGATGCCGCCCAGGTCGACCAGCTGCTCGACCTGCGCCAGGCGCAGCTTCATCGCCTGCACCAGGCTCTGGCCGCCGGCCAGGTAACGCGAGTCGCCCTTGAACGCGGCGCGCGCAGCGGCGCGGTCGGCGGGCCTTTGATAGTCGAATCCGTACATGGTTGTCTCCTCGCTCAGGCGTTCTTGCTCATGCGGTCTTGTTCAGGGCGCGCCAGACACGCTCGGCGGTCGCCGGCATCGCGATGTCGCGCACACCGATCGCGTCGGTCAGGGCGTTGATGAACGCCGGCGGCGATCCGATCGCCCCCGCCTCGCCGCAGCCCTTGACCCCGAGCGGGTTGTGCGTGCAGGGCGTGTTCGTGTGCCCGACGACGAAACTCGGCAGGTCGTCGGCACGCGGCATCGCGTAGTCCTGGAACGAACCGGTCAGCAGCTGACCCGAGTCCGGGTCGTAGACCGCACATTCGAGCATCGCCTGGCCCAGGCCCTGCGCGAGCCCGCCGTGCACCTGGCCCTCGACGATCATCGGGTTGACGATGTTGCCGAAGTCGTCGACCGCGGTGAAGCGGTCGACGCGGGTGTGACCGGTCTCGGGATCGACCTCGACCTCGCAGATGTACGAACCCGACGGATAGGTGAAGTTGGTCGGATCGTAGAACGCGTTCTCGTTCAGGCCCGGCTCGAGCTTGTCCAGCGGATAGTTGTGCGGCACGTACGCGGTCAGCGCGATCTGGCCGAACGGGATCTTGCGATCGGTGCCGGCGACCTTGAATTCGCCGTTGGCGAACTCGATGTCGGTGTCGGCGGCCTCGAGCAGGTGGGCGGCGATCTTCTTGCCCTTGGCGATCACCTTGTCGACCGCCTTCACGATCGCGGTGCCGCCGACCGACAGCGAGCGCGATCCGTAGGTGCCCATGCCGAACGGGATCCGGCCGGTGTCACCATGGACGATGTCGACGCTCTCGACCGGGATGCCGAGCCTGGCCGCGACGACCTGCGCGAACGTGGTCTCGTGACCCTGGCCGTGACTGTGCGAGCCGGTGAACACGGTGACCGTGCCGGTGGGATGCACCCGGACCTCGCCGGCTTCGAACAGGCCCGCGCGGGCGCCCAGGGCACCGGCGATGTTCGACGGGGCGATGCCGCAGGCCTCGATGTAGCAGCTGTAGCCGATGCCACGCAGCAGCCCCTTGGCCTTCGACGCGGCCTTGCGCGCGCCGTAGCCGGCGACGTCGGCGATCTCGATCGCCTTGTCCAGGTGCGCCGAGTAGTTGCCGATGTCGTAGGTCAGCCCGACCGGCGTCGCGTACGGGAACTCCTTGATGAAGTTCTTGCGGCGCAGCTCGGCCGGATCCATGTTCAGGTCGCGGGCGGCCGTCTCGACGATCCGCTCGACGACATAGGTGGCCTCCGGGCGGCCCGCGCCGCGGTACGCGTCGACCGGCGCGGTATTGGTGAACACCGCCTTGACCTCGGCGTAGATCGCCGGCGTCCTGTACTGGCCGGCGAGCAGCGTCGCGTACAGGATCGTCGGCACACTCGAGGCGAACGTCGACAGGTACGCACCCATGTTGGCAATCGTCTTCACCCGCAACGCGAGGAAGTTGCCCTGGGCGTCCATCGCGAGCTCGACCTTGGTCGCGTGGTCGCGACCGTGGGCGTCGTTCAGGAACGCCTCGCCGCGCTCGGCGGTCCACTTGATCGGCCGGCGCACCCGCTTGCTGGCCCAGACCAGCGCGGTCTCCTCGGCGTACAGGAAGATCTTCGAGCCGAAGCCGCCGCCGACGTCCGGCGCGATCACGCGCAGCCTGGACTCCGGCAGTCCGAGCACGAACGCGGCCATCAGCAGGCGCTCGACGTGCGGATTCTGGTTGGCGACATACAGCGTGTAGCTGTCGTCGTGTGCGGTCCACATCGCGTTGGCCGCGCGCGGTTCCATCGCGTTCGGGATCAGCCGGTTGTTGGCGAACTCCAGCATGCTGATCTTGGCCGCCGACTTGAACGCGGCCTCGACCGCGGCCTTGTCGCCGTGGCCCCAGTCGAAACAGACGTTGTTCGGCACGTCGTCGTGCACCGACGAGCCGGCCGAGTCGGCGGTCCTGATGTCGATGACCGGCGGCAGTTCCTCGTAGTCGACTTCGAGCAGCTCGCCGGCATCACGGGCCTGGAACGAGGTCTCGGCGACGATCAGCGCGACCGGATCGCCGACGTGGCGCACCTTGCCCTGGGCGAGCACCGGGTGCGGCGGCTCCTTCATCGGCGTGCCGTCCTTGCTGTGGATCAGCCAGCCGCAGGGCAGCCCGCCCACCTTCGATTCGGCGAGATCCGCGCCGGTGAACACCGCGAGCACGCCCGGTGCCGCGAGCGCCTGCTTGCTGTCGATCGACTTGATCCGGGCGTGGGCGTAGGGCGAGCGCACGAAGTGCGCATAGGTCTGGTGCGGCAGCACCACGTCATCGGTGTACTGGCCGGCGCCGGTGAGGAAACGGACGTCCTCGCGACGCCGCAGCGGCTGGCCGATCGGCGAGTTGGACAGGTCGGTCATGAAGGCTCCTTCAGCAGTCTTGGCGATGCCGGGCGGCGCGTGGGCGACGGACAGGCGTGACGTCTCGGTCCGCGTCGGCCGGCGAAATGGTTCGGTGGCAGCAGGGGGCCGGGTTCAGGCCGAGACGGGGATCTTGCCGGTCTGGCAGAGCTGGACCGCCTTGACGATGTTGTGGTAACCGGTGCAGCGGCAGATGTTGCCGTCGAGACCCTCGCGGATCTGCTGTTCGTTTGCCTTCGGATTATCGGCGAGCAACGCGACACACGACATCACCATGCCGGTGGTGCAGAAGCCGCACTGCAGGCCATGACACTCGCGGAACGCCGCCTGCATCGGATGCAACGTGCCGTCCGCGGCCGACAGGCCTTCGATCGTCGTCACCTCACCGCCCTGCACCTGCGCGGCGAGCATCGAACACGACTTCACCGCGCGGCCGTTCAGGTGCACCGTGCAAGCGCCGCACTGGGCGGTGTCGCAACCGACGTGGGTGCCGGTCAGCCGGAGCTGGTCGCGCAGGACGTTGACGAGCAGCGCCCGCGGATCGACATCCACGGCGACGGCTTTGCCGTTCACTTTCAGTTTGATGGGAACGCTCATGAATGTCTCCTTGGATGTCGCCCGGCCGGCAATCTTGTGCTGCACTCGCGCAGGGACGGCGAGGGATTCTACGAGTGCCGTGTGCGGATGGAAAGCAGGTGCGGCCGATTATGCCACCTGTTACAAATGCGGGTGCCGCGCGGGGTCGGCCGATCGCCGGGTCGATGAACCGTGTGCGGGCCCCCGGGTCGGGCCCGTGTTCTAGCGGCGCGGGGCGTTGACGAGGTAGATGCCGACGGCGGTGGCCGCGGCGCCGGCCGCGATCGCGATCGTCAGCGGCTCGCGCAGCAGCAGCGCGGCGAACAGCACGCCGAACAGCGGCGTCAGGAACGTGAAGGACGACAGCCGCGCCGGCGAGTACCGCTCGAGCAGGATGAACCACCACAGGTATCCGAAGCAGACCACCGCCAGCACCTGGTAGGCGAACGCCGCGGCGACCAGCGGCGTCAGGTCGTGCACGCCGGCCTCGCCGGCCAGCGGCGAGGCGATCATCAGCAGCAGCGCCGAGACCGCGAGCTGGTAGAGCAGCGTGCGCTGCGGCGCCTCGCGCCTGAGCGCCGTCGCCCGGATCACCAGGGTGGTCGCCCCCCAGAAGACACCGGCACCCAGGCACAACAGGTCGCCGAGCCAGCCGTGCGGACCCGATGCCGCGGTCCCGCGATCCAGGATCACGGTCGCGACGCCCAGGAACGCGAGCAGCAGACCGAGCCACTGCGGCCAGCGCAAGCGGTCGCCGAGCCAGATGTGCCCGCCGAGTGCGACGACGAACGGGGCGCAGTAGATCAGGATGGTCCCGCGCGATGCCGCCGTCAGCGCCATGCCGGCGTAGATGCCGACGAATTCGAGGGCGAACAGGACACCGACCACCAGCGCCGGCCAGACGATTTCACGCGCGGGCCACGGCCGCACGTCGCGCAGCTTCATCCAGCCGAGCAGCACGATCGTCGCCAGCAGGGAGCGCAAACCGGCCTGCCACAACGGGCTGATGCCGGTGACACCGACCTTGACCGCGATCTGGCCGAGCCCCCAGATCGCGGACAGGCCGATCATCCAGCCGACCGCCCGGGCATCGAGCTCGGCCGGTCCGCGCTCGGCGGCGGTGGCGGCGAGCGCGGGGTCACCCGCCGTCGCCGGCGGATCCTTGGGAGATGACATCAGACTCGTCGTCGGAGCGTCGGAAGATATCACCGCATCGCGGCCGCGGCACGGATGGCTCTCCGGTGCGCGACGCAGCGCGTGCCGCAGGGGTCGATCCCGGTCCCGGGGCGTGAGTCCCGGGTCCCGGTCGCCGGGGCGTCGCGATTGTTCAATCCCGTGTCGATGACGGCGGAGAAACTGCCCGCTGGTCCATACAACACGGCGCATCGAACCCGATCCGGGCCGATCGACGCCGACGAGAAAGCCGCATCGTGAACGAATGTCTTCTCTGGCCACTGGTGATCGTCTTCGGCGCGACGACGATCCTGGCTGCGATCCTCAATCCCCTGTTCCGGATGCTGGCGACGGTTGCGATCGGCTGATCGTTGCGACGACGCCGTTGTGATCCGCGTCGCGCCGACGGCTGCCGGCAGCGCAAGCGGCCGCCGGATCCCCGCGCGGCCGGTCGTCAGCGCGCAGCCGAGCCGCTGGCGAGCACCCGCCCGCGCGCCTCGGTGACCCGCACCGTGCGCCACCCGTCGCGCTGCACGGAGACGATCAGGCAGGGCCGCGACAACGCGGTCGCCGACATCCGGTCCGGCGCGGGTCGCTGGATGCGCACCGGCATCGTCAGCACGCCGGCGCGTTCCTCGAACAGGCGCGCAGACAACTCGACCTTGTGACCGAGAGTGTTCTGCCGGGCGAGTGCGAACACGACGACCCGCTCACGATCCCAGAGCACCTCGCGGCCGAACAGCGACCGGGCATCGGCACTCAGCAGCGACGACCACTGAGCCGATGACTCGATCACACCAAGCGAGGACTCGGCTCCCGCGAGCGGGCACTGGGCCGTTGCATGGACGGCTTCGGCCGGCACCAGCGTATCGGCCGACGCCGAACCGGTGGCGATCGAGATCGCCAAGGCGGCGACAGAAGCCGCCGCGCCCCCTGCCCGCGACGACCGGACCGCCGACCCGACTCGCGATGTCCCGCACGACGACCGGATCATCGGGCCACCCCGACCGTCGTGCGCGCCCGACCGGGCTCCGGGCCGCCGATCGACTGCGCCGAGATGCCCGACAACGGGGCGACCCGGAAGTCGAGGTCCGTCCGGTCACCGGTCAGATCGAGCGCGACCGGATCACCGCTCGGTCCGAGGACCGGATAACCCCCGCACGGTTCGCCGCGCTGGCAGATGATGTCGTCGTTGTCGGTGTCGCCGCCGGCCAGGATCGACACCCGGGAGCTGGTGTAGCCCGATGCGGACCAGGTGTAGCGGCCGTTGGCCCAGGTGGCGAGCACGGTGCGCGCGGTGCCGGTATCCGGATTGATCAGCAGCACGTACATCGGCCCCAGGTCGGGCAGGCGTCCGGCCGTGTTCGCGCCGGGTTTTGTCACCGTCAACTGGACGACGAAGGTTCGCGCCGGCGCCAGCGTGACCGTCAGCTTGGGGAACGAGGTGCCCGTGGCGGCGATCGCGTTGCGATCCACGCGCAGCGTGTAGCGACCGAGCCGCGTGGTCGCATCGACCGCGGTCGCCTCGATCGCGACGGCCGGGGTGTCGCTGGTGACGGAGACGACCCGTTCGGCCGTCTGGCCGCTGGGCAGCAGTTCCAGCACCGCGGTCACCTGCGAACTGCCGAAATCGATCGTCGAGGGTGACGCGATCACCGAACCGGCCGGCGCCGGCGGCGGCGTCGTGCCAGCACTCGCAAGCGCCGCCTCGACCGCCTTGGCGGCATTGACGAGTCCCCAGCCGAAGTCCTGATCCTTGCCGGCCGCGCCGAGATCGTCGGTCAGCTGGCCGGATGCGAACAGCCCGTCGATCTGTGCCGGTGTCAACGCCGGATTCAGGTACTTCATCAGCGCCATCACGCCGGAGACATGGGGCGCGGCCATCGACGTGCCCATCATCCCGCCGAACGACGGGATCCGGGTGCTGCCGTCGAAGGCGCCGACGTCGCTGAAGATGCTGTCGGACGCGCCGTTGCCGGTCGTCGACTGCGAGGAGTCGCCTCCGGGTGCGGCGACGGTCAACGCGGCACCGGTGTTGGAGTAGAACGTGACCGACTTGCGCGCGTCGGTGGCCGACACCGCGACCGCGCCCCGACAGTTGGCCGGCGATCCGACCGCGACCCGGCGGCCGCGATCGTTCTGTCCCGAGTTGCCGGCCGATACGACGACCACGACACCGGCGGCCCGCGCCTTGTCGATCGTGTCCTGGTAGGCGGCACCACACGGCACGTCGCCACCGAGGCTCATGTTGATCACATCGGCCCGCCGCGGCGGCAGCAGGTTCGATCCGTTGGGCAGGCCCGACGCATACAACATCGCCTGCACGATGTCGAAGGTGGTCGCGCCCTGCCCCGCGGGCGTGAACACCCGCAACGGCATGATCTGGGCCATCGGCGCGACCCCCGCACCGCCGGTGGCGTCGAAGGTCTGCGCGGCGATCGTCCCCGACACGTGGGTTCCGTGGAACACCGGCTGGTCCGACGGCCGCGCCGGATTGTCGCCGGAGGCGGAGTTGCCGTCGCCCTGGGCATTGACGCTGATGAACGACCGTCCGGGGCCGACCAGTTGCGGCCTGAGGTCCGGGTGGTCGAGCATCACGCCGTCGTCGATCACCGCGACGATCGGCCGCTGCACCGGCTTGTTCGCCAGCGCGTGGATCCGGGCCATCGCCGCCGGCAGGTTGATCTGCTCGTAGTGCCAGCGCTGCAGCGAGTAGTTGCGATCGTTCGGCGGGAAATTGCCGGTCAGGTCGTGCCGCTGCATCAGGTGGTTCGGCTGTGCATACCGGTAGGCGCCGCTGGCGCGCAATGCCTTCGCGTAGCGCAGCGTCGCCACCGACTCGAAATCACCGACCGCACCGCTGCCGGCACCGGAGTCCTCGCCCGACAGCGCCTTCAGTCCGGAGATCCGGCCGCGCGCATCCGCGGGCAGTCGCAGCAGTTCCGGACCCGGGCCGCCGGCGATCCGCTCGACGCCGGCCTTGCGGTTGACCTCGGCGGCCGTCGGTCCCTTGGCCTGGCCGGTGGCATTCGCCAGCGCGACCACCTGCCCCGGCTCGAATGACGCCGGCTGCGTGACGTTGCCGCAGGTGCCGCCGCTGCCCGGGGCACCGATGCGCAGGTTGTAGATCGAGGCGCTGCGAAACGCGTTGACGATCAGGAAATAGCTGCCGGGCGTCGTCACGCGGATGCACTCGAACCGCGTGTCCTCGCCGATCGATTCACCAACGGTCTGGCGATCCTCGGACACCAGGTACAGGTCGATGTCGCTGCTCGACGGGCTCGCCGAGAACTCGAGTTCGACGATCTGGTCGGTGCCCAGCGTGATCTTGTAGATGTCGTCCTCGTCGCCCGCGGCGCGATTCCTGCCTTGCGGTCCGGTGGCGGCCTTGTTGACCGAACCGACGACCAGCACCGGCGCGTCGATCGCCTGTGCACTGGCCGCGTTGTTGTTCGGACGGTAATTGCCCTGGTTCACGTCGTTCGTGTCGGAGTCGACCGCGCTGGTCTCGGCCATCGTGATCACACCCGACAACGTGCGTCCGCCGGAGGTTGGCGGGGGCGCGCCCACGCCGCCACCGCCGATCGCGGTGTCGCCGCCCCCGCCGCCACAGGCGCCGAGGAAAACTGCCGCGCCGATCCATGGCGCCCAACGCTTGTTTCGAATCTTCATGTTGTTGTCCTCAGGATGTCCGGCCCGCGCTGACCGGTCGATGCGATGGGGCGCCTCGGTGCGACCGGCGGCCATTGTGCAACATGATGCGCGAGATCGACCCGGTCTCGCGTCCCCAATAGAAGGGGGGTCGGCGGGCTTGACATCGCCGTATCCGGGCCCGGGTCCGAACTGGGGGACAGGACGCGACATCGGACCCGGCGTGGACCGATCCCCGTGGCGCAGCGACCGACCGGGGCGCAGCCCGCCTCGGCGATCGTCGACGTCATGCGCGGATCATGTCCCCTGTCCCGATCAGCGCGACGCCGCCCGCTTCGCCCGCGGCATCAACGCCCCGACCGGCGATCGACCGCCGCCTTGAACTGGGCACCCGCGATGAACTTGGGCACCGTCGCCGCGGCGATCCGGATCTCCTTGCCGGTGCGCGGATTGCGTCCGGTGCGCGCGGCGCGCCGGGCGGGATAGAACGTGCCGAATCCGACCAACGTGACGCGTTCGCCTTTGGCCACCGCCCCGCTGATGCCCTCGAGCATCGCGTTCAGGCAGCGCTCGGCGGCAGCCTTCGACAGGTCTGCCTTGTCCGCCATCGCATCGATCAACTCGGCACGATTCATCCGCGTTCCTTTCGACAGTGGGTGCCGGTTCTCGTCACGACATCTTGTTCGCGGCGTCGATCGGGCAAGGTCGCAGAGCATGCGCCGCCCGGCACCACTTGACCAAGGGGCCTTCGTTTCGGTAGGACCGTTCGCGCACGGGCAAAGGTCGATCTCGACCGATCACCTCGACACGGATCGGATCGGCATCACGATCATCGCCAAGGCCGGGCTTGAAAGAAGTCCGTGCGCAAACCGCGCGCGGATGATGCGCCGAGGCGCAGGGTCAGGGCACTGGCACTGGCACTGGCACTGGCACTGGCACTGGCATTGGCACGGGCAGGCGAAGCCTCGGCGCGGATCGACGGCGCGGCAACGTTTCGGGGAAGTGGGGAACGGGAGTCGCGGATCGACCGCGGATCGGGTTCGGAATCGAACGAGGGAACGAAGCGCAATCCGGAAGGGGTGACGTGCCCGCCGCGATGGAGGCCGGCAGTCGATCGGTGCTCGCGTTGCGCGAGCGACCCTTGAGAACCGGGTCGTCTACTGGCTCATCGGCCGGCGGATGATCTCACCACCGAGGTGATGCGTACCTTGCTTGAACAGCGCGTAGGCCTCGGCATCGGTCAATGCCCTGACGCCTTCGTACGGCGGATCGCTGGGCTTGCGCTCAGCACGTTCGCGGATCAGCGTGTAGCCGCGTCGCGAACCGACGATGTATTGCTTCGACATAATCGACACCCTCCTCGTAAGACGGTCTCGTCGCAGGAAACAAGCAAGGGGCATACCATCGAGAGCCTTGCAGCGATACATACCGTATACGACCCGCTCGACGGTATGGATCCCGTCCGGACGTGACACAAGTCCGGGGTAGTGTTGACGCGGATCACGGCGAATGGACGAACATGCGCGACGAGTGGAAACACGTCGTGCAGGCGACGACGACGGCCGTCACGACATCGCGTCGCGACTGGTCGTGTTGTTGCAGCTTGTGCCCCTGTGGGTCAGGAAGCCGGACGACTCGAAGGACCTGCAAAAGCGCCTGGACGAGGGGCGCTTCTCCGCAAGGGACTCAGTCCAGATCGAGTTCCTTGAGCCAGCGCCGCTCCTCGAGGATGCGTCGCGCCTCCGACTGCGCGCGAAACGTGTCGCTGACCCCTGCGTTGTACTGGGACGGATCGGACTCGACCTGTCCCGAGGCGAGCCTGCGCCGCTGCCGCTCGCTCAACGTGTAGTAGCTGTGAGCGCGCAACGATGCAGAACTCGGTTTGATTCGTCGCTTGGACGACGTGGGCATGTTGACTCCAGAAACTGCTATGTCGTATCAATGTGACGCCGGCCGCCATGGCCGTGCCGATATCCGTACTCGGCCCGGGGGTATGGAACGATGAGGAGCGCGTCGGAACCTCCATTATCCAGATTCCGGCGCCAGTTCGTGACAAAGTTGCCGCCGATCGGTCGAACCCGACCATCCAACCCAGAGAATGCCAGTTTTTGCACCGTGTTGGTGCGTCCATGCGCCGGATCTGGGTGTAGCGAGGACGGCGGGCACCGTCCTCGCGTTGCTCTTGTACTGGCCAAGGCGGACCTGATCTAGGCCAGGTGCGTCGGAGAGCACGGCCTGACAGTTTTGGCCTGCCGATCCGACGATCAGAGTGAAAACCCTCGCGCAGCGCGCCTCGCCGAATGCCTTATCCGGCAGCCGGCGGATCTGTCGGCCAACGCTTGCCGGGATTCGTTGTCCTGGACAATGATGGGAGCAATTCACGATGGACTTGGCTGCCGACCACCGGGCGATCTCGGCCTGCCGATGCAGGGCGTGGCCTGATGTCTTCGAATGCGGAGCGGATTCGCAGTCGTTTCGCGATTCGCTGGTTCTGGTGTCGACGAGGCAGGCGCGCCAGCTGTTCCAGTGTCCCCGGTGCGCGGAACGCTGGCAGTTCGACAGCCCCTCCCCGTCGGCGCTGGCGATCCGCGTGGCCGCGGGTGTCGACTGGGCGGAATTCGACGATCACCTGCTGCGCGTCCGGTACCTCGCCGAACGCCACGGCGGGTTCGCGAACGACACCTGCGCCGCCCCACGCTGCTCGCAACCGGCGCTGAAAGGTGTGCTTTTGTGCGCAACACATGCCTATCCCGGCCATTTCGGCCGGTCGGCACCCTTCGACGCGACGTCCTCGGCCGAGGCGGACGTCCTGTCGACCCGACGCTGGAATCGGCTGCTGCCCAGCGGAGCCATCGTTGCGATGGGCGACGACCCGGAGTGATCAGCAGGCCCCGGGTCCGGGTCTGCTCGGCGGCGACTTTTCCGGTCGCCAGCGCCTCAGCAGCAGCGCGTTGGACACGACACTGACGCTGGACATCGCCATCGCCGCCCCGGCAAAAACCGGGTCGAGACGGCCGAACGCCGCCAGCGGGATGAAGACGACGTTGTACGCGAAGGCCCAGAACAGATTCTGGCGGATCTTCACGTAGGTGCGCCGCGCGATGTCGATCGCGTCGGCGACCAGGGCCGGATCCGAGCGCATCAGCGTGATGCCGGCGGTATGCATCGCCACGTCGGTGCCGCTGGACATTGCGATGCCGACGTCCGCGGCGGCGAGGGCCGGCGCATCGTTGACGCCATCCCCGACCATCGCCACCACGTCCCCGGCAGCGCGCCAACGGGCCACGGCCTCGGCCTTGTCCTGAGGCAGGACCTGGGACCGGACGTCATCCAGGCCGAGTGCCCTGGCGACGGCATTCGCCGCACCCGGCCCATCACCGGTCAGCAGCACACTGCGGATCCCACGCTGCCTCAGCCGCTCGATAGCCGCCTTGGCCGTCGGCCGAAGGGTGTCACCGAACGCGAGCGCTCCCAGCAGGTGATCGCCATGGGCGACGAACGAAACGGTCTGCCCCTGCGCCTGCCGCGCGGTCGACCAGGTTCGCATCGGCCCGATGTCGAACCCGTTGTCGGCCAGCAGGCGCTCGTTGCCGACCCACGCCAGGCGACCGGCCAGTTCGGCGTGTGCGCCCTTGCCGGGCACCGCCTGGACGTCCGAGGCCCGGCCCTGGCTGGTCGTGGCCGGTTGGTCTGCCGACGGCTGCGCGACACGTGCGGCGTCGCGGACGGCTCGCGCCAGCGGATGTTCACTTCCCGCGAGGGTCGCGGCCGCGACTCCCAACACGTCCGCCGGCGTCGCGGGGGCGACCGACTCGACACCGGTGACCGCCGGCGTACCGGCGGTCAGCGTACCGGTCTTGTCGAACGCGACCAGTGTCACCGCATGGGCGGTCTCGAGCGCCTGCGCGTCCTTGATCAGGATCCCGTGCCGGGCGGCCACGCCGGTGCCGGCCATGATCGCGGTCGGCGTGGCCAGGCCGAGTGCACACGGGCAGGCGATCACCAGCACCGACACCGCGTTCAGGATCGCGCGGGACCAGTCGCCACCCGCCAGGCCCCAGCCGACGAGCGTGACCAGCGCGATCACCAGCACCACCGGCACGAAGATCGAACTCACCCGGTCGACCAGCCGCTGGATCGGCGCCTTGTTCGCCTGCGCCTGCTCGACCATGCGGATGATCCGCGACAACACGCTCTCGGCACCCACCGCGCCGGTTCGCAGCACCAGCAGGCCGTCCCCATTGATCGACCCGCCGGTCACCCGCGCGCCGGGCAGCTTGTCGATACCGTGGCTCTCGCCGGTGATCAGCGATTCGTCGACCTGGCTGGTGCCCTCGAGCACGATGCCGTCGACCGGTATCCGTTCGCCGGGACGAACGACGACCTCGTCGCCGCTGACCACCCGGCGCACCGGCAACATCACCTCGGTGCCCGCATGGCGCACCCGCGCCTCGTCGGGACGCAGCGCCTGCAGTGCGCGGATCGCCTCGGTGGTCTTGCGTTTGGCGCGTGCCTCGAGCCACTTGCCGAGCATCACCAGCGTGATGACAACCGCAGCGGCCTCGAAGTAGTAGTGGGCATGCCCGTCGCCGTGCACGAGAAGCTGCCAGGTCGACAGCCCGAACGCCGCGCTCGTGCCGAGCGAGACCAGCAGATCCATGTTGCCGGAGCCGGCGCGCAACGCATTCCAGCCGGCGCGATAGAAGCGGGCCCCGAACCCGAACTGCACCGGCGCGGCGAGCAGCAGCTGCCACC
The DNA here is from genome assembly GCA_902826305.1 of uncultured Burkholderiales bacterium. GTDB lineage: Bacteria > Pseudomonadota > Gammaproteobacteria > Burkholderiales > Burkholderiaceae_E > CADEEH01. The sequence continues at coordinate 49,081 of CADEEH010000015.1, forward strand.
ATCCCGGCAGCATCGCGTCGACACCCAGCGGGGCGAGCAGCATCGGCGCGATCAGCGGGGCGGACAGCAGCGCACTGATCATCACCGCGAGGCCGCCACGGTCGGTCCGGACAGGCGCCGCCGGCGAATCCTCGTCGGCTCGCAGCCGCGCCTCGTAGCCGGCCTTCTCGACCGCGGCCAGCAATTGCGCGACGTGCACCTGCGGGCCCCCGGTCACGGTCGCGATCTCCGTCGCCAGGTTGACGTTGGCATCGGTGACACCGCCGACCTTGCGCAGCGTCTTCTCGACCCGCGCCGCGCAGGCGGAGCAGGTCATGCCGCCGATCTCGAACTCCAGGACGGCACTGTCGGCAGGCGGCATCGGGATCGGCAACGTCATCGGCCGGGGTGTGATCTATGATGACAGCACACGAGGACGGCGATCGCCGCCCTGCGCGCTTGCCAGTATCCCATCGCACCCGTCAGGAATCGAAGCAATGCCATCCTTCCAGGTCAGCGGCATGACATGCAACCACTGTGTCCGCGCCGTCACGCAGTCGATCCACGAGGTCGATCCCGCGGCCGTCGTGCGGATCGACCTGCCGACAGGACGGGTCGAGGTCGACACCCAGGCGGCCCCGACGACCATCGCGACGGCGATCACCGAGGCCGGCTACGAGGCGACGCCCGCGACCGCGTGAGGCCGTGAGGCCGTGAGGCCGTGAGGCCGTGAGGCCGTCAGCAGTCTGAGCGAACGAGCGAACGTGCGAATGAACCGAGCGAACCGAGCGACCTGACGACGGCAGGCGCCCGGAAGTCTCCGCCCCCGGGCGCCCGACGGCCTGGCCGTTGTCCGATCAGTTGATCGTGACGCGGCGGGCGGCCGGTGCCGACTTCTTCGGCAGCGTCAGTGTCAGCACGCCGTTCTCGAACTTCGCTTCGGCCTTCTCGTCGTCGAGTTCGCTGGAGAGCTGGAAGCTGCGGGCGACCGCGCCATAGTAGCGCTCGGTACGCAGCACACGTTCACCTTCCTTATGCTCCGATTCCTGCTTGACCTCGGCGCTGATCGCGACGCGGTTCCCGTCGATCTGCACCTGGATGTCTTCCTTGCGCACGCCGGGCATCTCGGCCATCACCTTGTATTCGCCGTTGCGTTCGGTGACGTCGATCTTGATATCGACGGTCTGCGGGCGCGAGGCACCGGCGACCGGGGTCATGATGCCGCGGAACAGCTCAGGAAACACTTCCGCGAACGGGTCATAGAGCGACAAGCGGGTCATGGAAACCTCCTCTGCACGATGTGTGGATCAGGTGTTCCGAATCTGGGACCACCCGCGGCGGTTTCAAGAGGGAACTGCGATGCCGTTCGGAATTCCGGCACGACCGCGCGTCGCCGGTGACGATGCGCAGGTCGACCGGCGCCGGTCCCCGCGTTGCCCTCGGCGCGTCCGAGGCGGCCGACGTGGCGCGCCTCAGCCCAGGCCGATCGGCGCCGGCGCCTCGTTGACGATGCGCCGGAACAGCGCCCGGTATTCGTCGGACGGTTCGTGTCCGGTCAGCGGATCGCGATTGGCCGCGAACGCCGCGTCGATCTCGTCCCAGTCCTCGACCGTCAGCACCCGCTCGGCGAGCGGCATGATCTCGGTCTCCTCGAGCTGCATGTGGCCGCGATAGTTCGCGATGTACTGCTCGATGGTCGTGATGAACGTTTCGCGGCGCGACTCGCCGAGCTGCTCGTAGGCGAGCAGCGCGCGTTCGACCTTGCGGATCGCGGTCTCGAGGAACACATGCTGGTCGTCGAGTCGGTCGAGCGTCGCCGAGCATTCGCTGCTGCGCGCGCGCAACCTCGGAAACAGCAGCTGGCTCTCTTTCGGATGATGCAATCGCTCCGGAAACTCGTCGATGTAGAACAGCATCGCGCGCAGCAGCGAGAACTCGCGGGGCGATCCGGCTCCCTTCATGCCAGTCCCGATCGATCGGAGCGCGTGCAGCATCGCCGCCAACGCTTGATGTTCGTCATGGATGATCCGATTCGCCTGATGCATGTCGCGCTCCGTCGCGAGATCTCTGTTCGCCGGCTTCCAGCCTACACCCGTTCGATCAGCGTCGCGATGCCCTGACCCACGCCGATGCACATCGTCGCGACCGCATGGCGTCCCCCGGTCGCATGCAACTGGTTGATCGCCGTCAGCACCAGGCGCGCGCCCGACATCCCGAGCGGATGCCCGAGTGCGATCGCACCGCCGTTCGGATTGACGTGATCGGCCGCATCCGGAAGGCCGAGCATCCGCAGGCAAGCCAGCCCCTGCGCGGCGAAGGCCTCGTTCAGTTCGACGACGTCGATCGCGCCGATCGACAGCCCGGCCATCTCGAGCAGCTTCTTCGTGGCGGGCGCCGGCCCGATGCCCATCACCCGCGGCGGCACGCCGGCGGTTGCCATGCGCACCAGGCGCGCGCGCGGCGTCAGCCCGTGCCGCACCACGGCGGCTTCGGAGGCGACGATCAGCGCCGCCGCGCCGTCGTTGACACCGGATGCGTTGCCGGCGGTCACGGTCCCGTCGGCGCGGACGATCGGCTTGAGTCTCGACAGTGCCTCGATCGTGGTCTCGCGCGGATGTTCGTCGCGGTCGACCAGCGTGGTCTCGCCCTTGCGCCCGGCCACCGGCACCGGGACCATCTCGCTTGCGAAGAACCCGTTGGCCTGCGCCGCCGCCGCACGCTGCTGGCTTCGCAACGCCATCGCGTCCTGGTCGGCGCGCGAGATGCCGTGCTCCTGGGCGACGTTCTCGGCGGTCTCCGGCATCTGGTCGACGCCATGGGCCTGTTTCATCCTCGGATTGACGAAACGCCAGCCGATCGTCGTGTCGTAGATCGCGTTGCTGCGGGTGAACGCGCTGTCCGCCTTCGGCATCACGAACGGCGCGCGGGACATGCTCTCGACGCCTCCGGCGATCGCCAGTTCGATCTCGCCGGCGCGGATCGCACGCGCCGCGGTGCCTACCGCATCCATGCCGGAGCCGCACAACCGGTTGATCGTCGCCGCCGGCACGTCGACCGGCAGGCCCGCCAGCAGCAGCGCCATCCGGGCCACGTTGCGATTGTCCTCGCCGGCCTGGTTCGCACAGCCGAGCAGCACCTCGTCGATCGCTGCCGGGTCCAGGCGCGGATTGCGCTCGATCAGCGCCCGGATCGGGATCGCCGCCAGGTCGTCGGCCCGGACCGACGACAGCGCACCGCCGTATCGGCCGATCGGGGTACGGACCGCGTCGCAGATGAATACCTGTGCCATTCGCTCTTTCTCCTCCAGCCGGTCAGACCGGCAGCCGGGTGTCCCGCTCGACATGCCCCACGGCACGCGATTTGCTCGATTGTGAACGCGATCGGGGCGGATGGCCCAGGGCAGTGACGGCGATCCCGCCGGCGTCCCGGGTTGTCCGTACACACGCCGGGTTCACCCCACGTTCGGCCGATGCGATGGCAACATCGGGCTGTCGGCGGGGAAATCAGCGGGACCGACCGATGTTGTCCGTCAAGCGTGCGCCGGTTTGCGCTAGTTTGTGCGTTATGTTCTAGATTGATGTGCGTTAAACGAATTACAGTACGACATTCGAACAACTAAGCTATTACAACCGGGCGCCTCCGAGCTGTCAAGCCAACGCTGGAGGACGCCACGCACCGCGAGGCTTGTATGGACCGACCGCTGAACCGCGAACGCGCCGTCGACGAGGGCAACTTCGTACTCTCCCTGGCCAAGGGACTGGCGATCATCGAGGCATTCGACGCCGACGACCCGGCGATGACCCTGTCGGACGTTGCGCGCAAGACGGGGGTGACCCGCGCCGCGGCCCGGCGATTCCTGCTGACGCTGGTCGAACTCGGCTACGCACGCACCGATGGCAAGCGCTTCTCGCTGCGGCCGAAGGTGCTGGATCTCGGATTCTCGTACCTGCACGCACAAGGGGTGTGGGGTGTCGCGCAGCCGTACATGGTCGAACTGGTGGAGAAGATCCACGAGAGCTGTTCGGCGGCGGTGCTCGATGGCGCGGACATCGTCTACGTCGCACGAGTGCCGACGAAGGAACGGATCATGTCGATCAACCTCGGGCTCGGCTCGCGCCTGCCGGCGCACGTGACGTCGATGGGCCGTGTGCTGCTGGCCGCACTGGCCGCGCCGGCACTCGACGCATTCATCGCGTCGATCGAGCCGCTGCAGCGTTATACACCGCAGACCATCGTCGACACGCAGGCCTTGCGCGATGTGATCACCCAGGTGCGCGAACAGGGATTTTCGATCGTGGACCAGGAACTCGAGAGCGGCCTGCGATCGATCGCGGTGCCGATCGCCGATGCGACCCAGGTGGTGGTGGCGGCGCTCAACGTCGGCACCCATGTGTCGCGGATGAGCGAGGCTCAACTGCTCGAGGAGGTGCTGCCGTCGCTGCGGGCGGCGGCGCACGATATCTCGCGGGCGCTGGGCGCCCGCCTGTAGGCCTGCCCCGGAGCGGGCCGCCCGACGCTCCGTTGGAGCGACGGATCTTCCGCTACTCGATCCGCTCGAGAACGTGGCGGATCCGCTCGGCGATCTGGCCGATCTGGTCCTTGTCGATGATCAGCGGGGGCG
>CADEEH010000016.1:0-51368 GCA_902826305.1 uncultured Burkholderiales bacterium
CACACGAGATGGAAACCGGCCAGCGCAAGGACGCGTCCGGCAAGCTGATCCCGGCGTGGCACATCAGCGAGGTCGTCGCCTCGCTGAACGGCAAGCCGGTGCTCAAGGCGGACTGGGGTCCGGCGGTCGCGAAGAATCCGTACCTGCAGTTCAAGATCCGCGGTGCCAAGGCCGGTGACAAGGTGTCGATCACCTGGACCGACAACAAGGGCGACAAGCGCACCGATGAAGCCACCATCTCTTGAATCGGTGATGGCGATGTCTCGAGTGCTGCTGGCCGGGTGTGTGCTGATGGTGGCGTTGGCGGCACCGCTGCCGTCGCGTGCCCAGGCGGGTGACCCGGTCAAGGTGGTCTATCACGTGAACCAGGGCGTCGACGTCGCAGGCGCCGCGTTGCGCAACATCGCCAACCACCTCGCTGCCGATCCGTCCGCCCGGATCGTCGTCGTCACCCACGGGCCAGGCATCGACTTCCTGCTCGACGGCGCCAAGGACAGGAACGGCAATCCGTTCGACGCGACGGTGCAGGAGCTCAAGGCGAAGGCCGTGGAGTTCCGTGTCTGCCGCAACACGCTGCAGGGGCGAGGGCTCGCCGACTCGGCGGTGATGCCGGAGGCGAGTGTCGTGCCCTCGGGTGTCGCCGAGGTGGCCCGCCTGCAGGCGAAAGAAGGGTTCGTCTACCTGCGCCCGTGAGCGCGCGGCCGACGACGACAACCAACAGGAGACGTATGAAACAAGTCGTGCACGCGGCGGTGCTGACCGCCGCGCTGGGGATCGTATCGTCCCCGGTCGCGTTCGCCCAGGGCGGATCGACCCAGGCCGAGATCGAGCGCTACCGGCAGATGCTGCAGGACGGCAACCCGGCGGACCTGGTCGCGATCAAGGGTGAAGGCCTGTGGAAAGCCGCGCGCGGGCCGAAGAAGGCCAGCCTCGAGCAGTGTGATCTCGGCCTGGGGCCGGGTGTGGTCAAGGGGGCTTATGCCCAGATGCCACGCTGGTTCGCCGACACCGACTCGGTGATGGACTTCGAGAGCCGGCTCGTACACTGCATGGTGACGTTGCAGGGCATGGACCGCGCCACCGTCGTCAAGCAGCCGTACTCTCGCGAAGGTGAGTCCGCGACCGATCTCGAGGCGTTGACCGCGTATGTCGTCGAGGAGTCTCGTGGCGTGCCGGTCGCAGTGCCGCAGAACCATGCGAAGGAGGTCGAGTCCTATCGCCGCGGCGAAGCGATCTTCTGGTATCGCGGCGGCCCGTACGACTTCGCGTGTTCGTCGTGTCACTCGAACGACGACCAGCGGATCCGGCTGCAGGATCTGCCCAACCTGACCCGCAAGGAGCAGGGGCAGCGCGCGTTCACGACCTGGCCCGCCTACCGCGTGTCGCAGGGTGCTTTCCGGACGATGCAGTGGCGGATGTTCGACTGCTTCCGCCAGCAGCGCTTTCCGGAACTGAAGTACCTGTCGCCGACGTCGATCGACCTGATCACGTTCCTGGGTGTCAATGCGAACGGCGGCAAGATGGATTCGCCGGCGATCAAGCGATGAAGGGGCCGGAGATGAACATCGACAAACGTGCAACGGGTCGTCCGGTGGCCGATCGACCGTGGACCAGGCTCGCGTGGGCGGGTGTCGCGAGTGTCGCGTTGGCCGGCGGCCTGGCGGCCTGTGCGTCCGGCGGGTCACGATCCGCCGATGTCACCGAATCGCTGAAATCGTCGTTCAACGCCCGTCCGACTGCGGGGCTGGAGCGGCTCGACCAGAGCGAGCTGCAGCGGGCCTGCAGCGACGCGGCGGGCAAGCCGCTGCCCAAGGCGGTCGCCGACCGGTTGCAGGAACAGGCGCTGGCGTCGATCAAGTATCCCGCCGATGGCCAGTTCCTCGGCGACTGGAAGGAGGGTGAACGGATCGCGCAGAGCGGGCGCGGGCTCCAGTTCACCGACGCCCCGGGCACGGTGGCCGGCGGCAACTGCTACGCCTGTCACCGGCTCAGCAGGCAGGAACTGGCCTACGGCACGATCGGCCCGTCGCTGTACCAGTACGGCAAGTTGCGCGGCAACTCGGCGGAGACCGTCAAGTACACCTGGTCGCGGCTCTGGAACCCACATGCGTTCAACGCCTGCAACGCGATGCCGCGTTTCGGGGCCGCCGGGATCCTGACCGAACAGCAGTTGAAACACGTGATGGCGCTGTTGCTCGATCCGGCCTCGCCGGTCAACCAGTAGTTGTCCTGTTCGACGACCGGCCGGATGCGGCCGGTCGATCAACACACAGCCGCCGGTCGCGACGCGCCACGGGGGCGCAGGGAGTGGCAACGCGATGGATCGCAGGGAATTCGTCCGCCTGATCGCCGCCGGTGCGGCCGCCGGTTTGGTGCTGGACTCGCGGCAGGCGCTCGGCGCCGACCCGGCCGGCCTGTACGACCTGCCGAAGTTCGGCAACGTCAGCCTGCTGCACTTCACCGACTGCCACGCGCAGCTGCTGCCGATCTATTTCCGCGAACCGAATGTCAACCTCGGCCTGGGTGACGCAAACGGCAAGCCGCCGCACCTGGTCGGTGAACACCTGCTGAAGACCTTCGGCATCAAGCCCGGTTCCGCCGAGGCGCACGCATTCACGTTCCTCGACTTCGAGCAGGCTGCCCGCACCTACGGCAAGGTCGGCGGCTTCGCCCACCTTGCCACGCTGGTCAAGCGGATGCGCGCGTCGCGGCCCGGTGCGTTGCTGCTCGACGGCGGTGATACCTGGCAGGGCTCGGCCACCGCGTTGTGGACGAAGGCGCAGGACATGGTCGACGCCTGCAAGGAACTCGGCGTCGACGTGATGACCGCACATTGGGAGTTCACCTACGGCGCCGAACGGGTGCGGGAGATCATCGAGAAGGATCTGAAGAGCCGGATCGATTTCGTCGCCCAGAACGTGAAGACGACCGACTTCGAGGATCCGGTGTTCGCGCCGTACACGATCCGGCCGGTCAACGGCGTGCCGGTGGCGATCATCGGCCAGGCGTTTCCGTACACACCGATCGCCAACCCGCGGCACCTGGTGCCCGAGTGGAGCTTCGGCATCCAGGACGAACGGATGCAGAAGATGGTCGACGAGGCGCGTTCGAAGGGGGCGCAGGCGGTGATCGTGCTCAGTCACAACGGCATGGACGTCGACCTGAAGATGGCGAGCCGTGTCACCGGCATCGACGCGATCATGGGCGGGCACACCCACGATGGCGTGCCGGCGCCGGTGGTGGTCAGCAATGCCCGCGGGCGCACGCTGGTCACCAACGCCGGCTCCAACGGCAAGTTCCTCGGCGTGCTGGATCTCGACGTCAAGGGCGGGAAGGTTGCCGACTACCGATATCGGCTGTTGCCGGTGTTCTCGAACCTGCTGCCCGAGGACGTGTCGATGCGCACGCTGATCGACAAGGTGCGTGCGCCGTTCAAGGACAGACTCGAGGCGCCGCTCGCGGTCAGCGAGTCGCTGCTGTACCGTCGCGGCAACTTCAACGGCAGCTTCGACCAGTTGATCCTGGATGCGCTGATGCAGGTGAAGGATGCGCCGATCGCGTTCTCGCCGGGTTTTCGCTGGGGCACCTCGATCCTGCCGGGCCAGACGATCACCCGCGAGCACGTGATGGACCAGACCGCGATCACCTATCCGCAGGTCACGGTGAACCAGTTCTCCGGCGAGATGATCAAGACGATCCTCGAGGATGTCGCCGACAACCTGTTCAACCCCGATCCGTACTACCAGCAGGGCGGCGACATGGTGCGTGTCGGCGGCCTGACCTACTCCTGTGATCCGCTGGCGAAGATGGGTTCGCGGATCAGTGACATGAAACTCGGCGGTGCGCCGATCGAGGCCGGCAAGAACTACAAGGTCGCCGGCTGGGCGCCGGTGGCCGAGGGGGCGAGCGGCGAACCGATCTGGGAGGTCGTCGAGACCTGGCTGAAGGCGAAGAAGACGGTGGCCGCGCCGACGATCAACCGGCCGCGGCTGGTCGGACTGAAGGACAACCCGGGGATGGCATGATGAAACGGATGCTGCTGACAGTCGCGGTCTCGGGCCTGGTGTGCCAGGTCGCGTGGGCGCAGGACGCGCTGGTGACGGTCAAGATGATGACACCGGAGACCGCGTTGAAGGCCGCACGAGCGGCGCTGGAGTCGTGTCGCAAGACCGGCTACCAGGTCGGTGTCGCGGTCGTCGATCGTGCGGGGATCGTCCAGGTGGTGCTGCGTGATCGCTTCGGTGGCGCCCACACGGTCGAGGCGGCGACCGGCAAAGCCTGGACCGCGGCCTCGTTCCGCATGACCAGCACCGCGCTGGCGGCGGAGACACAGGCCGGCAGGCCGAGCAGCGGCATCAGGCACCTGCCGCGCGTGGCGGCCTTCGGCGGCGGCATCCCGATCGAAGCGGGGGGTGCGGTCGTTGGTGCGATCGGTGTCTCCGGCGCACCCGGTGGTGATGCCGACGATGCCTGCGCCCGCGCCGGCATCCAGGCGATCCAGGCCGACATCGAGTTCTGACGATGGGTGCCCGGCGGACACGGTTCGCCTGTTTCGCCGCGCTGCTGCTGCTCGCAGCCCCGGCGTGGCCGACGGCGGCGAACGCGGACGATTCGAGGTTCGACGCCGCCACCGTCCCGGTCGAACCGATCGCGCTGACCCCGCGGGTCTGGTACGTGCGCGGCGACAGCGGCATGATCTCGCCGGAGAACCAGGGCTTCAATGCCAACGCGGGTTGGGTCGTCACCGACGACGGTGTGGTCGTGTTCGATGCCCTCGGCACACCGGCGCTCGGCGAGGTGCTGCTCGAGCGCATCCGCGCGACAAGCGACAAGCCGATCCGTCACGTCGTCATCAGCCACTATCACGCCGACCACTTCTACGGGCTGCAGGCGTTCAAGGCACAGGGCGCGCGGATCTGGGCCCATCACAAGGTGCGCGAGTACCTGGCCTCCGATGCACCGGCCGCCCGGCTGGCCGAACGCCGGCAATCGCTGGCGCCGTGGGTCAACGAGGCGTCGCGTATCGTCGAACCCGATCAGTTCATCGACGGCGAGACGTCGTTCAAGGTCGGCGGCATCACGTTCGAGCTGATCCCGGTCGGGCCCGCGCACACCCCCGAGGACCTGATGCTGTACGTCGTACAGGAAGGGGTGCTGTTCGCCGGTGACCTGATGTTCGCCGGTCGCGTACCGTTCGTCGGCGACGCCGATTCACGGGGCTGGCTGACGGCGATCGACCGGCTGATCGGGCGCTCGCCGCGGATCCTGGTCGGCGGTCACGGCGGACACAGCGTCGATGCGGCCCGCGATCTGGTGCAGACCCGCGACTACCTCGTCTACCTGCGCGAGCAGATGGGTCGCGCGGTCGAGGACATGGTGTCGTTCGACGAGGCGTATGCACGCACCGACTGGTCCCGGTTCGCGGCGCTGCCGGCCTTCGAGGCCGCGAACCGGCGCAATGCGTACAACACGTTCCTGCTGATGGAGCGCGAGGCGCTCGCCGGCGGCCGGCGCTGAGCGGCCACCGGTCGCCCGTGTTGCGGGCGCACGTCTGCGGCTGCCGAATATCAATGCCGCTTGCCGGCTCGTTGCCTACTCTCGACAGGGCGGCTGCGGCGGCGCGGTCACGGAGCGGATCATCGACTGGCTGCTGGACCATCTCGGGGACCCGACCACCCAGGCCCTCGGTGGCCTGCTGATCGGGGTGCTGTTCGGCGCGATGGCGCAGCGCTCGCGCTTCTGCCTGCGCGCCGCGGTGATCGAGTTCGCGCGCGGCCTGGTCGGCCAGAAGCTCGCGATCTGGCTGCTCGCATTCTCGGCCGCGGTGATCGTCACCCAGGCCCTGTCGGCCCTGCACTGGCTCGACACCAGCACCTCGCGCCAGCTGTCCACACGCGGCAGCCTGTCCGGTGCCGCGATCGGTGGCCTGCTGTTCGGCGTCGGCATGATCCTCGCCCGCGGCTGCGCGAGCCGCCTGCTCGTGTTGTCGGCCAACGGTAACCTGCGTGCATTGCTGTCCGGCCTGATCTTCGCCGTCACCGCGCAGGCCTCGCTGTCCGGCGTGCTCTCGCCGCTTCGCCTGCAGATCTCGGCGTGGTGGACGATCGAGGCCACGTCGCGCGACCTGCTGGCGTGGAGCGGCATCGGCCACGGCGGGGGCATCGTCTTCGGCCTGGTCTGGCTGGGCGCCGGCATCTACTTCGGCCTGAAGGCGGGCATCCCGCGCTGGGGCTGGATCGGTGGCCTGGGTGCCGGCCTCGCGGTCGCCTGCGCCTGGTGGTTCACGTTCGAGCTGTCGCGGGCGTCATTCGAGCCGGTCGGCGTCAAGAGCCTGACCTTCTCCGGGCCCTCGGCGGAGGTCCTGATGCGTGTGCTGACCCAGTCCACGCGCGGCTGGGATTTCGACATCGCGATCGTGCCCGGTGTGTTCGCCGGTTCGTTCCTGGCCGCCTGGTGGGGTGGGGACCTGAAGCTCGAAGGATTCGGCGACGGCTACAGCATGCGACGTTACATCGTCGGCGCGCTGCTGATGGGATTCGGCGCGATGCTGGCCGGCGGTTGTGCGGTGGGGGCCGGCGTGTCGGGCGCTTCGGTGTTCGCGGTCACGGCGTGGATCGCGCTGGGCGGGATGTGGCTCGGCGCGGCGATCGCCGATCGGCTCGTCGACCAGGCCGGCGAGCGCGCGGTTCGGACACGGGCGCCGATGCCCGCCCCGACGGGCGCGATCCCGGCACCCTGAGGCGCCGGACCGAAGGTCAGCGGACGATTCCGGCCGGTTGGTTGCCGAGGGTGTGCCGATGGCTCACTGCAGCGTCACCTTCGGATACAGGCCGCCACCACGGACCTCGAAGCCGTCGGCGACCGACCGGGCCGACATCGGCGAACCGAACAGGTACCCCTGCCCGGTGGTGACGCCGACGGATTTCAGTCGCTCGAGCTGGTCGACCGTCTCGATGCCCTCGGCGACCAGGCTCAGGCCGAGCGAGGCGCCGATTGCCGCGATCGCATCGACGATCGCGGCGCTGTTCGGATCATGGGGCAGGTCGCGGACGAATGTCCGGTCGATCTTCAGGCCGTCGATCGACCAGTGCTTCAACGTGCCCAGCGACGAGAAGCCGGTACCGAAATCGTCGATCGCGATGCGCAGACCGAGATCGCGCAATTCACGCAGCAATGGTCCGTGGGCCGGCGATTGCAGTGCGGACTCGGTCATCTCGAGCACCAGCAGATCCGCCGACAGGCCGGTGTCGCGCAACACGACCAGCACGTCGCGCAGGAACGTGTGTCGCTGCAGTTGGCGGGTCGACACGTTGACGCCGATGCGCACGGCGCGGCCCCAGTGCTTCATCCAGCGGACCATCTCGGCGCAGGCGGTGCCGAGCACCCAGCGGCCGAGCGGCTCGATGACACCACACTCCTCGGCGATGTGCACGAAACTGTCCGGCAGCAGCAGGCCGGACTTGGGATGGCGCCAGCGCACCAGCGCTTCGAATCCGTCGACCTCGCCGCTGGTGAGGTCGACGATCGGCTGGTAGTCGACCTCGAACTGCTGCTGGGCCAGCGCCCGCTTGAGTCCCTGCTCGGTGGCCATCCGCTGCGCGGCGCGGGTGCCCATGTCGGCGGCGTAGAACCCGTAGCGATTGCGGCCCGCGGACTTCGCGCTGTACATCGCGTTGTCGGCGGCCTGCAGCAGCGCCTGCTTGGTGTCGAAGTCGTCCGGATAGACGCTGATGCCGATGCTGGCCGACACGACCACCGACTCGCCGGCGACCTCGCAGGGTTCACCGATCGTCTGCAGCAGCTTGTCGGCCAGGTGCGCGGCGTCCTCCGGGCGGTCGACCATCGACGCGATGATGACGAACTCGTCGCCGCCCAGCCGGGCCGCGGTGTCGCTGCGCCGGATCGCGAGCCGGATCCGCTCGGCCAGGATCTTCAGCAGTTCGTCGCCGGCGCCGTGACCCAGCGTGTCGTTGATCGACTTGAAGTTGTCGAGGTCGACGAACAGGACCGCGAACGCGGCATTCTCGCGGCGGGCGATCTCGATCGTCTGCTCGAGGCGGTCGTCGAACAGCAGGCGGTTGGGCAGCGAGGTCAGCGGATCGTGTTGCGCCAGGTGCCGCAGCTGGGCTTCGGCCTGCCGCACCGCGGTCAGGTCCGAGAACACGAACACGATGTGCGAGACCGTCGCCGACTCGTCCCGTACCGCACTGACCGTCAGCCAGACCGGGAACTGCCGGGTGTCCTTGCGGCTGATCATGATCTCGCCGTGCCACAGTCCGCTCGGGCCGCTGGCCAGATCGAGGAAGAAGGCCTCGGGCTGCGCCTGGGTGAACAGGAACGACTGCGGATGGCGCCCGATCGTGTCCTGCAGCGTGAACCCGGTCAGCGAGGTGAAGGCGGGATTGGCCGACACCACCCTGCGCTTCGAATCGAGGATCAGGATGCCTTCGGCGGTGGACTCGTAGACGACGGCGTTCTGTCGCAGCCGCTCCTCGCGTTGGCGCCGATCGGTGACGTCGCGATACAGCCCGACCAGACGGCCGGTCTCGCTGCGCCCCGTTCGGACCGATTTCGCATGCAGTTCGATCCAGCGCAGGTCGTCGTCCGCCTGCCAGCGATATTCGCCATTGATCGCGCGACCGCTGATCAGCGACGCCATCAACGCATCCTCGAGCCCCGGGCGGTCGTTCGGATGGATCGCCGCCAGGAAACGCTCGTAGCGTTCGTTCTCCGGCGTCGCACCGGCCGCGATGGCACGGGCTCGTGGCGGGGCTGCCGGCGACGGCGACTTGACCCATTCCCAGATCGCGAAGCGGCCCGCGTCCAGTGCCATCCGCATCCGCTCCTCGCTGCGCTCGACCGCCAGTTCGGCCTGGCGGCGCGTCAGCGACACCTTGATCGTCGCGTGCAGTTCGCGGTCCTCGAACGGCTTGACCAGGTAGCCGTAGGGTTCGGTGCGGCGCGCCCGTTCGATCGTCTCGTCGCTGGCGAACGCGGTCAGGAAGACGACCGGAATGCCGAACTGCTCGTGGATGCGGCCGGCGGCGTCGATGCCGTCCATCTCACCTTCGAGGCGGATGTCCATCAGCACCAGGTCCGGCTCGAGCGCGGCAGCCTTGCGCACCGCGTCCTCGCCGGACGCGGCCAGGCCCTCGACGCGATAACCCTCGCTCTCGAGCCGCGATTTCAGATCGAGTGCGACGATGCGTTCGTCCTCGACGATCAGGATGCGGGTGTCGTTCATGGATGCTCCACACTGGCGTCGAAGAGGATCTCGATCCGGGTGCCGGGCCCGGAACCGATCGCCATGCGCCCGCCGACCTGTTCGGTCAGCATGGAGATCAGCTGGAAACCGAGGGTCCTGCAGGTGCCGGGCCCGAAGTCGGGCGGCAGCCCGACCCCGTCGTCACCGACCGAGACGCGGACCCGGCTGCCGTCGACGGCCTCGAGTGTCACGTCGACCGCACCGGGCCGATCGCCCGGGAACGCATGCTTGAAGGCGTTGACGACCAGCTCGTTGACGATCAGCCCGCAGGGAATCGCCCGATCGACCCCGAGGTAGACCGGGGTCTGCATCCCGTGCGCGTGCAGGTCGCGCGCCAGGTCCGGCCGGCACAACGTCTGCCGCTGCAGGCGCGTCAGGCGATCGAGGTACTGGCCGAGGTGCAGTCGTGTGTATTCCTTGCGTTCGTAGAGGAGCTGGTGCGTCAGCGCCATCGCCTGCACGCGCCCCTGGGCATCGTCGAGCAGCCGGCGTGCGGTCTCGTCCCGGGTGTTCCGTGTCTGCAGGGCAAGCAGGCTGGAGACGACCTGCAGGTTGTTCTTGACCCGGTGGTGGATCTCGTCGAGCAGCGCGGTCTTCTCGCGCAGCGAAGTCTCGATGATCCGCTGGGCGTGTTTGCGTTCGGTGATGTCGATGATCGTCGCCAGCACCTGCACCCCCTCGGGGGTCTCGACCGGGTTGAGCCCGATCTCGATCCCGACCTCGGTGCCGTCCTTGCGCAGTCCGTACAGGTCACGGCCGATGCCCATCGGACGTGCCGCCGGCGTGCTGAAGAAGCCACCACGCAACGTCGGGTGAGCACCGCGGAAGCGGGATGGGACCAGCATCTCCATCGGCTGGCCGGTCAGCTCGTCGCGGGAGTAGCCGAACAGCGTCTCGGTCTGCCGATTGAGCAGCGTGATCGAGCCGGACTCGTTGACCATCAGCATCGCGCTGGGCGCATGTTCGACCAGCAGCCGGAAGCGTTCCTCGCCCCGGCGCAGCGCCTGTTCACTCAGCTTGCGCTCGGCGATGTCGATGATGCTGGCCACGACCCGGCTGCCCTGGGGTGTCTCGATCGGCGTCAGTCCGATCTCGATCGGCACTTCGGTGCCATCGGACCGCAACCCGTACAGGTCGCGTCCGACACCCATCGAACGGGTCGACGGTTGGGCCAGGTACCGGCTGCGACGCACCCCATGTCCCTGGCGCAGCGGAGCGGGAACCAGGAACTCGATCGGCCGGCCGAGCATCACCTCGCGCGGGTAACCGAACAGGCGTTCGGTCTGGCGGTTGACCAGCGTGATCAGGCCGGCCGCATCGACTAGGACCACCGCGGTCGGCGAGTGCTCGACGATCAGCCGGAAATAGCCGTCGCCGCGGGCGTCAGTGGCACCCATCCCGGCATCCCGTGCATGCAGTCCGGATCGACTGCCGGTGCCCGACCGGTGGCGCCGAGCCTGGGACCGCCGTGTCGAGGCGGTTCTCGAGGCACGGGAAGTTCGTCCGCACGAACCGGTTGCACGAGGGATGTTCCGGCGGATGCTGCTCCGGGGCCACGCCGACCATCTTCCGCGCGACCCGGCGCGGGGTCAATGATGTCCCGTCGCGCGCCCGGTGTCAGGCGCCGGGACGGATCTCCCGGTTGCGCGCCGGCAGCGCGACCTCCCGCGGCGGGCGGCTGTCGGCGAACCACTCGCGCAGCCTGGCCAGCGTGATGCGGTCGCCCGCGCCTTTGTTCTTGTCGGTGTCCAGGTCGCCAACGACCCGGATCGAGCCGGTGAAGTCCGCGCCGCGGAAATACTCGCTTTCCGTGATCAGGCAACGCAGTCCGGCGGCCGAGGCCGCAGCCAGCCCGTTCGGTGAGTCCTCGATCGCCAGGCAGTCGTCGGCCTGCAGGTCGAGTCGGTCCAGCGTCAGGTGGAACACCGACGGGTCCGGCTTCTTCGCGTCGACATCCTCGCCGCATACCAGCGCCTCGAACAGCGTCGGCCAGCGCTCACCGAGCGTGGCGTCGAGCAGCGCATGCACGTTCGCACGGCTGGTGGTGGTCGCGATCGCCTGGCGGACGCCGGCACGAGCCGCTTCCTCGATCAGCGCCTGCACCCCGGGACGCAGCCCGACCCGTCCCTCGTTGACCCGCATCCCGTACAGCCGGTTCTTGATCCGATGGGTATCACGCAACACGTCCTCGAAGTCCGGATGTGTCAACGACTGCGGATCGAAGCGCTTGGCGTACGAACGCATCCGGTCGACGCCACCGGTGACCGCGAGCAGCTCGCCGTACATCGCGTCATCCCACTGCCAGTTCAGCCCGGTGCGACGGAACGCCTCGTTGAACGCCGGCAGGTGGCCGTCGCGTTCCGACTCGGCGAGGGTGCCGTCGACATCCCAGATCAGCGCGCGCAGCGTGGCCATCGGTGCCAGGGTCATCGTCGGATACTCCGGTCGGGATCGCGTCGATCGTTCGGGCGCGTCAGCCGACGACGCGGCCCACCGCCTCGGCCACCGCCGCCGGCGTGATCCCGAAGTGCTGGTACAACGCGGGAGCCGGCGCGGACTCGCCGAAGGTGTCGATGCCGATCACCTCGCCGTCGCGGCCGACGTATTTGCACCAGAAGTCGGTCACGCCGGCCTCGACCGCAACCACCGGCAGTTCTCGCGGCAGCACCGCATCGCGGTACTCGCGATCCTGGCGGTCGAACACCGTCGTCGACGGCATCGACACGACCCGCACCGGGCGGCCCGTGGCGGCCAGCGAGTCGGCGGCCTGCAACGCGATCGTCACTTCCGAGCCGGTCGCGACCAGCACCGCGCGGGCATCGGGTGCGTCGCGCAGCACGTAGCCGCCGCGTGCCATCGCTGCCTGGGTCGTTGCGTCGCGGGTGATCGCCGGCAGGTTCTGCCGCGACAGCACCAGCGCGCTCGGGCCGTCCCGGCGGCTGACTGCGGACAGCCACGCGGTCGCGGTCTCGGCGGTATCACACGGCCGCCAGACGTCCAGGTTCGGGATGATGCGAAGCGAGGTCACGTGTTCGACCGGCTGGTGCGTGGGGCCGTCCTCGCCCAGCCCGATCGAGTCGTGTGTGAACACGTGCACGACCCGCTGCTTCATCAGCGCCGCCATCCGGATCGCGTTGCGGGAATAGTCGGAGAAGGTCAGGAACGTGCCGCCGAACGGCAGCAGCCCGCCGTGCAGCGCCATGCCGTTCATCACCGCGGCCATCCCGAACTCGCGCACGCCGTAGTTGATGTGGCGGCCCGCCTCGCCGCGGGCGAGTGAATCGGCCCGCACCGGCACCGCGTCCTTCCAGTCGGTCAGGTTCGATCCGGTCAGGTCGGCCGAGCCGCCGATCATCTCCGGCAGTTCGCGCACGAGTTCGGTCAGCACGATCTGGCTCGCCTTGCGCGTGGCCACGGTGCCGGCCTCGGCACTGACGCGGGCGAGCACCGAGGCCGCGCGCGCGGCCCAGTCGGCGGGCAGGTTTCCCGCCATGCGCCGCTCGAATTCGGCGGCGAGTTCGGGATACTTCTCGCGATACTGGTTGAACGTCGCGCGCCACTGGCTCTCGACGCCGCGGCCGGTCTCGCGCGCATTCCACGCCGCGTAGACCGACTCGTCGATCTCGAACGGGCCGGCGCTCCAGCCGAGCTGCGCGCGGGTCGCGCCGATCTCGGCCTCGCCGAGCGGTTCGCCGTGGGCCTTCGCGGTGCCGGCTCTTGTCGGCGCACCCTTGCCGATCGTCGTCCGGCACACCAGCAGGCTCGGCCTGTCCGAGGACTTCGCGAGCCGGATCGCCGCGTCGACCGCATCGATGTCGTGGCCGTCGATGCCCGCGATGACGTTCCAGCCGTAGGCCTCGAAGCGCCGCGTGGTGTCGTCGCGGAACCAGTGCTCGACCTTGCCGTCGATCGAGATGCCGTTGTCGTCGTAGAGCACGATCAGGCGCGACAGGCCGAGTGTGCCGGCCAGCGAGCAGGCTTCGTGGCTGATGCCCTCCATCAGGCAGCCGTCACCGACGAAACAGAACGTGTGATGGTCCACCAGCGACAGGCCGGGCCGGTTGAAGCGGGCGGCCATCAGCCGTTCGGCCAGCGCCATGCCGACCGCGTTGGCGATGCCCTGGCCAAGGGGCCCGGTGGTCGTCTCCACACCGGGGGTCAGACCGACCTCGGGATGGCCCGGCGTGCGGCTGTGCAGCTGGCGAAAGCGCTTGAGCTCCTCGATCGGCAGGTCGTAGCCGGTCAGGTGCAGCAACGCGTACAACAACATCGACGCATGGCCGTTGGACAACACGAACCGGTCGCGGTCGGACCAGCCCGGGTTCGCCGGGTTGTGCCGCAGGTGGCGCGACCAGAGCGCAACGGCCATGTCGGCCATGCCCATCGGCGCGCCGGGATGGCCGGAGTTGGCCTTCTGGACCGCGTCCATCGCCAGCGCGCGGATGGCATTGGCCATCCGGGAGGGTGGGCAGGTCGCCTGGCCTGGCTCGGCGGCGCTTGGTGTTGCGTTCATCGCGGCGGATCTCCGTGGGGTTCAAGACCTGTGCGGCGCCGACAGCCCGTCACGGAACACGCGGCTGGCGCGGATGTCCGATTCGGCGAGTGTGGTCAGCGCCTGGGCATCGATCGGCGCGTCGCGGTCGGCGAACAGCCGGTTGGCCTGGCGAAGGCGCGCGCGGTCGAGTGCGTTGCGCACGCTGCGGGCGTTGGCGAAATGGGGTTGCTGGACGCGATGTGCGACGTATTCCCGGAACGCGGCCAGCGCGCCTTCGTCGAAGTGATAGTTCATCTGGCCGAGCATCAGGTCGGCGATCGACAGCAGCTCGTCGACCGAATAGTCCGGGAACGACAGGTGGTGCGCGATCCGCGACGACATGCCGGGGTTGGACTGGAAGAACGTGTCCATCCGGTCCTGGTAGCCGGCGAGGATCACGACCAGGTCGTCGCGCTGGTTCTCCATCACCTGCAGCAGGATCTCGATCGCCTCCTGGCCGTAGTCGCGCTCGTTCTCCGGGCGGTAGAGGTAATACGCCTCGTCGATGAAGAGCACGCCGCCCATCGCCTTCTTCAGCACTTCCTTGGTCTTCGGCGCGGTGTGGCCGATGTACTGGCCGACCAGATCGTCGCGGGTCACGGCGACCAGGTGTCCCTTGCGGACGTAGCCCAGCCGATGGAGGATCTGCGCCATCCGCAACGCCACCGTGGTCTTGCCGGTGCCCGGGTTGCCGGTGAAACACATGTGCAGGCTCGGCGTCTGCGCGGTCAGTCCGTGTGCGGTGCGCAGCCGGTCGATCACCAGCAGCGCGGCGATCTCGCGGATCCTCGTCTTGACCGGCACGAGCCCGACCAGTTCGCGATCAAGTTCGGCCAGCACCGGCTCGATCTGCGTCTGCGCGAGCACGTCGCCGACACTCGACGGTCGCGACTCGCCGGCCGGGGCGAGCGCGGGATCGGCGGGCGCGGCTTCGCCGCCGCTGGCAGCGGCCGGTCCACCGCGGCCGGGCTGTGGTTCGTTCGCTTGTCCGCCGCCGAATCCGGGCAGGTTGTACAGGTTGGTGCTCATGCCGCTTCCTTGCGCACGCCGCGTCCGGCGCCCGCCGCTCGCTCGCGCAGCGATGCGATCACGGACCGGTAGTCGCGCTGGCCGAAGACCGCCGAACCGGCGACAAACGTGTCGGCCCCGGCCGCGGCGACCTCGGCGATGTTGTCGACCTTGATGCCGCCATCGACCTCGAGCCGGATCGGCCGGCCGGTGCGTTCCTGGTAGGTGTCGAGCATCCTGCGCACCCGCACGAGCTTGTCCAGTGTCGCGGGGATGAACGCCTGGCCGCCGAACCCCGGATTGACACTCATCAGCAGCACGACGTCGATCTTGTCCATCACGTAGTGCAGCGTCTCCAGCGGCGTCGCCGGATTGAAGACCAGGCCGGACTGGCAGCCGCTCTCGCGGATCAGCGACAACGAGCGGTCGACGTGGTCGCTGGCCTCCGGGTGGAACGTGATCACCGATGCACCGGCCTTCGCGAACAGGCCGATCAGCGCATCGACCGGGCGCACCATCAGGTGCACGTCGATCGGGATCTTCGCCTCGCCGCGCACGCAGTAGGGCCGGATCGCCTCGCACACCGCCGGCCCGATCGTCAGGTTCGGCACGTAGTGGTTGTCCATCACGTCGAAGTGGATCCAGTCCGCGCCGGCGTCGATCACCGCGCGGACCTCCTCGCCCAGACGCGCGAAATCGGCCGACAGGATGCTCGGGGCGATCAGCGGCGGCAGGGTGGTGTGCGGTGTGGCCATCTCGTTCTCCGTGTCCTCAGAGTGCGCCCAGCTCGCGCTTGCGGCGTTCCATCATGCGCCAGATGAACGGCGTAAAGATCAATTGCATCGCCAGCTCCATCTTGCCGCCCGGCACGACGATCGTGTTCGCACGCGACATCCACGAGTCGTTGATCATGTTCAGCAGGTAGGGGAAATCGATGCCCTTCGGATTGGCGAAGCGGATCACGCAGATGCTCTCGTCGGCCGACGGGATGTCACGGGCGACGAAGGGGTTCGAGGTGTCGACCACCGGTACCCGCTGGAAGTTCACGTGGGTGTGGGTGAACTGCGGGCAGATGTAGTTCACGTAGTCCGGCATCCGGCGCAGGATCGTGTCGGTGACCGCCTCGGCACTGTAGCCGCGGACGTTCTTGTCGCGATACAGCTTCTGGATCCACTCCAGGTTGATCACCGGCACGACACCGATCAGCAGGTCCGGGAAGCGGGCGATGTCGAGCTCTTCGGTCACCACCGCGCCGTGCAGCCCTTCGTAGAACAGCAGGTCGGTGTCCTTCGGCAGGTCCTCCCAGGCGGTGAACGTGCCCGGTTCCTGCTTGTAGGGCGCGGCTTCCTGCGCGTCGTGCAGGTACTTGCGGCAGCGGCCGACACCGGACTCGCTGTAGCTGCGGAACAGCTGCTCGAGTTCCGAGAACAGGTTGGTGGTCGGGCCGAAGTGGCTGAAGTGTTTGTTGCCCGCTTTCTCCGCCTCAGCCTGCATCGACCGCATCTCCTTGCGGTCGTAGCGGTGGAAGCTGTCGCCTTCGATGATCGCGGCCTTGATGCCCTCGCGGCGGAAGATGTTGGCGAAGGTTCGCGTCACCGACGAAGTGCCGGCGCCGGAGGAACCGGTGATGGCGATGATCGGATGGCGGTTGGACATGGTCGGACCTCAGGAACGTGGCGAAGGGACGGGGAGACGGCAATCGGACAAGGAACGTGGCGTCGGGACGTCGGGACTCGGCAAAGCGGGGGCGACCGACCGGTTCAGTCGCGAAACAGGCTGCGTTCGGTGAACAACGCGTGCTCGGGGGCCTTGACCGCGGGCTCGTGGTGGTAGCGCTCGATCCGCTCGACCTCGTTCTTCGAACCGAAGACGACACTGATGCGCTGGTGCAGGGCGGTGGGCTTGACGCCGAGGATCGGCTGGCGCCCGGTGCTGGCCCGTCCGCCCGCCTGCTCCATGATGAATCCGATCGGATTGGCCTCGTAGAGCAGCCGCAGCCGGCCCGGCTTGGCCGGATCCTTGGTGTCGCGCGGATACATGAACACGCCACCGCGCATCAGGATCCGGTGCGCCTCGGCGACCATGCTCGCGATCCAGCGCATGTTGAAGTCCTTGCCGCGCGGGCCGACCTTGCCGGCCAGGCACTCGTCGACGTAACGCTTGACCGGCGGCTCCCAGAACCGCGAGTTCGACGAGTTGATCGCAAACTCCTGCGTGTCTTCGGGCACGCGGATGTTCGGATGTGTCAGGATGAACTCGCCCAGGTTCGGGTTGAGCGTGAATCCGGTGACCCCGTTGCGCACCGACAGCACCAGCATCGTCGTCGGGCCGTAGATCGCGTAACCGGCGGCGACCTGCGTCGTGCCCGGCTGCAGGAAATCGTCGTCGACCACGTCGCGACCGCTGTCGATCACGTCCTGCGGTGCACGCAGGATCGAGAACACGCTGCCCACCGAGACGTTGACATCGATGTTCGAGGAGCCGTCGAGCGGGTCGAACACCAGCAGGTACTTGCCGCGCGGATACTTGGACGGGATCTGGTGAGGCAGCTCGAGTTCCTCGGAGGCCATGCCGGCGAGGTTGCCGTTCCATTCGTTCAGGCGGATGAACAGGTCGTTGGACAACACGTCCAGCGGCTTCTGCTCCTCGCCCTGCACGTTGACCTCGCCGCCGGCCGGCCGCCCGCTGCTCTCGTCCAGCCGCCCGAAGGCCACCGACCGGGCGATCGCCTTGCAGGCGATCGACACATCGAGGATCAGCGCGTTCAGGTCACCGCTGGCCTGCGGGAACCGGCGCCGCTCCTCGATCAGGTAGCGGGTCAGTGTCCAGCGTTGCGAGAGGGGCATGGGACTATCTCCCTGTTGTTCTGTTTCGTACCGTATCGTTGCGTCCGTCCCGGGCGACCCCACGGGCCGCCCGTCGCAGCCACCGCGTCAGGCGTAACGTTCGCCCTCGGGGGTGTCCGCGGCATAACCGCGGATGGTATAGCGCATGTTGCGTCCGTCGGTCTCGGTCCGGTCCAGCGCGAAGCCGGGTTCGCGCTTCGGCCGGTTGACGATGAAGCTCATCACGATCGACTCCACGCCCCGCGTCGAGTCGAACGCCATCAGGCGGATGTAGTGGTTCGGGAACGTCTTGCGGCAGTTCTTCAGTTCCATCATCACGCCGGCCGCGTCGCTCAGGTCGAACATCGGCATGCCGAACATCTCCCAGTAGGTGTTGCGGGGATGCGGGTCGTCGGTGTACTCGACGCTCCAGGCGTAGCCCTTCTTCAGGCCGTAGTCGATCTGCAGCATGATCTCGTCGTCGGTCAGGTCGGGCAGGAAGCTGAACTGGCCCTGCGTGATCCGGCCGGTCGGGTTGGTCATCATGGTCGTTGGTCTCCTTGGCCCGTTCAGTTGGACGTCGACGGTGTCGTCGCGTAGTCCGAGGTGTCGGTCGATTCGTAGTTGAAGGTGATCTCGCCCCAGGTGTCCAGCGCCTGCTTGAGCGGCGTGCAGAACTGGGCGGCCTTGCGCAGGATGTCCGGACCCTCGTTCCTGATGTCCTTGCCCTCGTTGCGCGCCTTCACCATCGCCTCGAGTGCGACCCGGTTGGCGACCGCGCCGGCCTGGATGCCGGCCGGGTGGCCGATCGTGCCGCCGCCGAACTGCAGCACCACGTCGTCGCCGAACAGGTCGATCAGCTGGTGCATCTGGCCGGCGTGGATGCCGCCGGAGGCCACCGGCATCACCTTCTTCAGGTCGGCCCAGTCCTGGTCGAAGTACAGGCCGCGCGGCAGGTCCGTCTTGGTGTAGCTGTCGCGGCAGACGTTGTAGTAGCCCTGCACGGTCAGCGGATCGCCCTCGAGCTTGCCGACCGCGGTGCCGGCATGGATGTGGTCGACGCCGGCCAGCCGCATCCACTTGGCGATCACGCGGAAGCTCACGCCGTGGTTCTTCTGGCGCGTGTAGGTGCCGTGACCCGCGCGGTGCAGGTGAAGAATCATGTCGTTCTTGCGCGCCCAGTTGGAGATGCTCTGGATCGCGGTGTAGCCGATCACCAGGTCGATCATCACGATCACCGAACCGAGTTCCTTGGCGAATTCGGCGCGCTCGTACATGTCCTCCATGGTCGCGCCGGTGATGTTCAGGTAGCTGCCCTTGACCTCGCCGGTGGCCGCACTCGCCTTGTTGACCGCGTCCATCACGTACAGGAAGCGGTCGCGCCAGTGCATGAAGGGCTGCGAGTTGATGTTCTCGTCGTCCTTCATGAAGTCCAGGCCGCCCTTGAGGCCTTCGTAGATCACCCGGCCGTAGTTGCGTCCCGACAGGCCGAGCTTCGGCTTGGTCGTCGCGCCCAGCAGCGGACGGCCGAACTTGTCCAGCCGTTCGCGCTCGACCACCAGGCCGGTCGGCGGGCCCTTGAAGGTCTTGACGTAGGCGACCGGGACGCGGATGTCCTCGAGGCGTGCCGCCTTCAGCGGCTTGAACGAGAAGACGTTGCCGATCAGGCTCGCCGTCATGTTGGCGATCGAGCCTTCTTCGAACAGGATGATGTCGTAGGCGACCCAGGCGAAGTACTGGCCGGGGTTGCCGGGCACCGGCTCGACCTTGAAGGCCTTCGCACGGTAGCTGTCGCAGGCGGTCAGGCGGTCGGTCCAGACCACGGTCCAGGTCGCGGTCGACGATTCCCCGGCCACGGCGGCCGCGGCTTCGATCGGGTCCACGCCTTCCTGCGGGGTGATCCGGAACAGGCAGATGGTGTCGGTTTCCTTGGGCTGGTAGTCGCCGTCCCAGTAGCCCATCTGGCGGTATTTGAGAACACCCGCCGCATATCGCTTCTTCGGGTCGACAATCTGCTGTTCGAGGGCTCCCATGTCGTGGGTCTCCAGGTTCGTGTGGATGATGAATGGCGTGAAACGACTGTACGAGCGGCCAATCGATAAAACAATTGAAATATCTTTCTCAGTTTAATAAACTGGGCTTATGCTTTCGAGCGCCACCCTGCGGCAACTCCAGGCGCTCGAGGCCGTCGAGCGCCTGGGATCGGTGACGGCGGCGGCCCAGTGGCTGCACCTGACGCAGCCGGCGATCTCGGCGGCGATCAAGCAGCTCGAGGCCGCCTGCGGCATGGCGCTGGTCGAGCCACGCGGCCGCGGCATCGCGGTCACCGAGGCGGGACAGGCGGTGACACGTGCGGCGCGGGCCGTGCTGGGTGAGATCGAATCACTCGGCGAGGAACTCGACGCGTTGCGCGGCGTGCGCGGCGGTCGGCTGCGACTGGCGGCGGTCTCGACCGCGAAGTACTTCGTGCCGCACCTGCTCGCGCAGTTCAACCGCTTCTTCCCACGCATCGAGCTGCAACTGCGCGTCGCCAACCGGCAGGCGGTGCTCGATGCGCTGTCGGACGCCCAGGCCGACCTGGTGATCATGGGCACACCCCCGGATCGGCTCGCCTGTGTCTCGTACCCGTTCGCCGACAACCCGCTCTCGATGGTCGCCTCGGTGCAGCATCGGCTGTCGCGACGGCGCGGGCTGCAGCTGTCGGAACTCGCCGGTGAGCCTTTCCTTGTCCGCGAACGCGGCTCGGGCACCCGCGCCGCGATGGAGCGGTTCTTCTCCGAACACGCGCTGACCCCACCCGGCGGCATCGAGATCGACAGCAACGAGACCATCAAGCAGGCGGTGATGGCCGGCATGGGTGTGTCGTTCCTGTCGCTGCGCACGGTGCGCCTGGAGGTGGCGACCGGCAAGCTCGCGGTACTCGACGTGCAGGGGCTGCCGCTGATGCGCAAGTGGTACCTGGTGCGGTTGGCCAGCCGGCGCGGGTCGCCGGCCGTGAACGAGTTCTGGCGTTTTGTCGCCGAACAGGGCGCGGGCCTGGTCGACACCGTCGCGTAAACTGTCGGCGGTTCCGACAAGGTGGCGCACAACGCGATGGCCAGTCCGTTCGTGGTCGATCCCGCCCCGGCCGACGATGCCGACGGCCAGCTATGGTTCCGGCAGGCGTTCGATGCGATGCCGGTGGCCGCCACGCTGCAGAATCCGGACCTGTCCTACGCGCTGGTCAACGATGCGTTCTGCCGCCTGGTGCGTCGGCCGCGCGAGCAGCTGATCGGCCGCAGTTCCGACGCCCACTACCACCCGGAAGACCGCGAGAAGATCGAGGCGGCCCGCGACGACCTGATCAGCGGGCGTGCGACACGGGTCGACGTGGAGGCCCGGTTCCTCAGCGAACAGGGCGAGGTCGCCTGGCTCCGGTTCCGGACCCGGGCCACCGAGATCGGCGGCCGGCGCTTCTTCATGTCGGCGGTGCTCAACGTCACTGCCGTTCACGAGCGCGAGCGATCGCTGACCGAGGCGGTCGAGCTGTATCGCGTGCTGTTCGAGGAGTCGCCGATCCCGACGACGGTGCAGGGCGACGATTTCCGCATCCTGAGTGTCAATCGGGCGTACTGCGAGTGGATCGGCTACAGCGCCGACGAACTGGTCGGCAAGGATCCGATCGAATTGCATCCGCCCGAATTCCGCGAGGACATCCGGCTCGTGCGCGCCGGCATGTTGCCGGGCAACGCCGGCGGCGGCATGTACCGGGAGATGGAGCACCGCGACGGTCGGCGACTGCCTTACCGTGTCCACTTCCGGCGCATGCATGGTCACGCCGGCAGGCCGTACACGGTCGCGGTGATCGTCGACATGGGCCAGGAGCGCGCCGCCCAGGCGCAGGCCGAGGCGCAGGCGGCGCGGATGACGCGCTTCTTCGAGCAGGCGCCGGTCGGCATGGTGCTGCGCGATCCGGACGGTGAGATCCGTGCCGCGAATCGTGCCCTCGAAAGACTCAGCGGCTACTCGGCCGGCGAGCTGCTCGGGCGGCGCCTGCCGCTGTTCGGCGAGACCGAGGAATCACTCGAGCAGTCGGCACGCGCCGAATGGCGCGTGGCCGCCGACAATCCCGGGTGGGTCTCACGGACCCGAGTGCCGGGACTCACCCGCGGTGGCCAGGTCGTCTGGACCGAGCAGTACACGACCGCGGTCGAGGCGGTCAGCGGCGAGGTGGCACTGCTCACCGTCGTTGCCGACATCACCGAGGAAAAGCGGCTCGACGACGAGCTGCACAACACCGTGCGCCAGCTCGAGCACGAGCAGGACAAGCTGGTGCGTTCCAACGGCGAATTGTCGGCGCTGTTCGAGAACGACGCGGTGGCGATCGTCTGCCTGGCCGATCGGCGCATCGTGCGCTGCAACCGCTGCGCCGAGGCGATGCTCGGTGCCGAGGGCGGCAATCTCGTCGGGCGCTCCTTCGATGAATTCCTCGAGCCGTCACGACGCAACAACGATCTGCTGCACGGCGCGGGGCCGGCCCAGGCACGCGGGCTGAAGTCGCTGTGGCTGCGCCGCCAGGACGGCTCGGACCTGGCGTGCCTCGCCCACTTCGGCGCGCTGCGCCAGACGGCGGCCGGTTCCGAATCGATCGTCGTGCTGGTCAACACGACCGAACACGAGGCGGCGCAACAGGCGCTTGCGCAAAGTCGCGCGTACTTCCGTCACTTCGTCGAGGTGATCGACGAGGTGATCCTGGTCATCGATGCCTCGGGTTACCAGTTGCGCTATGTGAACCAGCGCTACGAGGAGGTGTTCGGCGGCTCGGCGCTCGAACTGCAGCGTGATCTGTCCAGCCTGTACCGCACGTTCCACGCGCGCGACCAGTCGCGTTTCCTGCAGGCGATCGCCGCGGCGGCATCGGGCACCGCGGGCGACATCGAGGTCGGCCTCGAGCATCCGGTGCGCGGTCGCCGTGTGCTGCGCCTGCGGCTGTTCCCGTTGCGCGAGTTCGATGCCGAGGTCTACGTCGTCGCGCAGGACGTCACCGACCGCCATACGCTGGAGGCGCAACGTCTCGCCGAGGCGATCCGGCAGCGTGATGCGCTGGTCCGCGAAGTCCACCACCGGATCAAGAACAACCTGCAGGGTGTCGCCGGACTGCTGCAGCAGTCGGCGGTGCGTCGCCCGGAGCTCGGACCGTTCCTGGCCGACGTGGCCAACCAGATCCAGGCGATCTCACACGTCCACGGGCTGCAGTACCAGGGCGGCAGCACGATGCCACGGCGCATCGCACTGGCGGTGTTCGAAAGTTTGTCCAGGACGTTCCAGGTGGCGATGCCGTTCGCCGAGATCGCCGGCGCGGCCGACGGCAACTGGACGTTGCCCGAGCAGGAGGCCGTGCCGCTGGCATTGATCGTCAACGAGATCGCGACCAACGCGATCCGCCATCGCGCGCCCGGCGGACGCATCGGTGCGTCGTTCAAGGCCGATGAGGAAGGGGTACGCCTGATCGTGTGGAACGAAGGCGCGCTGCCCGACGGTTTCCGGCAGGAATCGGTCAGCACCTCGTCGGTCGGCCTGGGTCTGGTGAAGGCGTTGCTTCCACGTCGAGGGACTCGCTTCGACATCCGGCAACATGGCAGGATCGTCGTCACTTCGCTTGAACTGCGACCGCCCGTATTGCGTCCTGCGGTAACATAGCCCTGACAAGAATTCACACTCGCGATCTTCGAATCCCGTGAATCCGATCATTCTCGTTTGCGACGACGATCGCCTCGTCCTGTTGTCCCTGTCGGGAGAGCTGCGGCGCGCCGGCTACGAGGTGATCGAGGCGGACAACGGTGACGACGCGATCCTGCTCGCACGTCAGCATCGTCCGCAGCTCGCGATCCTCGACGTGCGCATGGATGGCAAGAGCGGCATGGACGTGGCCGCCTACCTGCGCGACTACGTCGGCACCCCGTTCATGTTCCTGTCCGCGTTCGGCGAGGATGGACTGGTGAGGCAGGCGGCCGAACTCGGCGCGCTGCAGTACCTGGTCAAGCCGATCGAGCTGTCGGCGATCGTGCCGGCGGTCGAGGCGGCGCTGTCGATGGCCCGCGAGCGGTCCGCGACGAAACCCGCCGGCGGCACCGCGACGGTCGATGCGCTGATCAGGGCCGGCACACCGGAATCCGCCGTCCGCCCGCCAAGTGCCGAGGACGGACTGATCGCCATCGGCATCCTGATGGAACGGTACCGGATGACCCGCGAGGCGGCCAACAACTGGCTCGCGGACCTCGCGCGGCGTTCGGGCCGCACGATCGAGGAAGTGGCCGCCGAACTGGTCGGCCAGATGGATCGCTGGCACTCGGTCGACCGGTGATCGATCACCCGCCGATGCGCGGGTCGCGTGTCACTCGGTGTTCGCGCCACTCTCCGCTTCGTCCCACAGCGTGAACCAGAACCGGCTGCCGGCGCCCGGTTCCGACTCGGCCCAGACGTGGCCGCGGTGGCGGCGCACGACCCGTTGCACGGTCGCCAGTCCGATGCCGGTCCCCGGATATTCGCTGGTGCTGTGCAGGCGCTGGAACACGCCGAACAGCCGGTCCGAGAAGCGCATGTCGAAGCCGGCGCCGTTGTCGCTGACGCAGTAGGCGGTGCGACCGGCGCCGTCGGGGTAGGCGGAGAAGCCGATCTCGGCGACCTGTTTGCGCGCGCTGAACTTCCACGCGTTGCCGATCAGGTTCTCGAGCACCACACGCAGCAGGGCCCGATCGCCGCGCGTGGTCAGCCCGGGGGCGATCACCATGTTGACTGCACGGCCGGGATCCTGGCTGCGCAGGTCGTCGATCACCTGCTGAGCGAGCCGCGACAGGTCGACCGGCTCGACCAGCAGCGGTTGCGCGGACAGCCGCGACAGGCGCAGCAGCGCCTCGATCATCGCGTTCATCCGCGCGGTCGCGCTCAGGATCCGGTTCATGTGGTCGCGTGCCGGGGCTTCCAGCGTCGGCCCGTAGTCCTCGAGCAGGATGCGCGCGAAACCGTCGACCACACGCAGCGGCGCCCGCAGGTCGTGTGACACCGTGTAGCTGAACGACTCCAGTTCGGAGGCCGCCGCGCGCATCTCCTCGTGGCGCCGTCCCTCGCCGCGACGCAGCTGGTCGAGCCGCTCGATGCGTTCGCGCAGTGACGTCAGTTGCGGCACCATCCGATCGAGCACCAGCGCGGCACGGGGGTGGACCGAGCCGGAGCCGCGCAGCGGCTCCAGGCGCAGCGCGACCGGGTGGGCATGTCCGTATCGATCGACCGCGACCCCTTCGCCGCGCATCGGCCGGGATTCCGCGAGCGCAAGCGCGAGCCGGTCGAGCACCGCGGGCGCCGTGCCCTTCAGCAGTTCCTCGGCCTCGCACTGCCCGATCTCGCTTTCGCTGCGCTCGAACAGCGCGCGGGCGGCGACGTTGGCCCAGAACGCGCGCCAGTGGTTGCGTGCGGGATCCGCCTCGACCAGCAGTGTCGCCTCGCTGCTCGCACGAAGCGCCGCCAGTGCGAGCCGCTCGCGGTCGCGGTGGGCGAGTGTCGCGTCGGCGATCCGCATCACGCCGTGGTAGCCGAGCATCAGGCCATCGGTGCCGTAGCGCGGCGCGCCGCTTTCCTCGAGCACCCAGTAGGTGCCGTCGGCGTCGCGCCGGATGCTGAGCAGCCGGTCGAACGTCTCGCAGCGCTGCAGGCGCGCCCGGTGTTCGTCCCAGGAGGAGGCATCGACCGGTCTGGCCTCATCCCAGCGCCGGGTGCCGAGCAAGCCGGCGTACCGTTCCTGGCCCGGGCCCGCGGCCCGCTCGATCCGTTCGTAGCGCAGGTCCGGACCCTGCTGCCAGTAGGCGAGCCCGCCGAGTGAACGCAGTCCGTCCAGGTGGGCATCGCGCTCGGCGATCATCGTGCCCGCGGTCTGGCGCAGCTCGGCGACATGGTTCAGCGATCGGACCATCGGCTGCAGGTCCGCGACGACATCGATCGGAAGCCGCATCCCGGGATCGGTCGGCATCCGGGCGGCGGCGTCGGCGCAGCGGGCCAGCGCGGCCTCGAGTTCGCGCACCCGTCGGAACGCCGCCCACAGGCTCAGGCCGGCGGCGAACGAGGTCGCCACCAGTGCGCCCACCACCAGCCACCAGGCCGCGCCGGGACCACCACCGGGGGCGTCGGCCGCGCCGATCCAATCGAGGCTGGCCATCAGCAGAACCAGCGATCCGACACCGGTGGCCGCGGAGAAAACGATGGCCGGCAGCCCGAAGGTGGTGCGCGAAGGCGGCGGCGGGTTGGAGTCGAGGTCAGTCGTACCGTCGGTCATGGTCGCAATCGACCGTCTGGCGGGGCCCGGCTAAATTCCGCGCCCCTCGCACCGAAACCTTGGAAGGTCCCCGTCGGCGGGGTCACGAGGTGTGCAACGACCGACCAACGGCGGCAACACGATCCCATTGACAGCCAAAGTGCCCACGGCTTCCAAAGTGCCAGAACGCATTATGCAGGATCAACCGACCATCGTCCTCGTCGATGACGACGCGATGTGGCGCTTTCTGTCTGCGACGGCGCTGCGCGAGCGCGGCTTCCGGGTCGAGGAGTTCGAAGGCGCCGAGGCGATGCTCGCCGGCCTGGGCGGCGTGCGCCCGGACCTGGTGATCGTCGACGCGGTGATGCCCGAGGTCGACGGGTTCGAATTGTGCCGGCGGCTGCGACGCATCCCGGAACACCTGGCGACCCCCGTGCTGATGATGACGAACCTCAGCGACGAGGACGCGATCAGCCAGGCCTACGACGCCGGGGCCACCGATTTCTTCATCAAGTCCACGCACTGGACCCTGCTCGCCGAGAGGGTCCGTTATCTGCACCGCGCCGCCTGCCTGCAGCGCGAACTGGTCGCCAGCCACGCACGGCTGGCCAAGACCCACGAGGCGGCCCGTGTCGGCACCTTCGATTTCGAGGTGGCGACCGGGACGTTCGTCGGCTCGCACGGCAGCTTCGCGATCCTGGGCTTCGAGGAGCCCCGGACCACGTTGCCGCTGGCCAGCTTCCTGAGCCTGGTCGTCGACGGCGAGCGCGATCGGGTCCGGGCCAAGATGCACGACCTGACCGTGCGCGGTCAGCCGTTCGAGATCGAGTTCGGCGCGAGGACGCTGCAGGGTGTGCCGTTGACGCTGCGCGTCCATGCAGAACCGAAGGCCGGCAGCGACGGCAAGGTCCGTTCGGTGCACGGCGTGATCCGCGATGTCACCAGCCACCTGAATGCCGAGGCACAGATCCGCCGCCTGGTGCGCCTCGATCCGCTGACCGGACTGCCGAACCGCAACCAGTTCCTGGCGGCGCTGAACGCGGCGATCACCGGCCCCGGAAACGAGTCGCGCATGGTGGCCGTGGTCGTGCTCGACATCGACCGGTTCACCCAGATCAACGAATCACTCGGCGAGCCGGCCGGCGACGCGCTGCTGACCGAGGCCGGCCGCCGGCTCGGCGCCGCGGTCGGCCTGTCGATGGACGAACTGCTGTTCATCGGCGATGCGCCGCGCAGTCCCGACGCGCCGCTGCTGTCGCGCCTGCCGGGCGACGAGTTCGCGCTGCTGCTGCCGGTGGTCGCCGACGCGACCCAGGTCGCGCGCACGACCGCGGCGATGCTCGACATCTTCGTCGAGCCGTTCATGGTCGGCGGGGCCGAGTGTTTCGCGTCCGCGTGCGCCGGCATCGCGGTGTATCCGCGCGACGGCGAGAACGCCGGACAACTCCTGACACGGGCGGACTCCGCCGCGGCCGAGGCGAAGACCCACGGACGCAACAACGTCGGCTGGTACACCGCCGCGATGCACGCCGAGGGGCGGCTGCGGATCGAGATGCTCAGCGCCCTGCACAAGGCGCAGGAGCGGGGCGAGCTGGAACTGGTCTACCAGCCGGTGGTCGACACGGTCGATGCCCACATCGTCAACGCCGAGGCGCTGATGCGGTGGAAACACAAGGGCCACTACGTCTCGCCGGCGGAGTTCATCCCGATCGCCGAGGAGAGCGGGCTCATCATCGCGATGGGCGAATGGGCGATCCGCGAGGCCTGCCGCCAGCTCGGCGAATGGCGCAGCGCCGGTGTCGACGTCGGCAAGATATCGGTCAACATCCCGACCACCCACTTCGAGCGTCCGTCGCTGGAATCGACGCTGGAGCAGGTGATCGGGCAGCACAACTTCGCACACGGGTCGATCGAGCTCGAGCTGACCGAGACCTGCATGGTGCGTGATTTCGAACGCACGCTGCCGCGACTGCAGCGCCTGAGCGCGATGGGCATCGACCTCGCGATCGACGACTTCGGCACCGGCTATTCGTCGCTGTCGTACCTGACCCGGCTGCCGCTGTCCAAGCTCAAGATCGACCGCAGTTTCGTGCGCCTTCTGGGTGTCTCGCCGCAGGGCGAGGCCGTGACCCGTGCGATCGTCGCGCTCGGCCAGAGCCTGGGGCTGGACGTGGTCGCCGAAGGTGTCGAGACGATCGAGCAACTGCGCGCGCTGGTCGCGATCGGATGCCGGCACATCCAGGGTTTCCTGTTCGCCAAGCCGATGCCGCCGCAGACTCTGGCGCAATCGGTCGACGGACTGCGCCAGCATGTCCTGCAGGTGGTGGCACTGGCGCAGGCGCCGGCGCCGGTCACCGAGGACGAACCGGCCGAAGCCGAGGAAGCGGCCGCCGTTGCGCCGTCGGCGATCCCGCGCGCGGCGCAGGCGACGGCTGCCGAGACCGGTCGCGCCACCGGTTGAGCGAATGAAGGAGGCGATCGCCCCGCAGTCGGCCGCCCCGGCGCAACTGGCGAAGCACGCGCTGCGCCATCTGGTCGAGCAGCGCCTCGATCCGACGCCGGACAACTACCGGGCGGCGTGGCTCGCCGTCGGGGGAAAGGCCGAAGGGCTCGTGCCGGCGGCGCGCGCCGGCGAGACGCGGGGTGCCGACGCGCGTCAGGCGGCAGCGCGCGGATCCGATGCGCCCGATCACGACTGGGCCGGCATCGTGCGTGGCATCGTGCGCGGACTCGAAACGAATCACCCCGGCTGGACCTCGGCGCGCAAGAAGGAAAGCCTGACGCGGGTGCTGCAGGGCGCCGGGGGCAACACGGCACGACTCGGCGAGCGGCTGTCCAAGCTGGTGGCGAGCTGGGGTGGCCGCGAGGAGGGCGCCGGCGAGGGCATCGAGCCGGCGCCGTCGGCAACCGACGTGTCCCCGGCACCGACGGCGGCTGCGCCAGTGACCGACGTATCCCCGGCGCCGGCGCCGGCGCTGCCCGCGGCGGCGGGGGCGATCGTCGCGGGCGAGATCACAACCGCCGGCTGCGACGAATGTCCGCGCCAACTGTCGCATGCGAACCGGATCGCCGAGGAACTGCGCCTGACCCTGACCACGTTGTGCGAGTCGATCCCGGCGATGCTGGAGGAGGAGAGCTGGCTGGCCGGCCAGTTCACGACGATCCGGCAACTGATCGAGACCGCGCCCGATCGCCGCACGTTGGCCAACGCGCGCTCGCTGCTGCTGCAGTCGGCGCAGACGCAGCGGGCGCTGGCCGACCGGCGCCGCGAGTCGCTGCATCAGCTCAAGCGCACACTGGCCGACTGGATCGCCTGGATCGGCGGACTGGCCGCGTCGACCGACGGATTCGGTCAGCGCATCTCGGGATACGCCGAAGAGATCGAACGCTCCGGCACGGTCGCGGCGCTTGCCGACACGGTGGGCCACCTGCTGCGCGACGCACGCGAGATGCACGCGGGGCTGGATCGATCACGCCGCGAATTCGAATCCGCGCGTGATCAGGCGCTGCGGCTTCAGGGCGAGGTCGCCCGCCTCGAAGGCGCGCTGGCCGAAGCCAGTTCGCAGGTGGTCACCGATCACCTGACCTGCCTGATGAACCGGCGCGGCCTGGCCGCCTCGTTCGAGCAGATGCAGTCGCGCCGCGCGCCGGGCGGATCGCCGCTGGCGCTGGCGCTGATCGACGTCGACGACTTCAAGAAGCTCAACGACACGCTCGGGCACCACGCCGGCGACGACGCGTTGCGTCACCTGGCCGGCGTGCTGCGCGAGAAACTCAGGCCGGGCGACATCTGCGCGCGCTACGGCGGCGAGGAGTTCGTGCTGCTGCTGCCCGGGGCCGCGCCGGATCGCGCCGCCGAGGTGGTGACGCGCCTGCAACGCGAGCTGACGCGCCACGTCTTCATGCACGAGTCGAGCCGGGTGTTCATCACCTTCTCGGCCGGCGTCGCCGACGTCGGCACGGGAGAGGCGATGGAGGATGTGCTCGCACGCGCCGACGACGCGATGTACGCGGCCAAGCGCAGCGGCAAGAACCGAGTCGAGGTCAGTCGATCAGGCGGTTCTTGATCGCATAGGCGGCCAGCTCGGCATTGGTCGCCACCCGCAGCTTCTCCAGCACCCGCGCGCGATAGACACTGACCGTCTTGGGCGACAGGCGCAGCGTCTCGGCGATCTCGGACAACCGCTTGCCCGAGGCGATCAGCAGCAGCGTCTGCATCTCGCGCTCCGAGAGCTGCTCGTGTGCTGCGGCCTCGACCTTGCCGGTGACCGTGTCGAGCAGCGACTGGGCGATCTCCGGGGTCACGTACTTGCGCCCGCCGGCGACCATGCGCACCGCATCGACGATCTTCCTCGGATCGGTGGACTTGTTCAGGTAGGCCATCGCACCGCTCTTCAGTGCCCGGATGCCGTACTGGTCCTCCGGATACTGCGACAACACGACGACCTTGATCCGCGAGGCCTGTTCGCCGAGCGCGGTCAACACGTCGATGCCGCTGCGCCCCGGCAGGTTGACGTCGAGCAGCATCACGTCGCATTCGACGGTGCGCAGCAACTGGCGCAGTTCCCCGTAGTCGGACGCCTCGCCGACGACGGTGATGTCGCCGCCCTCGGTCAGCGTCTCGCGCAGTCCGCGCCGGATCAGTGCATGATCGTCGACGACAACGACGCGGATCACGGGACGGCGTCCAGCGCGTTGACATCCGTCGCGGCGGTCTCGGGCGTTGCCTGTCCTTCGCCCGGCAGCGACAGCAGCACCGTCGTGCCGCGCGGCGACGGTGTCACGTCGAGCCAGCCGCCGATGCGTCGGGCCCGTTCGGCCAGTCCGCGCAGGCCGAACGAGGTCGGCTTGTGCAGGTCGTCCTGCGACAGGCCGCGGCCGTTGTCGGTCACCTCGAGCGACAACTGGCCGTCGTGGCGCAGCAGGTCGACCCGGACCTCGGTCGCCGCAGCGTGTTTCTGGATGTTGGTCAGCGCCTCCTGCAGCGTCCGGTAGACGGCGATCCCGACCGGCCCGGGCACGACGATCTCCTCGGCGTTGGCACTGAAGCGCACGGACAGTCCGGTGCGCTTGCGGAACTCGCCCAGCAGCCAGCGCAGCGCCGCGATCAGTCCCGAGTCGAGCACCGGCGGGTGCAGCGAGCGGGTGAGCCGCTGGCCGGCCTGGATCGCCTGGGCCAGGGTGTCGAGCGCCTGTCGGCAGCGTTCCCGGATCGGGCCGTCGGCGTGGCGTTCGATCCACGACAGGTCGAACTGCAGCGCGCTCAGCGTGCCGCCGATGTCGTCGTGCACCTCGCGCGCGATCGCCGCGCGTTCGTCGTCGATTGCGGTCTGCAGGTGGGCCGACAGGTCGCGAAGGCGCTCCTCGGAGTCGCGCAGCGCATCGACGGCGCGTTGCCGTTCCTGGCGCGCGGTGGACGCACTCATCGCGTTGAGCAGTGCCGGCGCCAGGCGGGCGAGCCGGCCCTTGGAGACGAAGTCGCTGGCGCCGGCGCGCATCGCGTTGACCGCGGCCTCCTCGCCGATCATGCCGGAGACGATGATCAGCGGGATCGGCAGTCCGGTGGCGGCCAGCAGGGCCATCGCCTCGGTGCTGGAGAACCGCGGCAGCACGTGGTCGGCGATCACCGCGTCCCAGGGTTCGTTGGCGAGGGCTTCGGCCATCGCCTCGCGTTCCTCGACCCTGCGCGAGACGACGGCGAGTCCGTCGCGCTCGAGTGTCGCGCCGAGCAGGAGATAGTCGAGTTCCGAGTCCTCGACCACCAGCAGGCGAATCGGTCGCTGAGTCACGTCCGTCACGGGTCCGAATTGTACGGGCTTTGCCGGTCTTTTCGGGCAAGTGTGTGCACTCAAGTGTGCAGAGAATGTGACGACAACAAGCTCTGAGACAAAACCGGCTCGCCGAAACGCACCCATGACCGAAACACCGTCGTCCATCGGCTTGAATCCACCGCTCGTCGCGGAACTGCAGGATCAGTTGCTGACCGCGGCCACCGACCTCGACCGGCTCGGGGGCCTGCTCGATCACGCCGCCGAGCGGCTGATGGGCAGCTTCCTGTCGGCCCGTGATCGCCTGGCCGCACCGGATCCGGGTTCGGCCTCGGCCGACTCGCTGGCCGGCCTGCGCCGCGATCTCGACGAGGCGATCACCGCAATGCAGTTCCCGGACATGGCCGGACAGGTGATCACACACGCGGTACGCCGGATCCAGGGTGTTGCCGACGCGCTGGCCGCCGAAGTCGGTGAACCCGGCGAGGACGCGGCGCCGCCGGTCCTGATTCAACGATCGTGTCCGGTCGCGCAGCGCGAGATGGACGCTGGTTCGGTCGAGCTGTTCTGAAACATGAGGTGATCGGGCAATGGCATCGATTCTTGCGGTAGACGACTCCGCATCACTGCGCCAGATGGTGGCGTTCACGCTGAAGAGCTCCGGCTACCACGTGATCGAGGCGGTGGACGGACAGGACGCGGTCGAGAAGCTGCGTGAACATTCGGTGGACCTGGTGCTCACCGACCAGAACATGCCGCGCATGGACGGGCTGACGCTGGTCAGGCACCTGCGATCCCAGCCGGCATTCAAGCACGTGCCGATCCTCGTGCTGACCACCGAATCCTCCGACGAGATGAAACAGGCCGGCCGCGCGGCCGGCGCCACCGGCTGGATGGTCAAGCCCTTCGATCCGAAGCGGCTGATCGACGTCGTCGGCAAGGTGCTCGGCTGACGCCGCGCCCGGCCAGGGAACAAGAGATGAGCGAATCCACCTCGCAAGGCGCCTCGGGCGCCAACTTCGATCTGTCGCAGTTCTACCAGGTCTTCTTCGAGGAGGCCGGCGAGAACCTGGCGAACATGGAGCGGCTGCTGCTCGAGATCGATGCCGACGAGCCGGACAACGAGTCGCTCAACGCGATCTTCCGCTGCGCCCATTCGATCAAGGGCGGTGCGGCGACGTTCGGATTCCAGGACGTGGCCGACCTGACCCATGTGATGGAGACGCTGCTCGACCGACTGCGCCGCAACGAGCTGACGATCAACGCCGGCATGGTCGACGTGCTGCTGGAGTCGGGCGACGTGCTGCGGGTGCTGCTCGGTGGCCACCAGGGTTCGCGCCAGGACAAGTTCGACGCGTCCGAACTCGTCGCGCGGATCCGCGCCCATGCCGACGGGTCGGCCGCAGCCGTGCCGTTGACCCCCGCCGCGGCCGCCGTCGCCTGCGCCGCCGCACCGGCGGCGACACCGGCCTGGGAACTGCAGGTCGGGCCGCTCGAACGCGCGGACACCGCCGATCAGCTGGTCGAGCTCTTCAAGGAGATCAGCGGGCTGGGCACCATCGAGCCGATGGACGACGGTCGCTGTGATGCCCAGGGCATGCGGCGATTCAAGGTGGTGACGACCTCGTCGACCGACGATCTGCTCGATCTGTTCACGTTCCACGTCTCGCGCGACAAGGTCGTGTTCAAGCCGCTGCAGCAGGACGCGCCGGCCGTCGCGACCGTGGCACCCCAAGCCGTGCCCGCGCCCGCACCGGTCCCGGCCGGCGACGAGGGGTTCGGCTTCTTCGTCGACATCGACGCCCAGAAGGCGCAGGCAAAGGCGGCCGCTCCCCAGGCGGCAGCCGCCGCGGCCGGCGGCCAGGATGTGTCCAAGCCCGCCGCGACCAAGCCGGCGGCCCGTGCCGACAAGGGCGGCTCGAACCTGGAGAGCTCGACCCTGCGGGTGTCGGTCGAGAAGGTCGACCAGCTGATCAACCTGGTCGGTGAACTCGTGATCACACAGGCGATGCTGGCGCAGAACGGCAACCAGCTCGACCCGATCGTGCACCAGTCGATGCTGGGCAGTCTCGCCGACCTCGAGCGCAACACCCGCTCGCTGCAGGAATCGGTGATGGCGATCCGGATGATCCCGATGGCGGTGGTGTTCAACCGCTTTCCGCGCATGCTGCGCGACCTCGCCTCCAAGCTGGGCAAACGGGTCGAACTGAACACGATCGGCGAGGCGACCGAGCTCGACAAGGGCATGATCGAGAAGATCACCGATCCGTTGACCCACCTGGTCCGCAACGCGGTCGACCACGGCATCGAGATGCCCGAGGTGCGCACCGCGGCCGGCAAGTCCGCCGAAGGCACGATCACGCTGTCGGCCGAACATCGCGGCGGCTCGATCGTGATCGAGGTGCGCGACGACGGGCGCGGCCTGTCGCGCGAGAAACTGCTGGCCAAGGCGCAGGAGCGTGGCCTCGAGGTCAGCGACTCGATGAGCGACCAGGAGGCGTGGCAGCTGATCTTCGAACCGGGCTTCTCCACCGCCAGCGAGGTCACCGACGTGTCGGGCCGCGGGGTCGGCATGGACGTGGTCCGGCGCAACATCCTGTCGCTCGGCGGCACCGTCGAGCTCGACTCGGCCGAAGGCTACGGCACGCGGGTCTCGGTGCGGCTCCCGCTGACCCTGGCGATCATGGACGGCATGTCGGTCGGTGTCGGCGACGAGACCTACATCGTGCCGCTGGGCTCGGTGATCGAGTCGATCCAGCTCGAACCGGAGGAGGTCCGCAGCGTGGCCGGCTCCAACCGCGTGATCCGCGTGCGCGAGGAGTTCCTGCCGGTGATCCCGCTGGAGGAGATCTTCAACGTGCCGCGGTTCGAGTCCAACGCCGAATCCGACGCGATCATGATCGTGATCGAAGCCGAAGGCTCGCGCATCGCCCTGCTGGTCGACCGCCTGATCGGCCAGCACCAGGTGGTGGTCAAGAACCTCGAGGCCAACTACCGCAAGGTGCAGGGCATCGCCGGGGCGACCATCCTGGGCGACGGCAAGGTCGCACTGATCCTCGACGTGGCCGCGCTGGTCAAGCATTCGCGCCACTGAACCCAGACAACCGAACACATCCGATCCACCGCGGAGATGTCCATGCAAGCCCTCGCACTGCGCGAAAGCGCGACTGAAACCCAGGCCTACCCGACCGAATACCTGACGTTCCGACTCGGGCGCGAAGAGTACGCGATCGACATCCTGAAGGTGCAGGAGATCCGCGGCTACGAGCAACCGACGCGCATCGCCAATGCGCCGCACTTCATCAAGGGTGTGGTCAACCTGCGCGGGGTGATCGTTCCGATCATCGACCTGCGGCTGAAGTTCGGCCTGGACGACGCGGCGTACAACACGTTCACCGTCGTCATCATCCTCAACGTCGGCCAGCGCGTCGTCGGCATGGTCGTCGATTCGGTCTCCGACGTGCTCGAGCTGAAGGCCGCCGACATCCGCGAGGCGCCGGAGATGTCGTCGATGGTCGAGTCGTCGCACATCATCGGGCTGGGCACCGTCGCCGAACGGATGCTGATCCTGATCGACGTCGAGAAGATGCTCGGTGCACCCGACATGGCGCTGGTCGGCTGAAGCCGGCGCCGGTCGATCCGGCGGGCACCGATGAGCAGAGCGACTCCGATGGCGGCGGGCGAATACGCGTTCGGCGACGACGACTTCGAACGGGTCCGGCAGCTGATCTACCAGCGCGCCGGGATCTCGCTCGCCGACAGCAAACGCAACATGGTCTACTCGCGGCTGGTGCGCCGCCTGCGCGACACCGGCGCGAAGGACTTCGCCGGCTACCTGGCACACCTGGAGCGCGCCGGCGAGGCCGAATGGCAGCAGTTCGTCAACTCGCTGACGACCAACCTGACCTCGTTCTTCCGCGAGGCGTACCACTTCCCGATCCTCGCGGAGTTCCTGCGTTCGATGGGGCGCGGCCGCAAGATCCGCATCTGGTGCGCCGCGGCCTCGACCGGCGAGGAGCCGTATTCGATCGCGATGACCGTGATCGAGACACTGGGTGACAAGCCGCCGGTGTCCCTGTTCGCCTCGGACATCGACACCGCGGTGCTGGCCCGCGCCGAGGCCGGGGTCTACGACCTGGAGACGGCCGAAGGCATCGGCGCCGACCGGCTCCGGCGCTTCTTCCTGCGCGGCACCGGCGGCAACGCGGGCCGGGTGCGGGCGCGGCCGGAACTGCGCTCGATGATCCGCTTCGGCCAGGTCAACCTGATCGGGGATCGCTGGCCGTTCGACGAACCGTTCGACGTGATCTTCTGCCGCAACGTGATGATCTACTTCGACCGCGACACCAAGGTCCGGATCATCGAGCGGATGCATCGTTCACTCGCCCCGGAGGGCCTGCTGTTCGTCGGCCACTCGGAGAACTTCTCGGCGCACCGCGACCTGTTCCTGCTGCGCGGGCAGACGGTGTACCGGCGCGTCGGCAAGGTGGCCGCGTGATGGCCGACACGCCGCGCCTGCTGCATCTGCGCGCGCTGCCCCGGCGCGAGGGGCAGGCGTCGTTCGCGTTCTTCGACCACGCGTTCCAGACCGAGGCGGTCAAGGTGCTCCCGGGCGAATTCTTCGTCTACAACGAGGACATCTCGATCCAGACGGTGCTGGGCTCGTGTGTGGCGGCCTGCATCCACGACCGCGGCCCGGGCATCGGTGGCATGAACCACTTCCTATTGCCCGAGGGCGACGATTCGTCGGCGCGGTTCGGCGTGTACGCGATGGAGGTGCTGATCAACGAGCTGCTCAAGCGCGGCGCGCGGCGCGGCTCACTGGAGGCCAAGGTGTTCGGCGGGGCCTCGGTGATCCAGGGCATGTCGGCGATCAATGTCGGCCGGCAGAACGTCGAGTTCGTCGAGCGGTTCCTCGCCAACGAACGGATCCCGATCGTCTCGAAGGACGTGCTCGGCAACAATCCGCGGCGCGTCTGCTTCTTCCCGAAATCAGGCAAAGCGATGGTCAAGAAACTGGCCGCGACCGCGGCGGTC
The DNA here is from genome assembly GCA_902826305.1 of uncultured Burkholderiales bacterium. Lineage (GTDB taxonomy): Bacteria > Pseudomonadota > Gammaproteobacteria > Burkholderiales > Burkholderiaceae_E > CADEEH01. The sequence continues at coordinate 36,722 of CADEEH010000016.1, forward strand.
GAAGTGGTCACCGTCGAGACCTCTTACCGGTCTCGCGTCGCCGTTCGCGGCGCGGCCGGCGGCAGCGTGGAGTTGTTCTGATGGCCAAGATCCGGGTACTGGTGGTCGACGACTCCGCGCTCGTGCGCAGTCTGCTGTCGACGATGATCAACGCGCAGCCGGACATGGAGTGCATCGGCGCGGCCCACGATCCGTACGTCGCGCGCGAGATGATCCGCAACCTCGACCCCGACGTGCTGACCCTGGACATCGAGATGCCGCGGATGGACGGCCTCGATTTCCTCGAGAAACTGATGCGGCTGCGTCCGATGCCGGTGGTGATGGTCTCGACGCTGACCCAGCGCGGTGCCGAGGTCACGCTGCGGGCGCTGGAGCTGGGGGCGATCGATTTCGTCGCCAAGCCCCGGCTGGCGATCTCGCAGGGACTCAACGAGGCGGTCGCCGAGATCACCGAGAAGATCCGGGTCGCCGCGCGGGCCCGGGTCGCGCGCCGGCCGGCCGGTGCGCCGGCCGCGACACCGGTGGTGAAGTCGCCCGAGGTCCAGGCCCGGCCCCTCGAGCCGGCCCAGGGGGGTGACCCCGGCCGGCGAACACCTGCGGTCCGACAGGGCACCGAGCGACTGGTGGCGATCGGTGCCTCGACCGGCGGCACCGAGGCGATCCGCGAGATCCTGACCCGCCTGCCGCCGGATTTCCCGGCGATCGCGATCACACAGCACATGCCTCCCGGTTTCACCCGCAGCTTCGCGCAACGACTCGATTCGTTGTGCCGCGTCCGGGTCAAGGAGGCCGAACACGGCGAGCGCCTGCTGCCCGGCCACGCCTACATCGCGCCCGGCGGGCGGCACCTGCGCGTGCAACGCAGCGGCGCGAACTACGTCGTCGCGATCGACGATGCCGAACCGGTCAACCGCCACCGGCCGTCGGTGGAGGTGCTGTTCGATTCGGTCGCCACCCAGGTCGGCCCGAATGCGCTCGGTGTGATGCTGACCGGGATGGGCAAGGACGGCGCCGACGCGATGCGCCGGATGAAACTCGCCGGCGCACACACCTACGCGCAGGACGAGGCGAGCTGTGTGGTGTTCGGCATGCCGCGCGAGGCGATCGCCTGTGGTGCGGTCGACGAGACGCTGCCGCTGGTGCAGATCGCATCCCGCCTGATGGAACGGCTCAAGACCAGCGGCACCGTCACCCACCGCGTCTGATGGCGGCCGGGCGCGGTCGGCGCGCGCCCCGCGCGCAAGTGTCCCTGTTGCGAACATTTCGCAAGTGGCGTTTCCGCCTCACCCATTGGTATTAGGTGGCGCGAACCCTGCAGGCACGCCTGTCGGTCGATGTTACATTTGAAGGCCCGACTCCGAGCCACGGTGACAATTTGGATGGTCTCGTCGATCGGTGGTTGGCGGTGCTGGCAGCGCTTCTGGCCGTCGCCGTCGTGGGCGCCGCCTGGATCATTCTCCGCCGGCGCCGCGGACGTCCCATAGCCTTTACTTCGACCGAGCTGATCGAGCCGCGCGCACCGTCGATTGATCCGACACCGGCCGACGAGGCCGTGCCCGCCCGGCGCCGCTACATGGCCCAGGTCGGTGACGAGATCCGCACGCCGATCGCCGACATCATCGCGACACTCGACCTGCTGCAGCGTTCATCGCTGACACCGGCGCAGCTGCGGCTGGTGGAACTGGCGCTGTCGTCGGGCAACGCGCTGCTCGGCAAGGTCAACCAGGTGCTCGAGGTGGCGCGGATCGAATTCGACCGCGAATCGATCGTCGTCGAACCGGTCGACCTGGCCGCGCAGGTGCGTGCCGGCGCGCTGGTGCACGCGGCGGCCGCCTCGGCGCGGTTGATTCCGCTCGGGCTGCACGTCGCGCCGCGACCGTTTCCGATGCTGGTGACCGACGGCATGCGGGTCCGTCAGATCGTCTCGAATCTCGTGGCCGACGCGGTCGCCCACGGCGGGCCGATCGACGTGCACCTGCGGGCACGCCGCGCGCCCGAAGCCGGCCGCTGGCTGACCGAAGTCGAGGTCAGCTTCAATGGCGGCGCCGAACCCGCGGCCGGCGGGCATCCCGACGCACCGGGCGCGGCGGACGACGATCCGGGTGATCGCACCAACGGCCTGGGACTCTGGGTCTGCAAGGAACTCGCGCAGCTGATCGGCGGGCGCATCGAGACCTGGACCAGCCCCGGCGACGGCTCGCGCTACGGGCTGCTGCTGACCCTCGCGGAGGTGCCTCAGGCCGAACCCTGCGACGGGCCGGTCTTCGAGGACCTCCAGGCCCAGCTCAACGTCGAGACGCGGCCCGGTCCGATCGCGGCGGCCATCGGGCCGTCGGGAAAGATGGCGGTGCTGCTGGTCGAGGACGACCGGATCAATCGGTTCCTCGGCGTGCGACTGCTCGAGGCGGCCGGTTTCGAGGTCGACGTGTTCGACGATGCCCGCGAGGCGCTGGCGCACTGGCGGCGTTATGCGCATCCGGTCGTGGTCACCGACTGCATCCTCAAGCCTTTCGACGGGCATCAGCTCGCACGGGAGATCCGCGCGGCCGAGGCGTCCGCCGGGCCCGGCCGGGCGCGCTGTGTGATCGTCGGTGTATCGGCCAGCGAATCCGAACGCGCTCGCGCGCTGGCCAGCGGCATGGACGACTTCCTCGCCAAGCCGCTGACGCTGCAGGCGCTGCGGCGCGCGATCCAGTCACGGCTGGGGGCCGCGTCGGGAGCCTGAGACCCCCGGCGCACGGGTTGGCTAGGGCCTGTTGACAGGCCCTAGTTCACCCCGAGCAGCGTGAGCATGCGCTGGATCGCCGACAGCAGCGGCTGCTCGAGCAGCGGCAGGCCCATCGTCAGCAGCGCCAGCCCGGCACCGATGGTCACCGGGAAGCCGACCGAGAACACGTTGAACTGCGGCGCGACCCGCGACACGATGCCCAGCGTCAGGTTGATGAACAGCAGCAGCGCGAGGAACGGCAACGCAATCGTCAGTCCGAGCGCGAACAGATCCGCACCGGCCGACAACGGCTGCAGGTCGACCGTGAAGCGGTCCGGCGAGGCGACGATCGGGAACAGCGAGAAACTGTGGATCACCGCCGCGAGCACCATCAGCGGGCCGTCGATCGCGACGAACGCCAGCAGCGCGAACGTGTTGAGCAGCCGCCCGACCGCGTTGGCGGCACCGGCCGACGGATCGAAGAAGCCGGCGAACGACAGGCCCATCTGCAATCCGATCGCCTCGCCGGCGAGCTCGAAGCCGGCGAACACCAGCCGTGCGATGAAGCCGATCGTCAGCCCGATCGCGACCTCGCGGGCGACCAGCCCGAAGCCGGTCGCCGAACCGAGGTCCAGGCGCGGGACTTCGATCGACGGCGCGGCGACGACCACGATCACCAACGCGAGCGCGACCCGCAACCGGACCGGCACCGCGCGGTTCGACAGCACCGGGGCCGTGCTCATCAGCGCCAGCGCGCGGAAGAACGGCAGCAGGAAACCGGCCAGCCAGGCCGCCAGCGTCGCGTCGTCGAACTGGATCATCGGTGATGCCCGCGGAACACACCGGCGCCGTCAGGCGCCGATCACCTGCGGGATCGAGGTCAGCACCCGCTGCAGGTAGTCGGTCAGCATCGCCAGCATCCACGGGCCGGCCACCGCCAGCGCCACCGCGAGCGCGATCAGCTTGGGCAGGAACGACAGCGTCGCCTCGTTGATCTGGGTCATCGCCTGCAGCAGGCTGACCGCCAGGCCGACCACCAGCGCGACCAGCAGCAGCGGCGAGGAGACGATCAGCATCGTCTCCAGCGCATTGCGCCCGATCGTGAGCACCATCTCCGGGGTCATCGCGGCGACACCTAGAAACTGGCCACCAGCGAGCCGAGCAGCAGGTTCCAGCCGTCGGCCAGCACGAACAGCATCAGCTTGAAGGGCAGGGCGACCAGCACCGGCGAGAGCATCATCATGCCCAGCGACATCAGCACGCTGGCGACGATCAGGTCGATGATCAGGAACGGCACGAAGACCATGAATCCGATCTGGAACGCGGTCTTCAGCTCGCTGGTGACGAACGCCGGGATCACGACCCGCATCGGCATCTGCCGCGGCGCGAGCGACGTGTCGGCGCGTGCCACCCGCGCGAACAGCGCGAGGTCGGTCTCGCGGGTCTGCTTGAGCATGAACTCGCGCAGCGGGTCGGCGCCGCGATCGACCGCCTGCTCGAAGCTGATCCGCTGCTCGCTGAACGGCTTGTAGGCGTCGGCGTGGATGCGCTCCAGTGTCGGCCCCATCACGAACCAGGTCAGGAACAGCGACATGCCGATGATCACCTGGTTCGGCGGCGTGGTCTGCAGGCCCATCGCCTGCCGGATCAGCGACAGCACGATCACGATCCGGGTGAAGCTGGTCATCAGCAGCAGCATCGCCGGCAGGAACGACAACGCCGAGAAGATCAGCAACGTCTGGATCGGCACCGAATAGCTGGTGGCGCCGGCCGCCGCCGGGGTCGCGGTGACCGTCAGCGGCGACTGCCCGAACGCCGGTGCGGCGGCCAGTAGCAGGGCGCACAGCAGCGCCAGCGCCGGCACGAGCGTCGCGATCGGACGACGGTCAGCGGGCTTGCTGGGCATGATCGCGGGCGCGGCCGAGCGCGGCGAGCAGCGACGGTGCGAACGCGGTCGCGGCGCTCGGCGTGCCGGGCGTCGCCGAGACGGCGTGTTCGACCTCACTCGCCGGCAGCTCGGCCAGCAGGTTGATCGACTGCGCGGTCTGCCCGAGCACGAGGCAGCGGTCGGCGACGAGGACCAGCGTGACCCGTTCGCGCGGTCCGATGTCGAGCGCCCCCACCAGCCGCATCGGCCCGGGCTGGCGCATGCGCAGCGGGCCGACCCGGCGCAGCATCCACAACGCGGCCGGGATCGCGGCGAGCACGAACACGAACGCGGCGATCGACGTGGTCAGCGATCCCATCGAAGCCGCCTCAGCCGCGATTCAGCCGACGCATCCGCTCCGACGGGGTCACCACGTCGGTCAGCCGGATGCCGAACTTGTCGTTGACGACGACCACCTCGCCCTGGGCGATCAGGCAGCCGTTGACCAGCACGTCCATCGGTTCACCGGCCAGCGCATCGAGTTCGATCACCGAGCCCTGCGCGAGCTGCAGGATGTGCTTGATCGGGATCCGCGTGCGGCCGAGTTCGACGGTGAGCTGCACCGGGATGTCGAGGATCAGGTCGATGTCGTTGCGTGCGTCGCCCGGTCCGGTGCCCGAGAGTTTCGGGAACAGGCGCGACGCGTCGTCGCTGGTCTCGACCGCGGTCGGTGTGGCAGCGGCCGATTTCTGTTCGGCGATCGCCGCCGCCCAGTCGTCGTCGGCCGAAGCGGTGGTGTCGCCGGCGTCGTTATCGGTTGCCATGCGGTGCTCCGTTGCCGGCGTCCGCCGGCAGGGTGAGGAATTCCTGGATCTTGATCGCGTAGTGGCCGTTGGACACGCCGTAGCGGCATTCGAAGACCGGGACCCGGTCGACCTTGGCGATCACGATCTGCTCGAGGTCGAGCTCGATGAAATCACCGGCCTTCAGGTTCATCAGGTCGCGCACCGACGCGGTCGCGTGCGCGAGCTCGGCGACGATGTCGACCTCGGCCGACTTGATCTGGTGCGACAACATGTTGATCCAGCGCCGGTCCGGTTCGGTGGCCTGGTCGGACTGCATCGACGAGAACAACGTGTCGCGGATCGGTTCCAGCGTCGCATACGGGATGCAGATGAACATCGCGCCGCCGGCCTCGCCGATCTCGATGTCGAAACGCGCGGAGACGACGATCTCCGACGGGGTCGCGATGTTCGCGAACTGCGGCTGCATCTCCGAGCGCTGGTATTCGAGCAGCAGCGGGTAGATCCCCTGCCACGCCTTTCGGTACTCCTCGGTGATCACCTCGACCGTGCGCAGGATGATCCGCTGTTCGGTGGGCGAGAAGTCGCGCCCTTCGATCCGCGTCGGGAACTTGCCGCTGCCTCCGAACAGATTGTCGATGATCGTGAACACGAGCTGCGGTTCACACACCAGCAGGCCGCTGCCGCGCAGCGGCCGCACGCTCATCACGTTCAGGTTCGTCGGCACCGCGATGTCGCGCAGGAACGCGCTGTACTTCTGCACCTTGATCCCGCCCACCGAGATCTCGGGGCTGCGCCGCATGAAGTTGAACAGGCCGATGCGAAGATTGCGCGCGAATCGCTCGTGGATCAGCTCGAGCGTGGGCATGCGCCCGCGGACGATGCGTTCCTGCTTGGCGAGGTCGTAGGTCCGGATGCCGTCGACCGGCTGCTCGGTGGGCTTCTGGGACTCGCCGGTGACACCCTCGAGCAGTGCGTCGACTTCGTCCTGCGACAGAAACTGATCGGCCATGCTGCGGATTGCCGTTGCTACTGGATGATGAACTGGGCGAAGTGCACGGCCTCGACCGGATTCGGCTTCGGCTTGGGCGCCTTTCGTTTGGGCTTCTTGCCCTTGGCATCGGCCTCCTCGGCGTCCTCGCCGTGCTCATCGGGCGGATGCCAGCCGAGATGCTGGCCGGTCTGTTCGGCGACCTCGGCCGCCAGCGTCTCCTTGCCGGCTACGGTCAGCAGCTGGGTCGAGGTCTTCGAGGTCAGCAGCAGCAGGATCGAGTTGCGCACCGCGGGCATCTGCGACTTCAGTTCCTCGCCGATCTCGTTGGAGGCGACCTCGAGCACCATCGTCACCTGGCCGAAGCGATCCGTGTCCTTGTCGGCGAGATTGATCGTGAACGGGTCGAGGTTCACGAAGATCTTCGCCTTCTTCTTGCCGTGTGCCGCCGGTGCTTCCTCCTCTTCGGCGGCCTGTTCCTGCGCGGCCTTCTTGCTCTTCATGAACCAGAAGCCGCCCCCGCCGGCGCCGGCGAGCAGCACCACCGCGAGGATGATGATCAGCATCTTCTTGCTTTTCTTGGGGGCGGCCTGGGTTTCTTCGGACGGTTTGTCTGCCATGACGGCTCCGGGATATCGCTGGGCGATCCCGAGCATTCTGGTCCGCGCGGCCCGGCGCTGAAGGGCCGATCAGCCGGGCTCGCCCCGGTCTGTTCCGGGGCGTGAAGCGCAACCGGTCAGGCGTACAGGTCGAGCAGGCCCGGACCGCGCCGATGAACGGTGGTCGTGCCGACCCCGGTGGCCTGGCGCTCGGTGGTGTTGCCGGCCAGCCCGCGTGTGTCGCGGCGATCCATGCCGCCGTCCGGTGACGTGCCCTCACGCCGGCCGGAGTCGACGCTGGCGTCCTTGAGCAGCATGCCCTGTTCGGCGAGCATCGTGCGCAGCGTGCCGAGTGTCTGCTCGATCGCCTGCCGGGTCTCGGGCTGGGTCGACGAGAACGCGACCGACAGCGACTCGCCGGACAACGACAACTCGACCTTCACCGGACCGAGTTCCGGCGGATTGACGGTGATCTCGGCGGCCTGGATGCCGGTCTGCGCGAAGTCCGCGACCTGTTGCGACAGCTCGGCGCCCCAGGCCGGATCCTGCATCGGCGTCGACAGCGCGACCTGGACCGGCGTCGGTGTCGCGACCTGCGGCTGGGCCGGCGCGTCCGCCGCCCGCAGCAGCGTGGCGAACGCCGCCGCGATGTCGCTGCGCGCGCCGGCGACCAGCGCCGGTGCCGCATCGGCGGACCCACTCCCTGTTCCCGGCTCGTTCAGCGACTCGAGCGCCTCGAGCGCCTCGCGCAGGGAAGCGACGACACTGTCGATCGATTCGCTGATGCCGGTGCGGTTCGACGACGCGGACGACACCTGCGCGCCGGTGGCGGCGGTTGTCGTGTGTCCGCTGTTTGCTGCCGTGGCGGCGGGGCGGGGGCCGGCCGTGGATTCTGCCGACTCGCCCGTTTCCCCGATGAGCGCCGCAGCGGACGATGTGGCGTCGACATCATCTCGCGCGCTGGCCGGAGTGCGATCGGCGGTCCCGGTGACCGCGGCCGCGGTCGTGCCGGCGGGAGTGTTGGTGGTCGCGCCTGTACCCGTCGGGCGCCCGGCGCGAGCGGTCGCGCCGGATCCGGTCGCGGCCACACCGTCGGTGCTCGTGCCGGCGGTCGTGCCGACGTTCGTGCCGGCGGTCGATGCAACGGTCGATGCTGCAGTCGATCCAGCGGCGGCTCGTGCAGCCGGTGACGCGTTCGCCGCGGCCGCTGTTGCCGCGGCGGATGCGGCCGTTGTCGGCACCGTCGCGCCGGCGGCCGAGGCATCACCTTGAGCACCGGTTGTCTCCTGGGCGGAGGATCCGCCGGCAGTCGGGGAGGTCGCCGAGGTGTCCGTGCCCGTGTTCGCGCCCGACGCGGTGGTGCCCGTGGCGTTGCTGTCGGTGGCGGTGTCGTCTGCGTGTTGCGCCTCGCTCGTGTGGCAGCGGCCGCGTGCGGCGCGGGCCGATGCCGGGCGGTCCGTTGCCTGCGCCGTGGTGTCCTCGGGTGTCGTGTCACCGGCCGTATCGCGGCAAGTGCCCGCGACCCGCGGCTTGGGTTCGTGGCGTGAGATGCCACTGGCCTCGTCCGAGCGATGGCGCATCGAATGCGGTTTCGACCGACGGCCGTGGGCCTGCGGATCATCGGCCGCGCGCCGGGCGGCACGGTCGGCCTCGCCGCGGGCGGCGGGGCGATCGGCCGTGGTGCTGTCGGCCGTCGACGATCCGACGCCGCGGGTCGCGGCGGTGTCACCGGAGCGGTCGGGCTCGTCGCCCATCCGCGAGCCGCGGGGGCGGACGGCCGACTCGGCGCTCGTGCGCACCTCGGTTGCCGGCTGGCGATTCTGCGTGACCGCCTGCCAGCGCTGCAGCAGTTGTCCGAAGTCGGCAAGCACCGCTTCCGGCGTGTCGGTGCCGGTCGGCGCCGTGGTGCCGGCCTTGCGTTGCATGCCGGCGGTGGGGTTCGCGGAGAGCGGTGCGTTATTCATCGGAGTCCATCCTGGTTGTGCGGGTCGTGTGCAGCCGGCCTGCCTGTTCGTCGGTGTGTTGCTGGTCGCGCCGGAGCGTGGTGCGACGAGCCTCGTGATCGCGCCTGTTCAACAGCTGTTCGTAGGCCAGCAGCCGCTTCTGGCGCTCGACGAGCTGCTGGTGCCGTTCGCGGGCCGCGTCGTCGAGGACCTGCCGGCGGTCGGCCTGGGCGTCGATCGCCTGTTCGAGGCGATCGGCGAACTGGCGCCGGCAGACGAGCAGGCGCGGGTCCATGCCGGTGCCGGCCGCGGCGGCACCGCGGCGTTCGAGTTCGCGCCGGTAGACGGTCAGCGATTCCAGCGTCTGGCCCGCGGCCCGGGCATCCCGTTCGGCACCCGCGCTTTCGGCGGCGGCTTCGTCGCGCTGGCGCCTGGACAAGTCGATCAGCTGCTGCAGTGTCCGGCGTTTCATCGCGACTCCATGCCGATGCCCGCGCCGAGACGAAACAGCGCCTGGCGGGAGTCCTCGAGCAGCGACCGTTCGCGCATGTCCTGCTGCAGGAAACGCTGCAGCTGCGGGTGGATCGCGATCGCGATGTCGGTCTCGGCGTCGCTGCCCGGCACATAGGCGCCGACGGCGATGAGGTCGCGGCTGCGCTGGTAACGCGACCACATCGCCTTGACCCGCCGCGCGGCGATCAGGTGGGCGTCGTCGGTCACGTTGTGCATCACCCGCGAGATCGACTGTTCGATGTCGATCGCCGGATAGTGGCCGGCCTCGGCAAGTGCGCGCGACAACACGATGTGGCCATCCAGGAACGAACGCGCCGCGTCGGCGATGGGATCCTGCTGGTCGTCACCCTCGGCCAGCACCGTGTAGAACGCGGTGATCGAGCCGCGACCGCCGGGTCCGTTGCCGGTGCGTTCGACCAGTTGCGGCAGGCGCGCGAAGACCGACGGCGGGTACCCCTTGGTCGCCGGCGGCTCGCCGATCGCCAGGGCGACCTCGCGCGCGGCCATCGCGTAACGGGTCAACGAGTCGAACAGCAGCAGCACGTGCCGCCCCTGGTCGCGGAAGTGTTCGGCGATCGCGGTTGCATAGGTCGCACCCTGCATCCGCGACAACGGCGGTGCGTCGGCCGGGGCGGCGACGACGACCGAACGCGCGAGGCCGGACTGGCCGAGGATGTCCTCGATGAACTCCTTGACCTCGCGACCCCGTTCACCGATCAGGCCGACGACGATCAGGTCGGCGCTGGTGTAACGCGCCATCATCCCCATCAGCACACTCTTGCCGACACCCGCGCCGGCGAACAGGCCGAGCCGCTGGCCACGGCCGACGGTGAGCATCGCGTTGATCGCACGCACGCCGGTGTCCAGGGCAACCCGTACCGGCTCGCGTTCCATCGCGTTGATCGGCCGCCGGTTGACCGGCGCGGCGGGTGAGTCGAGCAGCGGGCCGAGGCGATCGAGCGGCTGGCCGTCGGCATCGACGACACGGCCGATCAGTCCGTCGCCGAGCGGCAGGTGGCGCATCCGGTCGGTGCTTCGGCGCCAGGGATGCGCGCGGGTGCCGAGCCGCGGCGCCCGCACCGCCGCCTCGACCGCACTCACGCGTGCGCCCGGTGACAGGCCGAACACGTTGCCGGTGGGCATCAGGAACAGGCGGCCCTCGGTGAAGCCGACGACCTCGGCCTCGACGGCCTGCGGGTCGTGGGCACCGTCCTGGCCGACGCGGCAGATCGATCCGACCGGCAGGCGCAGGCCGGAGGCCTCGAGCACCAGGCCCGCCGCGCGCACGAGTCGACCGTGGCAGGCCATCGGCTGCGCAGCGGCCGCCAGCCGCTGGCAGTCGCCGAGCAGGCGCGACCAGGCCGCCTCGTCGTGCACCGGCAACTTCATCGTGCCCGGCGTGTTGTCGTCGGCCATTTTCATGCGATCGGCTCGTCGAGCGGCGGCTGGCGGTCCTCGGCACCGATCGATTCGAGCACCCGACGCCAGCGTGTCGGCAGCGTCGCATCGACTTCAGCCTGTGCCGTCATCACCCGGCAGCCGCCGGCCTTGACCGCGGGATCGGCGATCACCCGGTAGCCGCGCGACTCGAGTTGCGCACCCAACGCGTGTTCGAGCAGCGAGGCGTCGGCCGGATTGGCATGGATCGACAGGCGGCCGCGTTCGTCGACCAGCATCGCGATCGCCTCCTGGGCCACCGCGACCAGGCTCTCGGGTCGGGTCGTGATCGTCGCGCGCACCGTCTGGCGGGCGATCTCCAGCGACAACGCGACGATCTCGTCGGCGAGCCTCAGCTGCAGCGCCTCGAACTGGCCGGTCAGCGCCTGCTCGAACGCGACCAGCCGCTGCGCCATCGAGGCACCGAGGGCCTGCTCGCGGGCGGCGAACTGCTCGATCGCCTGCCGTGCGCCGGCATCGCGCCCGGCGCGATACCCCTCGTCGTAGCCCTCGCGCTGGCCGTCGAGGAACTCGGCGCTGTGCCGGGGCTCCGGTTCGCGTCCGCCACGTCCGCCGGCGCGTGATGCGCCGGGACCGTGGTGCGAGTCGAGTGCGCCGAGATCGACGCGTTCGTATTCGCCGAGGGCTTCCGCGGAAATGATGCGCCTACTCACGCCGGTCCTCACACGAAGCTGTCATCGCCGCCGCCGCCGATCATGATCTGGCCCTCGTCGGCAAGCCGACGGACCGTCTTCAGGATCTCCTTCTGCTCGGCCTCGACCTCGGCCACCCGCACCGGACCCTTCGATTCGAGATCCTCGCGCATCGTCTCGGCGGCGCGCTGGCTCATGTTCTTGAAGACCTTCTCGCGCAGCTCGGTGTCGGCGCCCTTGAGCGCGACGATCAGCGAATCGGTCTGCACCTCGCGCAGCAGCACCTGGAACGCGCGGTCGTCGAGCTTGAGCAGGTCGTCGAAGGTGAACATCTGCTCGGAGATGTTCTGCGCCAGATCGGGGTCCTGCTCGCGGATCGCGTCCAGCACCGCGGTCTCGGCCGAGCCGCCCAGGAAGTTCAGGATCTCGGCCGCGGTCTTGGTGCCGCCCAGCCGGGTGCGCTTCAGCCGCTCGCCGCCGGCGAGCACCTTCGAGAGCACGTCGTTCAGTTCGCGCAGCGCGTTCGGCTGGATGCCGTCGAGCGCGGCGATGCGCAGCACGACCTCGCCGCGGACCCGTTCACCGAGCTGCAGCAGCACACCGGCCGCGTGGTCGCGGTCCAGGTGGACCAGCGTCGAGGCGATGATCTGCGGATGTTCGTTGCGCAGCAGCTCGGCGATCGAGCCCGCGTCCAGCCACTTCAGGCTCTCGATGCCCGAGACGTCGCCGCCCTGCAGGATGCGGTCGATCAGCAGGCCCGCCTTGTCCTCGCCGAGCGCACGCCTGAGCACGTTCTTCACGTATTCGTCGGTGTCGCTCACGAGCGAACGCTGGCTCGACGCGGCGGCCTCGAACTTCGACAGCACGCCGTCGACCTTGTCGGCGGTGGTGGTCTTGAGCTTGGCCATGGTCTCGCCCAGGCTCTGCACCTCCTTGGGCGACAGATGCTTGAACACCTCGGCGGCACCATCCTCGCCCAGGGCCATCAGCAGGATGGCCGCGTCGATCAGACCTTCTTCATCCATCGGGTTGCGGCGTCGTCAGGACGACGCCTCCTTGTTGACCCAGGTGCGCACCACGTTGGCCACGGTGGCCGGGTTCTCGCGGGCCAGTTTCAGGATCTCTTCCTGTCCGTTGGCGACCGCGGCCACGCCATCGGCGCTCGGCGGCGGCAGCGCGACGTCGTTGGCGACGGTCCGGTCGACCTTCAGCGGGGCCGGCGGCTTGGCGTTCATCGTCTTCAGGGCCGGGCGGATCACCATGAAGATGATCAGCAGGCCGAGCAGCACCAGGCCGGCCTGCTTGCCGATCTCCTTGGCCAGCGAGATGTTCTCGGGCTGCTTCCACAGCGGGATCTCGACCTCCTTGGGCGGATCGACCTGCGTGAACGGCGCGTTGACCACGTTCAGCGAATCACCACGTTCCTGGTTCAGGCCGATCGTCTGCCTGACGAGCGCGTTCAGGTTCTCGAGTTCGGCCGGCTGCAGCGCGACCAGCGAGGCCTTGCCGGCCTCGTCGACCGTGCGCCGGTGATTGACCAGCACCGCCGCGCTCAGTCGCTTGATGTTGCCGGTCGCGTTGCGGGTCACGCGGACGGTCTTGTCGACCTCGTAGTTGGTGACGGTCTCGCGACGTGCGCTGCTGTTGGCGCCACCGGCGGCCCCCGCGTTCTGCCCGGCTGCCTGCGTCTGCTGTGCCGGACCGTTGATCGGTGCGGTGGCCTGTGCCGGCGGCTGGTTCGACACCGCCCCCGGGATGCCGGCGGCCGCACCGGCGGCACCGTCGCGGGCATTCGCTTCGGAGGACTGCTGGCTGCGCACCGCGGCCGGCTCGCTGCCTTGGTTCGGGCGGTACTGTTCGGCGGTCGACTCGGTCTGCGTGAAGTCGACCTCGGCACTGACCTGTGCACGCACGTTGCCGGGTCCGACGACCGCTTCGAGGATGTCGACGATGCGTTGCGACAGGCTGCTCTCGAGCGAACGGACGTAGCCGAGCTGTGACGGATCCAGGCCCCCGGCCTGGGCACTCGTGCTGTTGGACAGCAGCTCGCCGTTCTGGTCGACGACACTGACCTGCTGCGGTGACATCTCGGGAATCGACGAGGCGACCAGATGCAGGATGCCGGCGACCTGGCCGCGATCGAGCACCCGGCCCGGATGCATCGTCAGCAGCACCGACGCCGACGGCTTCTGCTGCTCGCGCAGGAATCCGGAACTCGCCGGCAACGCGAGGTGGACGCGGGCGCTCTGCACCGCGGCCAGCGACTGGATCGAACGCGCGAGCTCACCCTCGAGCGCACGCTGGAAGTTCAGGCGTTCCTGGAACTGGGTGGTGCCGAACTTCTGCGTCTCGAGCAGCTCGAAGCCGATCGTCCCGCCGCGCGGCAGTCCCTGCGAGGCGAGCTTCAGGCGCGCATCGTGCACGCGGTCGGCCGGCACCAGGATCGCCCCGCCGACCTCGGAGAACTTGTACGGCACGTTCATCTGCGACAACGCCGCGATGACCGCACCGCCGTCCTTGTCCGACAGGTTGCCGAACAGGACCTTGTAGTCCGGCGTGCGCGCGACGATCACCGCGGCGACGACAACCGCGATCAGCGCGGCGAGTCCGGCGGCCAGCGACAGGCGCGCCCCGATCGACAGGGCTGCGAAGCCGGATCGGGGCGGGTTCATCTCGGAAACAGTGACATCCATGGTCGGCGATTATTCGCAGAACCGGCCGACCGAGGTGGGTGAATTAGCGGTGCCTGCCGCCGCTATTTCGCCCTTGCCCGCGCGAGGACGGGCACTACAGTATGGACACCACCGGCCACCCGCCGGCCGGAGGCATTGCCGATGGAAACGCGACTGACCACACCGCTGCTCGACGCACTCGCGCGTGCCCGCGCGACCGGCGCCACGCCGGCCAAGGGGCCGTCCGGACCGGCCGCGCCCGGCTTCGCCGATGCGATGGACAACGCACTCAAGTCGGTCAGCGACGCCCAACAGCAGTCGTCCCGCCTGCAGGCGCAGTTCCAGATGGGGGTGGAGTCGGTCGGCCTCGAGGACGCGATGGTGGCGATGCAGAAGTCGCAACTGTCGTTCCAGGCGGCACTGACGGTGCGCAACCGGCTCGTCTCGGCATACACCGACATC
>CADEEH010000016.1:51468-53322 GCA_902826305.1 uncultured Burkholderiales bacterium
GTTCCAGGCGGCACTGACGGTGCGCAACCGGCTCGTCTCGGCATACACCGACATCATGAACATGCAGGTCTGAACCGGCGAGTCCGCCGGTCGTCCTTCAAACTCCGTTCGTCGGCCTCGCTTTCATTGCACGCGTTCATCGCTGCGCGTTCATCGCACGCGTTCATCGCACGCTTTCATTGCACGCGTTTGCGCCGCTGAAGGGGGGCCCGCTCGATTCGCTCCCCGATACTCGCTCGGTCGAGCGGGCCCCCCTCCATCGGCGCATGAGGTTGCATGCGGGGAGCGCACTCGAACGCCCGCCGGGAGCGGGGATCAACGCCCGCGGCGGCGGCGTTCGATGTCGAGCACGAAGAGCTGGACCGCGCGCGAGACTTCGGGCGGCATCGCATCGAACGAGCAGCCGAGCCGGTATGCACCTTCGTCGCCCTCGTGGCCGACCTGGATGTTGCGCACCACCAGCGAGCAGGGGATCGGCGGACGTTTGCCGAGTTCGAGCCGGCAGCGCTGCCAGCGTTCACCGAGCGCCGGCCGGGGCACCTCGTCGGCGACCCGCAGCGCCAGGCCGCCGACACTGATGTCGACGACCATATAGCGCAACTCGGTCCGGTCCGGCGTGGGCAGCACACACAGCGCCGGCTCCTCGTTGGGCGGGCGCACGCGGAACGCGTCGCGACGCTGGATCCGGTACAAGGTCGAGGGCAGCGGGCACTGCAGCGCGCGGCCCTCGTCCTCGGGCACGTAGCGCAGCCCGGAGACATCGAACTGCACCTTGATGTGATCGAGGAAGCCGACCAGCGTCGCACCGTCCTGGTCGGTGACCTGCTTCAGCCGTTCGGCGTCGGTGGTGGCGTCGAACACCAGCAGGTCGCCCTCGAAACTGACGATCCGGGTCACGAAACACGAGGTCGGCCCGGAGGGAGCGAACGCGGTCAGCAGCGCCTTCTTGTCGACCATCTCGCGCAGCACCGCCCGCACACCGACCTTGCCGTCGATGCGAAACTGCTCCAGGCCGGACAGGTCCGCCTCCGGCAGGAACTGGGACTGGACCTTGGGCGTGAGCGTGGCAGAGGTCATCGGCGGTGCAACGAGGAGACTGTCGGCTATGGTAAGCCCTGCGCGCGTCCGGAGGAACGGGCCCGGGTCAATCGTCCGATCCGGTGCCGTCGCGGGCACCTTCCATCCAGGCGGAACGGAAACCGAACGGCGAGCGGCCCTTGAACATCGTGTCGACGTTCTTCAGCCACGGCTGTGCCAGGTCGCGCACCTCGCCGTCGATCGCGAGGATCCGCTTGAGCACCGCCATCCGGCGCGCGTTGCCCTCGCGATCCAGTGCCGCGCCCTCGGCGCTCTGCTGCAATTGCTGGACCAGCGTGTAGCAGGCGTGTTCGATCCGGGCGACCTCGTCCCAGTCGCTGCGGCGCGCGGCCGCCAGCATCCGTTCGGCCGCGCGTTCGACCACCGCATAGTTCTCGAGCAGGGCGGCACTCATCGGGTCGCTCCTCAGCTCGCCACCGGCTCGGTGACCCGATGGTGGCGCGGGTCGATCGCGTCCCAGGCTTCCTGCAGTTGCCGCAACAGGCCGGTGACCTCGTCGAGCATCGCCTCGTCGCTGCGGATGTTCGCCTGCAGCAGGCGCTGGATCATGTAGTCGTACAACATCGTCAGGTTCTCGGTGATCGCACCGCCGCGGGCGTCGAGCGAGGCCTTCAGGCCTTCCTCGACGATGCGCAGCGCCTTGCCGATCGCGCGGCCCTTGGCCTCGTAGTCGCGCTGGGTGATCGCCTTCTTCGCCTTGGCGATCGACTCGATCGCGCCGGCGAACAGCATCGAGATCAGCTTGTGCGGCGAGGC
>CADEEH010000017.1 GCA_902826305.1 uncultured Burkholderiales bacterium
GTCGCGGCCTGCTGAAGATGGTCAGCCGCCGCCGCAAGCTGCTCGACTACCTGAAATCACGCAATCCTGCCGGCTACAAGACGCTGATCGAGCGTCTCGGGCTGCGCAGCTGATGGCTGCCGCCGATGCATCGGCTCCGGCCTGCCCGTCGCAGGCAACGCAGACCGAATGACCTCGGCCCGCAGGTATCCCCTGCGGGTTTTTTCTTTGTTGACCGGTGAACCGTGCCGCCGGATCGAAAGCGCGGGCTGAATCGTTTGAAAGGAATATCAGCGTGTTCGAGATAGCCAAGAAGACGTTCAAGTGGGGGGACAACACCGTGACCCTCGAGACGGGCGAGATCGCCCGCCAGGCAGGCGGTGCGGTGCTGGTCAACATGGATGACACCGTCGTGCTGGCCTCGGTGGTTGGTGCCAAGAAGGTGAAGCCGGGCCAGGACTTCTTTCCGCTGACCGTCGACTACGTCGAGAAGTTCTATGCCGCGGGCCGCATCCCGGGCGGCTTCTTCAAGCGCGAAGGTCGGCCGACCGAACGCGAGATCCTGATCTGCCGGCTGATCGATCGCCCGATCCGCCCGCTGTTCCCCGACGGCTTCTTCAACGAAGTCCAGATCATCGTGCAGGTGATGTCGAGCAACCCGGAAGTCGACAGCGACATTCCGGCGATGATCGGTGCATCGGCCGCGCTCGCGATCTCGGGCCTGCCGTTCAACGGCCCGATCGGTGCCGCACGTGTCGGCTACATCGACGGCCAGTACGTGCTGAACCCGTCGGCCACGCAGATGAAGGAAAGCCAGCTCGACCTGGTCGTTGCCGGTACCGAAAGTGCCGTGCTGATGGTCGAGTCCGAGGCCAAGGAACTGCCCGAGGATGTGATGCTCGGTTCGGTCGTGTTCGGCCACGAGCAGATGAAGGTCGCGATCGACGCGATCCACGAACTGGTCGAACTCGGGGGCCGGGCGGAATGGGCCTGGAAGGCGCCGGAGAAGAACCAGGCGCTGGTCGACATGGTGACGCAGCTGGCCGAAGGGCCGATGCGCGAGGCCTATCGCGTCCGCAACAAGCAGGAGCGCACGCAGCGCGTCGCGGCGATCGAGTCCGATGTCGCCGCGAAGGTCGCCGAACACGCCGCGGCCGCCGGTCAGCCGGCACCGGATGGCAACGAACTCGACTCGGTGCTGTTCGACCTGCAGGCCAGGCTGGTCCGTGGCCAGATCCTCGGTGGCGAGCCCCGGATCGACGGTCGCGACACCCGCACCGTGCGTCCGATCGCGATCCGCGCCGGTGTGCTGCCGCGTGCGCACGGCAGTGCGCTGTTCACCCGCGGCGAGACGCAGGCGATCGTGGCGGCCACGCTCGGCACGTCGCGCGACGAGCAGATCATCGATGCGATCAACGGCGAATACCGCGACCGCTTCATGTTCAACTACAACTTCCCGCCGTTCTCCACCGGCGAGACCGGCCGCTTCGGCGCGCCGAAGCGGCGCGAGATCGGCCACGGCAACCTGGCCAAGCGCGGCATCCGTCCGCTGCTGCCGACCGCCGAGGAGTTCGCCTACTCCCTGCGCGTCGTCTCGGAGATCACCGAGTCCAACGGTTCATCGTCGATGGCGTCGGTCTGCGGCGGCTGCCTGGCGCTGATGGACGCCGGCGTGCCGATCAAACGGCACGTCGCCGGCGTCGCGATGGGGCTGATCAAGGAGGGCAACCGGTTCGCGGTGCTGACCGACATCCTCGGTGACGAGGATCATCTCGGCGACATGGACTTCAAGGTGGCCGGCACCGAGGTCGGGGTGACCGCATTGCAGATGGACATCAAGATCCAGGGCATCACCAAGGAGATCATGCAGGTCGCGCTGAACCAGGCGCGCGAGGGCCGCATGCACATCCTCGGCCAGATGAAGCAGGCGATCGGCGGTGCACGCGAGGAACTGTCGGACTTCGCGCCCCGGATGTACACGATGAAGATCAACCCGGAGCGGATCCGCGACGTGATCGGCAAGGGTGGGGCGACGATCCGCCAGATCACCGAGACCACGGGCACGACGATCGACATCCAGGACGACGGCTCGATCACGATCGCCGCGGTCGACGGTGCCGCCGCCAAGCGCGCACAGAAGATGATCGAGGACCTGACCGCCGAGGTCGAGATCGGCAAGATCTATGACGGCACGGTGCTGAAGATCCTGGATTTCGGTGCGATCGTGCAGGTGATGCCGGGCCGTGACGGACTGCTGCACGTCTCGCAGATCGCCAACGAGCGTGTGAACCAGGTTTCCGACTACGTGAAGGAAGGCCAGTCGGTCCGGGTCAAGGTGATCGAAGCCGACGACAAGGGCCGGCTGCGGCTGTCGATGAAGGCGGCGGCCGCCGACGACGCGGCGACGGCGCAGGCGGCCTCCTGATCGACGCGGGTCGGCGCGCCCGTGGCCTGGCCGCGGCGCGCCGGTGTTTGTCCGAGCGGGTGATCCTTCCGGGATCCACCCGCTTTGTCTTTCTGTGGCGGCAACCGTTCCGGGCGCTATGCTAAGGTGGGTTCTTGGCGGTCATCAGAAGTGCCGAGTGATGATATGCAGTTATTTTTCAATAACTTATGAAGCCTTTCCAATAAACATTCGTGGTTACTTGAAATAGTGTCTGTAAATGACTAATTGCAATCAAAAATCCGTGACTTTGCCAGTTTCGGCGATCGGAAGATGGATTGCCCGGGTGCTCCTCGTCGGCGCCGTGGCCACCTCCGCCCAGGCCCAGGACACGTACCGGATCGATTCGACCCACACCTTCCCGCACTTCGAAGTGCAGCACATGCAGTTCTCGATCCAGCGCGGGCGCTTCAACAGGACCACCGGCACGCTGGTGCTGGACGAGGCGAAGAAGACCGGGTCGATCGAGGTCACGATCGACCCGGCGTCGGTCGACACCGGGCTCGAACTGCTGGAGAAGATCCTGCGCGGGCCGAACTTCTTCCACGTCGAGCGGTATCCGACGATCGAGTTTCGCGCCGACGAACTGGTGTTCGAGGGGGACAGGGTCGTGGCCGCGCCGGGGCGCCTGTCGATGACCGGGATCACCCAGCCGGTCCGGCTGACGGTGGAGAAGTTCCGTTGTGGCCGGCATCCGCTGCTGTTCAAGCCGATGTGCGGCGGCGAGGTGACCGCAACGATCAAGCGCAGCGACTTCGGCATGGACTATGCGGTCACCAGCGTCGGCGACGAGGTCCGCATCAGGATTCCGGTGGAAGCGTTCCGCGAGTGAGCCAGCGCCCGTGGTCGTCGATGACCGCCAGGCCATCGGTCTCGAGCTTGTCCAGATGCGCGAGCAGCGAGCGGCTCGCGACCGGATGCAGTATCGGGTCGATCTCGTCGTAGACCACCGGCAGCAGCCGGTCGAGCGGCACCGGGCCCGATGCCGACAGCGCCTCGAGCGCCGACAGCACCTTGGCCTCGCGCCTCAGGCGGTGGGTGATCAGCGCCGACACCGCCTCATGACCACGGGCGATCACCCACCCGTGGGCGGGCAGGATGAAGTCGAACGGCTCGAGCCGCAGGCGATCGAGCGAACGCAGGTACTCGCGCATGTTGCCGTCCGGCGGGTCGATCACCGTCGTCGAACCGTTCAGGATGTGATCCCCCGAGAACAGCAGGCCGTCCTCGACCATCAGCAGGCACAGGTGGTTCGACGCGTGGCCCGGCGTGTGCAGCACACGCAGCGTGCTGTCGCCGAGTTCGATGATGTCGCCGTCCTCGAGGACACGCATCGGTTCGAACCTCCACTCGACACTCGCCATCGGGCCCGACGGCCGGCCGAGCACCGGAGCGCCGGTGGCCGCCGACAGCGGTGCGGCCCCCGGAAAGTGATCCGGATGGGAATGGGTGCAGACGATCAGCTTCAGGTCGTCGCCGACGATCGCCCGGATCCGGTCGAGATGTCCGTCGTCGTCCGGACCCGGATCGATGACCAGGTAGCCGCCGGGTTCGCCGACGATGTAGGTGTTGGTGCCGGGCCCGGTCATCCGTCCCGGGTTCGGTGCCGTCAGCCGCATCACGTGCCGGGTCAGACGGACCGGTTCCTCGTGTTGCCAGTCCAGCCGATGCACGATGCGGCCATCGGGTGCGGTCAGTTCGAGTTCACCGTAGGCCGGGTCGTCCTCCATGAAGCGCTCGACGGTTCGCGCGAGGTATCCCGCGCGCGGGCACGACGTCCACAACGGGCGTTCGTGGCGGCAGGCGTCGAACACGTCGCGCGCGGTGTGATGCCGCGACAGCCGGCGCAGCGTGCGGATCGTCGGAAAGATCATCTCGAACTCGCCGCGTGTGTGCCGCTCGAGCGCCGCATGGGCCTCGATCAGGACCGGCTCGAAGGTCTCCGATTCGTCGGCTGACGGCGTCTGGCCGGGTGGCATCGGTGCGGTCAGGAAGCGCGCATCGAAGCGTTTCGGCAGATCGCGATCGGTGATCCAGTGCGCGAGCCACCACACCGCGTCGACCGCGAGTGTCCAGCCCCGCTCGTCGATCTGCGACAGGAAATCGCCGTGGCGATCCATGCCGGCGAGGTCCGCGTCGTCGACGTAACTGCCGTCCGCACGCCGGGCGAGCAACACACCGAGTTCCTCGAAGGTCTCCCGGATCGCGGCCACCGCGAACGCCCGCTGGTCGTCGGTCTGGGTCGCGCGCGCCGTCGACAGCCGGACGGCCAGCGGCGAGGCATCGGTTGCGTCGACCGCGCCGCCCGGGAACACGAACGCGCCCGGCGCGAAACTCGCCTTCATCGACCGACGCGCCATCAGCATCTGCAGGCCCTGCGCGGAATCGCGCAGCATCAGCACCGTGGCCGCCGGCCTCGGCGGCACCGGCTCGCGCCAGTCGTGCAGCCGCTTCGAGGATCGCAGCCGCCAGGCCGCGGCGCCGGACACCGGATTCATCCGCGGCCGACGCGCGCCCGCAGCGAGGCTGGCGGCGAGAATCGGGAGCCGTACTTCGTCGCCAGTTCGTCGGCCCGTGCGACGAATCGTTCGACGCCGACGTAGTCGACGAAGTGCAACGCACCGCCGGCATAGGCCGGAAAGCCCCAGCCGACGATCGATCCGACGTTCGCGTCGGCCGCCGACGCGACCATCCCGTCGTCCAGGCAGCGCACCGTCTCCAACGCCTGGGCATACAAGAGGCGGTCGCGGACGTCATCGGCCGACGGGATCACCCGGCCGCCGCGTTCGAAGGTCTTCAGCCCCGGCCACAACTGTCTCGGTGCATCGTCGGGATAGTCGTAGAACCCCGCCCCGGCGGCTCGACCGTAGCGCTTGTAGCCGTGGGCCATCTTCTCGAGCACGTAGACGGCCGATTCGGCCATCCGCTCGGACTTGACGCGCGCTTTCGTGCGCGCCGGGGTCGACGGGGCATGATCGTGGTCGTGTCCGTGTCCGTGTCCGTGTCCGTGTCCGTGTCCATGGTCATGGTCATGGTCATGGTCATGGTCATGGTCGTGGCCATGGTCGTGGTCGTGGCCATGGTCATGGTCGTGGCCATGGTCATGTGCGTGCCCCGCGTTCCCCTCGGCGAGCCGTTTCAGCTCGGCCAGTTCCTCGTGCAGTCTGTCGTCGGCCAGCTTCAGCGACTGCTCGTCGAGCGCGGCCAGCGGCCCGAGCGGCATGCCGGTGGCTTCGCCGACGTGTTCGATCATCGCCGCGGGCACACCTTCACCGAGCAGGGCCATGCCCTCGTTCAGATAACTGCCGAAGACCCGGTTGCTGTAGAGGTCGCGGCCATCGATGACGGCACCATCCCGGGTGACTGGCGCGGCGGACTCGCCGCGGCGTGTGCGCGACTTCAGTTCGTTGCGCTGGAAGAACATCGTGCCGATCAGCGCCCGGGTGCTCGGCGAGCCGGCCAGCGTGGCCAGGTACCGTGTCTCGATCCGGAGCGCGGTGTCGAAGTCGACCTGGGCACCCTCGACCGCGGCCGACAGGATCGCCTGCGGTGCCGGATAGTTGCCGCGTGTCGTCTTCATCAGCATCGCCGGGGCGACGGCGAGCATCGCGGCCAGCGCCGGGTCCGACGGGCCGCCACCGGGAATGTGATGCCCGCGTGTGTCCCAGGGCTGCACCGGGGCGGGGTTGGCGGCGATCCACGCGCGCGCGGCCGGCAGCAGCGCCTGCGGTGAATCCACCAGCGGTCCGACGATACCGGCGGCCAGCGCGTCGCGTGGTCCGATCCGGCGTCCCTCGAGCAGCAGCGGCAACGCGGCCTGCAATCCCATCATCCGGACGAACTTGGTGACACCGCCCGCGCCGGGCAGCAGACCGAGCGTGACCTCGGGGAATCCGATCTCGATGCGCGGGTCGTCGACCACGATCCGCCGATGACAGGCGAGCGCGATCTCCAGGCCGCCGCCCAGCACGCTGCCGCCGATCGCGGCGACCACCGGACGGCCGAGCCGCTCGATCCGCCGCAGCGTGGCCTTGAAGGACTCGATGTATCGGAAGAAGACGTCGCGTTCGTCGCTGCGCACCGCCAGCAGCGCATGCAGGTCGGCGCCGGCGAAGAAGGTCTTCTTGCCGGAGGCCAGGATCACACCGGTGATGTGGTCGCGTTCGGCTTCCAGGCGCGAGACCGTCGCCTCCAGCTCCGCCCGGAACGGTTCGTTGATCGTGTTGACCGGTTCGCCGGGTGAGTCGAACGTCAGGACGACGATGCCGTCGTCGTCCCGTTGCCATTGGATGCTGCCTGATTTGTTGCCCATCGCTGCCTGCCGCACGTGATGGGTCGCAGCATACCGCGCCGCCGCGCCGCGCGCCTAGCCGCGCAGCGACGTCGCCTTCGGTCCGCCGGGCCGTTGCTGGACCCCCGCGTTGTGGCGGACGATCAGATCGAGGATCGAATCGTCGAGCACCAGCGCCGCCGCGTTGGGCACCGCGATCAGCTTGGACTGCGGCAGCGGTCGCGACAGTGCATAACCCTGCGCGTAATCGGCGCCGAGCTGGAGCAGCGAGCGGACGATGTCGGCGTTCTCGGCCCATTCGGCCACACACGCCATGCCCAGCTCGTGACCGAGGTCGATGATCGCGCGGGCGATCGCGAAGTTGGCCGGATTCAGGTTGACGTCGCGGATGAAGCCGCCGTCGATCTTGATGATGTCACCCGGCAGTTCCTTCAGGTACGAGAACGAGCTGTAGCCGGCGCCGAAATCGTCCAGCGCGAGCCGGGCGCCGAACGACTTGATCCGGTCGACGAAACGACGGGTGTTGTTCAGGTCGTAGAGCGCGATCGTCTCGGTGATCTCGAAACACAACTTGCCGGCCGCGTGCGGATGGTCGCGCACGATCGCCAGCACGTCCTCGACGAAACGCTCGTCGTTCAGCGACGCACCGGACAGGTTCATCGTCACGAAGTCGACGCGGTCGCGGTGCGCCGGATTCTCGTCGAGCAGGCGCAGCGTATCCTCGAGCACCCAGCGGTCGATCTTGGTCATCACGCCGTTGCGCTCCGCCGCGCCGATGAAGCGGCCGGGCGGGATCACCCGGCCGTCGGCGTCGCGCATCCGCACCAGCACTTCGTAGCTGAGGTCGGCGTGCGGGTGGTGCAGCGAGACCACCGGCTGCAGCACCGTGAACATCCGGTCGGCCGGGAAGTGTTCACGCATGCCGGCGACCAGGCGGATCTCCTCGAGGTGGCTGCGCAGCTCGTCGCTGCCCTCGGTGAACACCATCACCTTGGAGCCGCCGAGCCGCTTGGCCTCGCGGCACGCGCGATCGGATGCGGCGATCGCATCGCGTTCGCTCATCGGATCCTCGAGTGCGATCAGGCCGATGCTGCCGTCGATCGTGAACGCCTTGTCCTGGTAGGTGTAGGCGCTGCCGCTGAGGACCTGCAGCACCCGTGCGCAACGGTCCTCGGCATGGGCCAGCGTCGAGTCGTCGAATACGATCACGAATTCGTCGCCGCCGACCCGGGCGATCTGCCCGGAGCGGCCGATCGTCTCGCGCAGCCTGGCGGCCACCTGCTCGAGCACGTGGTCACCGGCCGGATGACCGAACAGGTCGTTGACCAGCTTGAAGCGGTCCAGGTCGAGATAGGCGATCGATGCCGGCACCCCGGCCCGTGTGCGCGCCAGTGCCTGCTGCAGGCAGGCCTCGAGACCGCGCCGGTTGATCAGCCCGGTCAGCGGGTCGTGTTCGGCAAGGAATGCAAGGCGCTCCTCGGCCTGCTTGCGATGGGTGATCTCCTGGATCGACCCTTCGATCCGGTCGTTCTTGCGCACCGCGCGAAGCTGGAACCAGCGCCGCCCGCCGCCGGGTCCGTCGACCGGCAGCTCGACCTCGGCGCTGTCGGCGCCGGCGAGCTTGCCGCCAAGATCCTGCATCGAGCGTTGACCGAACACGTCGTCGAAGTGGATCGTCGGTGCCACGGCCGCGTCGGCCGCAAAGCCGAACAGGCGCCGGAACGCGGAATTGGATTCGGTGACCGCGCCGCGGGCGTCGAGAGTGAACAGCCCGATCGGCGAGGCATCGTAGTTCTCGCGCATCCGCTGCAGCGCGGCCAGCGCGCTGCCTTGTGCGGCGACACGTCGGCGTCGTTCGTGGTTCAGGCCTTCGGCCAGCGCGAACGCGACCAGGAACGCCGACATGATCGTCGCGACCTGGTTGTTGACGCCGGGAACTCGGGTCTCGATCACACCCGCCGTGTAGCCCGCCTCGACCAGGTGCCCGATCAGGGCCAGCAGCCACGCCACTGCCGAGAAACGCGCGGTGGCCGAGCCGGAGGGGCCGGTCGACTTCCCGAACAGCGTGAGCAGCACCGACGCGACGAGCACCGGAAGGGCGGTGACGACCAGGGTCCAGAACAGCGGCGTGGACAGCCGTGTCGGCAGCAGGATCGACAGGCCCAGCGTCAGCACCGAGGCGGGGATCGTCCAAGCCGACCAGTGGCCGATGCCACGTTGCCGGAGGTCGCCGGCACACAGCGCCCGGAACAGCATCGCGGTGAACATCGCGTAGGCGCTGGCGACCACCTGGCGCAGCTGCTGCGTCTGGATGACCTCGGGCAGCAGCAGGCCCCAGCTGCGATCGAAACCCGCGGTGCTCGCCGCCAGCCAGAGCCCGGTCAGCGACCAGCCGGCGAAGTAGAGCAGCTTCGGATCACGGGCCGCGCTCCAGATCAGAACGCCGGAGACCGCCAGCATCGCCAGCGCGCCGAACAGGATGCCGCCGCGGCGCTCGGTGTGCACCAGCAGGTCGCGTGCCTCGCGCAGGTCGGTGATGCGCACGTCGATGCGCGCGGTGCCGCTCGCGTTGAGCCGCGCGACCAGTTCCAGTGGTCCGTCGACCGCCCGCGGCGGCAACGCCGCCGAAAAGCCGATCGGGCTGGCCTGCAGCATCCGTCCCGCGCGCTGGCGTGTTGCACGATCGTAGCCGTGCAGAGTGCCCGATGCATCGCGCAACCACATCTCGACGGTCTGCAGGCCGGGCGAGCGGAACACGACCACCTGGTTCGTCGCCGGCGTGGCCGGCGTGGGCAACTCGATGCGGAGCCAGAACGGGTCGAGGCTGCCGCCGGTCTCGATCACCTGCCGTGACGCCGGGGCCGCGTGCAACTGCGGCAGCACCGTTTCGAGTCGCAGCGCCGCGCCGCTGTCGTGCAGCACCTGCATCGACACCCCCGGCGACGAGTCGGCGGGAGATTCGCGCAACCCCATCTGGAACCAGAGGACCAGCGACCCCAGCGTCAGGACGATCGCCGTCAGCGCGGCCGGGACCATCGACCAGGCAACCAGCCAGTCGGTCCACCCGGTCGCGCGGCGCTCGGGCTTCGAGGGTCGCGGCATCGGCACTGTCGGATCGGAACTTCGCAGTCCGACAGTAGAGCCGACACGTCACCGGCGATCGAGGACAAACCGCCGCAATCCCCGTCCGGTCCGACGAGTGACGCGGCAGCGCCGCCGCGTGGAATGTGTCGCAGCGGCGGATGCACGCGTGGGGCGACGGACGGGGCTCGCCGGGTGCCGGACGGCGGTGGGCGGGCGGCGTCCTAGAGCCGTTCGATGATCGTCGCGATCCCCATGCCGCCACCGACACACAACGTGATCAGGCCGCGCCGCCCGCCGGTCCGCTCGAGTTCGTCGAGCACCGTGGCCAGCAGCATCGCGCCTGTGGCGCCCAGCGGATGGCCGAGAGCGATCGAACCGCCGTTGACGTTGACCTGTTCTTCGGCGACGTCGAGTTCGCGCATGTAGCGCAACACGACCGCCGCGAACGCCTCGTTGACCTCGAACAGGTCGATGTCGGCGGTGGACAGTTTCGCGCGCGCGAGTGCCTTGCGGCTGGCCGGCATCGGCCCGGTCAGCATGATCGTCGGGTCGGTGCCGGTCAGCGCCGCCGACACGATGCGTGCCCGTGGCGCCAGGCCGAGTCGCCGGCCGGCCTCTTCGCTGCCGACCAGCACCAGGGCCGCGCCGTCGACGATGCCCGACGAGTTGCCGGCGTGATGCACGTGACGGATCCGCTCGACCTGCGGGTACTTGAGCAGTGCGACGTCGTCGTAGCCGAGTAAACCCAGCTTCTCGAACGACGGCTTCAGTTGCGCCAGGCCGGCCAGCGAGGTGTCCGCGCGAACCGTCTCGTCGCGTTCGAGGATCATCAGGCCGGTCTCGTCGCGCACCGGCACCAGCGAGCGGTCGAAGCGGCCGGCGGCCTGCGCCGCGGCCGCCTTGTGGTGCGACTTCATCCCGAACTCGTCGACCGTCTCGCGCGACAGCTCGTCCATCGTCGCGATCAGGTCGGCGCCGATGCCCTGCGGCACGAAGCCGGTGCGCAGGTTGGTCTGCGGATCGAGCGCCCATGCGCCCCCGTCGGCACCCATCGGTACCCTCGACATCGATTCGACCCCGCCGGCGACCACCAGGTCCTCCCACCCGGAGCGGACCTTGGCCGCCGCCAGGTTGACCGCCTCGAGGCCCGATGCGCAGAACCGGTTGATCTGCACGCCGGCGACCTGCTGATCCCAGCCGGCAACCAGCGCTGCGGTCTTGGCGATCACCGCACCCTGGTCCCCGATCGGGGTGACGCAGCCGATGACGACGTCGTCGACCAGCGCGGTGTCCAGGTCGTGCCGGCGTTGAAGTTCGGTCATCAATCCGGCCAGCAGCCGGACCGGCTTGACCTCGTGCAGCGATCCGCTGGACTTGCCGCGGCCGCGCGGCGTGCGGATCGCGTCGTAGACGAAGGCTTCGGCCATCTCGTGTTCTCCTTGGGTCGCGCCCTGCTCAGGCGCCGGCCATCCGCACCGGCCGCCCGATCGCGTCTCCCTGCGCGAAGTCGGCCCCGAGCCGACGCAGCGTGGCGACGATCGCCGCATGTTCGGCCCACTCGGCGACGCTCTGCATGCCGAGCCGGTGGGCCAATGCGATGATCGTCTCGGTGATGCCGACGTTGACCGGATCGTGCCCGAGCGAACGCGTGAAGCTGCCGTCGATCTTCAGCAGGTCGGCCGGCAGTTCGCGCAGGTAGCTGAACGAAGTGTACCCGGCACCGAAGTCGTCCAGCGCGACCCGGACCGCCTGCGCCTTGAAGCGGTCGAGCACCCGCCGCGTGTTGGCCAGGTCGTACAGCGCGACACCTTCGGTGATCTCGATGCACAGTCGCGCGGCGAGCGGGCCGCTGGCCCGCAGCATCGCCAGGGCGTCGGCGATGAATCGTTCGTCGTTCAGCGACGAACCGCTCAGGTTCATGCTGACGTACTGCAGGTCCGGATGACGGCTGCCGTGCCGGTCGAGCCATTCGAGCAGCGACTCGAGCATCCAGCGGTCGATCACGCAGACCAGCCCGTTGCGTTCGGCGGCCTTGATGAACCGGGCCGGATAGATGATGTCGCCGTCACGGGTGCGCAGCCGCGACAACGCCTCGAACGCGATCGGCGACTCGGTCGCCGACAGCGCGGCGATCGGTTGCGCGACCCAGAACAGCGACTGGCCGGGCGCCGACTCGCGCAGCAGCGAGACGATGCGCCGGGTCTCGCGTTCCTGATGCAACGCCCCGCTCGGGTCGGCCGCGACCCGAAGCCGCGATCCGCCCTGGCGCTTGGCGTCCGCGCAGGCGCGTTCGGCCGCGCTGACCATGTCGTCCTTGCCGATCTCCCGATCGAGCGCGACCAGTCCGATGCTGGCGTCGATCGCGAACGCCTTGTCGTCGATCGAGAACGGCTCGTCGCGGATCGCCGACAGCAGCGCGGCGCAGCGACGGTTCGCCTCGCCGGACAACGAGCCCGCGACCAGCGCGACGAACTCGTCGCCGCCGACCCGGCCGAGCACGCTGTGTTCACCGAGCGCCTGCTGCATCCGCTCGGCGCTCTTGCGCAGCACCTGGTCACCCGCGTCGTGACCGAACAGGTCGTTGACCAGCTTGAAGCGGTCGAAATCGATGTAGGCCAGGCCGGCGCCTTCGGCGGGTGGATCGTCCAGCCATTGCTGCAGCCGCATCTCGAAGCCGCGCCGGTTCAGCAGCCCGGTCAGCGAGTCGTTCTCGGCCAGCCGGCGCAACTGCCGTTCGGCCTCGGTGCGCGCGGTGATGTCCTCGATGTGGCCTTCGATGCGACCCTCGTCGAGCCGCACCTCGACCCGGAAGCGCCGGTCGCCCAGGTCGCCTTCGAGCGACCGGTGACCGTCGCCGGTGGTTGGTGTCGGGCTCGGCGCGCCGGCCAGCGCGGCCAGCGTGGAGCCGGAGAACAACGTCTGCCAGCGCAGCCCGTGGTCCTCGGCAGGCGGGAACGGCAGGCCGAGCAGGCGGGCGAAGCCGGGGTTGAAGCCGAGCACCCGGCCCTCGCGGTCGAGCGAGAACAGGCCGACCGGCACGCCCTGGTAGTGACGCGCCAGTCGCTGGCCGGCGAGCACCGCGTTCGCCTCGGCGTCGCGGCGCGCGCGCCGATCGGTCAGCAGCTGCGCGGCCAGCGCGATGCTGACGACTATCGAGGCGCCGATGCTGCCGATCCGCATGCTGAGCCCGAACGGGCGGGTGCCCAGGATGCCGACCGCGGCGAGCACCTCGATGATCCCGCACAACGCGGCGAAGATCCAGGCGCCGAAGTAGATCACCGAGGACGCGGTGGGTCGCTCGAGCGCGATGCGGATCATCGCGACACCGAATACCGGCGCACCGACCAGCATCGCCACGTAGAGCACGAACAGGAACCAGGACATCGGCAGCACGAAGGCCGCGACCACCAGGCCCACCGCCATCGGCATCAGCCACGCGGTCCAGCGGTCGGTCCACGCGATCTGGCGGATGTCTTCGCGGAACATCGAGCGGAACAACGCGACGTTGAACAGCACGTGCAGCGCGTAGATCAGCGAGTGGGCCTGGCGATCGATCAGCCAGGGCGCGGCGACCACCCAGGCGCGCTCGAGCCCGGCCGAGAACGCCGCGGCGCCCAAGCTGGTCAGGTTGAGGCCGGCCAGCAGCAGATAGTTGAAGTCGCGGGTCAGCATCGCAATCACCAGGCTCGCCAGCGCGAGCGCGAGCAGGCTGCCGGCGAGCAGGCCGGCGCGCTGCACGCTGACCTGCTCGAAGCGGATCAGGTCGTCGAGGTCCCACAGGTAGGCGTCGATGCTGGCGCGACTCACCGCGTTCATCCGGACCAGAAGGCTCGAACCGCTCGGCCAGTCCGGGTCCAGGTGCAGCCGGAAGCCGCGCACGGTCGCCGACAGCGGACCGCGCTGGATGCTCGCGCGCACGCTGGCATCGTGCAACAGCATCGATCCGTCCGGAGCGACGACCCAGGCATTGACCGAATCGAGGAAGACCGAACGGAATTCGATCGCCGCCGACGAGTGCCGATCCGACGGCAGGTCGACCAACGCCCAGACCGGGAGCCGATCGTAGCCGGTGGTGATCTCGCCGGTGCGCGCGGGCTGGGCCCGCAAGGTCGGGATCAGCGCCGTGGGATCGGTCGGCGCCTCCATCCGTGCGACCTGGCGCACGAGCAGCGGACTCGCATCCGGCGGATAGAGCGGCGCGAAACCGAGGCGGAAGGTCAGGACCGCGCCCAGCAGCGCCAGGCCGAGCGCGCCGGCGCCGAGCAGCCAGCGTCCGATCCGGTTGTCCAGGCGCAACGCATCCATCACACCGCCCGGTCGGGACTCGGGCGATGCAATCGGCGCGGCCGAAGCCGATGCCCGGCCGGCATCGGGGGTCGGTGCTGAGGGGTCGTTTGCGGCGTCCGGGGACATAACGGAATCCGACGGATCCTGGGAGCCCCCGGCGACGGCCGCCGCGGTGGGCGCGATCGGTGGTGGGCCTTGCATGTCGCCATGCAGCGTACCAGATCGCCGGCTCCGTTTCCGGGCCGATCCGTGGTTTGAACCCGACATCGGACGACGGATATGGCAGCATCCCGGAAACGCGCTGCCCGCGGGGAACGGATGGAGGTCCTGCAACTGACGATCGCCGGGATCGCGCTCGGTTGCATCTACGGGCTGATCGCGATCGGCTTCGTGCTGATCTACAAGGCCACCGAGGTCGTCAACTTCGCCCAGGGCGACCTGATGATGCTCGGGGCCTTCGTCGCCTTCACGTTCGCGTCGATCTGGGGGCTGCCGTTCGCTCTCGCGGCGCTGCTCGCCGTCGCCACGATGGCGGTCTTCGGCGCGGCTTTCGACCGTTGGCTGCTGCGCCCGATCATCGGCCAGCCCCAGTTCTCGGCGGTGATGATGACGATCGCGGCCGGTTTCGTGATCCGTGGCGTCGCGACGATGATTCCCGGCTGGGGGACCGACACCCACGCGTTCAAGGCGCCGTACTCGGAGCGGGTGATCGCGCTCGGGGGCGTATCGATATCCAGCGACAGCCTCGCGATCATCGGGGGCACGATGATCCTGTGCGCGGCGCTGTTCGTGTTCTTCCGTGGCACGCGCATCGGCGTCGCGATGCAGGCGGCCTCGCAGAACCAGCTCGCCGCCTACTACATGGGCATTCCGGTCAGGCGCGTGTGCACGATCATCTGGGCGATGTCCGCCGGCGTGGCCGCGATCGCCGCGGTGCTGCTCGCGCCGATCCAGTTCGTCCACAGCAACATGGGTTTCGTCGGGCTGAAGGCGTTCCCGGCGGCGGTGGTCGGCGGCTTCGGCAGCATCCCGGGTGCGCTGGCCGGCGGGCTGGTGATCGGGCTGGTCGAGTCGTTCGCCGGCTTCTACCTGCCCGAAGGCTTCAAGGACGTGGCGCCCTACGTGGTGGTGCTGGCGGTGCTGATCGTGCGCCCCTCCGGGCTGTTCGCCGCGACACGGCGCAAGAAGGTCTGAGGACGGACGGCGAGCTCGCCCGATGCGTTTCCACTTCCACACCCGCTACGAACAGGACCTGCGCATCTTCCGCGACCGGACCGCGGCCGGCTGGTACGCGGCGCTGCTGGTCGCGCTGCTGCTCGCGCCGTGGATCGTGTCCGACTACTACCGCACCCAGCTCGCGTTCATCTTCGTGATGAGCATCGTCGGTTTCGGCCTGATGCTGCTGGCCGGGTTCACCGGCCAGATCTCGATGGGCCATGCGGCGTTCCTCGCGATCGGCGCCTACACCGAAGCGCTGCTGCAGGCCGCCGGGTGGCCGGCGCCGGTGTCGTTTCCCGCTGCGGTCCTCGCCGCCGCGGCCGCCGGGGTGATCGTCGGCCTGCCGGCGCTGCGACTGAGCGGCATCTACCTGGCGATCGCCACGCTGTCGTTCGGCTTCATCGTCGAGGAGGTGCTCGCGCGCTGGGAAGCGGTCACCGGGGGCAACTCCGGCCTGACCGTGTCCTCGCTGGTGCTGCTGCCCGGCGTGCGGGTGAACCAGTTCGGGCTGTACTTCGTCGGGCTGGCCTGTGTGATCGCGGTCGGCTTCGCGCTGCGCAACCTGCTGCGCAGCCCGACCGGTCGCGCGTTCGTCGCGGTGCGCGACTCGGAGATCTCGGCACAGAGCATGGGTGTGAACCTGGCGCGCACGAAGACGCTGTCGTTCGCGATCTCGGCCGGCATCACCGGGCTGGGCGGCGCGTTGTACGCGCACCAGATCCAGTTCCTGAGCCCCGAGCAGTTCACGCTGCTGGTGTCCATCGAGTTCCTGATGATGATCGTCATCGGCGGCATGGGGTCGCTGCACGGCGCGGTGCTCGGTGCGGTGTTCGTGATCGGCCTGCCGCAGGTGATCGCGATGGCCAAGGACTGGCTGCCCGCGGGCATCGGCTCTCAGCCGGGATTGAAGCCGGCGCTGTTCGGTGCGCTGATGATCACGTTCCTGCTCGTCGAGCCGCTCGGCCTGTACGGGCGCTGGGTCAAGACCCGCACCTGGTTCTCGTTGTTTCCGCTGTACCGGCGCGACACCTTCCGGCGCCAGAAGGCGTACATGAAGTCGGAGCGCTTCCGGTGAACACGTCCGCCGCCCCGTTGCTGACGGTCGAGAAGCTCGGCAAGCGCTTCGGCGGGCTCACCGCGGTCGACGACGTCGGCTTCCAGGTGCGCGAACGGGAGATCTTCACGATCATCGGCCCCAACGGCGCGGGCAAGACGACGATCTTCAACCTGATCAGCCTGGTCTACCCGGCGAGCACCGGGCGCATCGTGTTCCGCGGCGAGGACCTGACGGGCCTGGCGCCGCACCAGGTCGCCACGCGCGGCATCGGCCGCACGTTCCAGAACATCGAACTGTTCGAACACGCCACGGTGCTGCAGAACCTGCTGATCGGCCGCCACACCCACGCGCGTCGCAACCTGTTCGCCGAAGCGCTGTTCCTGCCGTCGGTGAAGGCCCGCGAACTCGCGCACCGCGAGGCGGTCGAACACGTCATCGACTTCCTGGACCTGCAGGCGCACCGCGACGCGCTGGTCGCCGGCCTGCCGTACGGCGTGCGCAAGATGGTCGAGCTGGCGCGGGCACTCGCGATGCAACCGACGCTGCTGCTGCTCGACGAGCCGTCATCCGGCCTGAACGTCGAGGAGACCGACGATGTCGCGTTCCGGATCACCGACATCCGCGACCGGTTCGGCGCGACCGTGCTGATGGTCGAACACGACATGAACCTGGTCTCGCGGGTGTCCGACCGGGTGCTCGCGGTCAACTACGGGCGAGTGCTCGCCGAAGGCTCCGCCGCCGAGGTGCGGTCACATCCGGAGGTGATCGCCGCCTACCTCGGCCAGCCGGCGGATGGCGGGCCATGACCGTGCCTGAAGGCACCATCGACACGACCACCGCGGCAGCAGGTGCCGCCGCGCCGATCCTGCGGCTGGCCAACATCGAAACCGGCTACGGTCCGGTGCAGGCGATCCGCGGCGTCAGCCTCGAGGTGCGCGCGGGCGCGATCGTCACCGTGCTCGGTGCCAACGGCGCCGGCAAGACCACGATCCTGAAGACGATCTCCGGCATCGTCGATCCGTCCAAGGGAACGGTCGAGTTCGACGGCGAACCGATCCAAGGTCGGGACCCGGACTGGATCGTTCGCCGTGGCATTTCCCACGTGCCCGAGGGGCGCGAGGTGTTCCCGCTGCTCTCGGTCCGCGACAACCTGATGATGGGCGCCTATACGAGGGGCGATCGCGCCGGCGTCGCCGCCGACCTGGAGCGGATGTACGGCTACTTCCCGATCCTCGCCGAACGCCAACGGCAGGAGGCCGGACAGTTGTCCGGCGGCCAGCAGCAGATGCTGGCGATCGCACGCGCGCTGATGGCACGGCCGCGACTGCTGCTGCTCGACGAGCCGAGCCTGGGCCTGTCGCCGCTGCTGGTGCGCGAGATCTTCGCGATGATACGGCGTGTCAACCGGGAGCAGGGCACGACGATGCTGCTGGTCGAGCAGAACGCCAGCGTCGCGCTCGCACACGCCGACCACGGCTACGTGCTCGAGGTCGGGCGGATCGTGCTCGAGGACACCTGCGAGCGGCTGATGCACAACGCCGATGTGCGCGAGTTCTATCTCGGGGTCAAGGCCGCGTCGGTGCGCGGCGAGCAGCGCTGGAAGCGACGCAAGCAATGGCGCTGACCCCGGGTGCGGCGGCCCCCGACGGGGCGGCCGATGTGCAACGGCCCGCGCGTCTCGCCGGTGGCACGATCGCGCGCAAGTTCTGGCACGCGGTCGCCCTGCGCGGGCCGAAGGTCGCGCTGCGACAGAAGGTCCTCGGCATCTGGCAGGAGACGACCTGGGCGCAGGCGGGCGCCGAGTCGCGGGCGATCGCGATGGCACTGGCGGCCGAGGGGATCGAACCCGGCGAGGTCGGCTCGATCCTGTCGAACACCCGCCGCGAGTGGTGTTTCGCCGACTACGGCGTGATGCTGGCCGGCGGCGTGACCTCGGGCATCTATCCGACCGACGCGTCGGCGCAGTGCGAATACCTGCTCGACGACTCGGCGTCGCGGGTCGTCTTCGTCGAAGACGACGAACAGCTCGACAAGGTGCTCGAGGTGCGCGCGCGGCTGCCGAAGCTGTCGCGGATCATCGTCTTCGACATGGACGGGCTCGAGCGCCTCGACGACGCGATGGTGCTGTCGCTCGCCGCGTTCCAGGCGCGCGGGCGCGTGTACGACGCCGCACATCCGGGCGAGTTCGAGCGGCGGCTCGCCAGCCGGCGGCCCGACGATCTCGCGATCCTGGTCTACACCTCGGGCACCACCGGCAAGCCGAAGGGGGCGATGATCTCGCATCGCAACGTGTGCCACGTGATCGAGAACTTCCCGCCGGCGCTCGACCAGGGCGAGGGTGACGACAAGATGGCGTTCCTGCCGCTGTGCCATGTCGCCGAGCGGCTGCTCGGCCAGTTCGTCTCGCTGGAGTCCGGCTCGCGGCTGAACTACGTCGAAAACCCGGAAACCGTGCCGGAGAACATCCGCGAGATCGCACCGACGGTGTTCGTCGCGGTGCCGCGGATCTGGGAGAAGCTGCACTCGGCGATCATGATCCGGCTGCACGAGGCGACACCACTGCAGCGGCGTGCGTTCGCTTTCGCCCACGGACTCGGCGACCGGGTGGCCGGCCTGCGGCTGGCCGGCGAGCCGGTGCCCGCGGGCCTGTCGCTCGCCGCGGCGCTGGCGCGCCGGCTGCTGCTGGGCAACGTCAGGCGTGCGCTCGGCGTGGACCGGATGCGCTGGGCGCTGTGCGGTGCGGCACCGATCTCGCCGGCGCTGATCCGCTGGTACCACGCGCTCGGGGTGCCGATGTACGAGGGCTACGGCATGACCGAGACGACGGCGGGCGGGACGGTGAACCTGCCCGGGGCGATCCGGCTCGGCACCGTCGGCCGGGCGCAGCCGTTCAACGAGGTGCGCATCGGCGCCGGCGGCGAGATCCTGATCCGCGGCGCCAACGTGTTCCTCGGTTACCTGCACCAGCCGGACAAGACCGCCGAGACGATCGATGCCGACGGCTGGCTGCACACCGGCGACGTCGGCGAGATCGACGCCGACGGTTTCGTGTGCATCACCGACCGGATGAAGGACATCATCATCACCGCCGGCGGCAAGAACATCACACCCTCGGAGATCGAGAACGAACTGAAGGTGTCGCCCTACATCGCCGATGCGGTGGTCGTCGGCGATCGGCGGCCCTACCTGACCTGCCTGGTGATGATCGACCACGAGAACGTCGAGCGCTTCGCGCAGGATCGGGCGGTGCCGTTCTCCAGTTTCGCGAGCCTGTGCCGCGCGCGCGAGGTGCGCGAGCTGATCGGCGCGCACATCGAGCAGGTCAACCGCAACGTCGCCCGGGTCGAGACGATCAAGGCGTTCCGGCTGATCGACCGCAAGCTGACCGCAGAGGACGAGGAGCTGACACCGACGATGAAACTGAAGCGCAAGCTGGTCAACGAGAAATACCGTGAACTGATCGAATCGATGTACCGTCGCGAGTGAGCGGCGGGCCGCATCG
The DNA here is from genome assembly GCA_902826305.1 of uncultured Burkholderiales bacterium. GTDB lineage: Bacteria > Pseudomonadota > Gammaproteobacteria > Burkholderiales > Burkholderiaceae_E > CADEEH01. The sequence continues at coordinate 19,862 of CADEEH010000017.1, forward strand.
ATGCGCGACATGCCGGCGCCCGACCGGCACGACACCAAGGAGACCGACGATGAATCGACGCAGGACAGCAATCGCCGGCCTGGCCGGCCTGATGGTGGCCCCCGGCGGGGTCCCGTCCGTGGCCCGGATTGCCGGCATCGCGATGACCGCCGCTTCGGCCGGCGCACACGCCGCCGACCAGGGCGTGCACAAGACCGAGATCGTGATCGGCACGATCCAGGACCTGTCGGGACCGATCGCGGTGCTCGGCAAGCCGATCCAGAACGGCATGATCCTTCGGGTCGAGCAGGTCAACACGGCCGGTGGCATCCACGGCCGCAAGCTGAAGCTGGTGGTCGAGGACTCGGGCTACGATCCGAAGAAAGCGGTGCTGGCCGCGCAGAAGCTGCTGTCGCAGGACCAGATCTTCGCGATGGTCGGTTCGCTCGGCACCGTGGTCTCGCTGTCGACCACGCCGCTGGTGCTCGAGAAGGGTGTGCCGCACCTGTTCCCGGTCACCGCACACCACGGCAACTACGAGCCGTTCCACAGGCTGAAGTTCGCCGCGTTCACGCCGTACCCGGACAGCACGAAGGCCGGGCTGCGCGAGATGCTGCGCATGCGCGGCTACCGGAAGATCGGCATCCTGTACCAGGACGACGAGTACGGGCTCGAGGTGCTGCGCGGCACCGAAGCGGCGCTCAAGGAGGCCGGGCTGGCGCTGGTCGAGCGTGCGTCCTACAAGCGTGGGGCGACCGATTTCTCCTCGCAGATGCAGAAGCTGCGTGCCGCCGCCCCGGACCTGATCGTGCTCGGCACGATCGTGCGCGAGACGATCGGCGCGATGGCCGCCGGTCGCCAGCTCGGCTACGGCGGGGACTTCTTCGGCAGCCAGGCCGCCTACATGCCGGCGGTGGCCAAGGCGGGCGGCAAGGCGGTCGAAGGCCTGTACGCGATGGCCGAGACACCGACGCCGTACCGCGACGATCCGGGCAACCCGAAGGCGCTCAACGAATGGCTCGACGCCTACCGGCAGCGCTTCGGCGAGGATGCCGACCTGTGGAGCCTGACCGGCTGGCTGCTGGTCGACATGTTCGCCAAGGCCGCCGAACGTGCCGGTCCGAACCTCACCGTCGACGCACTGGTCAAGAGCCTGGAAGGTGCGCCGTACCCGCGCAGCTTCCTCGGCACGCCGGAATACACGTTCGGGCCCGACAAGCGGCTGGGCAACAACCAGACGCGGATCGCGCAGATCGTCGGCGGCCGATGGACGACGATATCGGACTTCCTGAAGTGACCGGTCGCGCCCGCCGGTCGACAGCGCCGGGCCGCCCGTCGCCGCCGGTCGTCCCGGCCCGCTGGCAGACCCGTCGGGTTTCGGCTATAACCATCGGCACCCCCTGACTTCGGCGACCCATGTGTCCTCCGGCTCCCCGCGCCACATCCGACTGACTTCGCACCCGGTGGCCGGCGGCCGCCCGGTGCTGCCGATCCGATGGGGCGCGGCCGATCCGGCCGAACGCGGGCCGGTGATCGGCACCACCACGTCGCGCACCCACCGCAACGTGATCGGCACCCATTCCGGCTCCTACGGGATCTACCGGGCGCTGGCGGTCGCCGCGCGTGCCCTCGATCCGCAGCGCCGTGCGGACCTGACCGACACGATGCCGACCGATCCGATCGGCCCGCATCCGCAGTGGAGCGATCCGGCGCGGATCGTCTCGCTCGACCCGTTCGGTGCGATCGTCGCCGACGCGTTCCGCGACCGGATCGCCGCCGGTTACGACATCCGGCCGACGATCGCGGTCACCAAGGCACACATCGACCTGCCCGAGGTGCGCGAAGCGATCGCCGCGGGTCGACTGGTGGCCGACGGGCGCATCCTGAAGAACAACGGTTCGGCGGTGGTCACCAAGGCGGCGATCGAACCGGTCTGGTACCTGCCGGGGGTCGCGAAGCGTTTCGGCTGCACCGAGGGTGAGCTGAGGCGCGCGCTGTTCGAGGAGACCGGCGGCATGTACCCGGAACTGGTCACGCGCAGCGACATCGAGGTCTTCCTGCCGCCGATCGGCGGGCAGACCGTCTACATCTTCGGCGAGCCGAAACATCTGGCCGACGCGTCGGTGCCGCTGACGTGCCGCGTGCACGACGAGTGCAACGGGTCGGACGTGTTCGGGTCGGACATCTGCACCTGCCGGCCCTACCTGACCCACGCGATCGAGGAATGTGTGCGCGGCGCACAGGCCGGGGGTGTCGGTCTCGTCGTCTACAGTCGCAAGGAGGGACGCGCGCTGGGCGAGGTCACCAAGTTCCTGGTCTACAACGCACGCAAGCGGCAACTGGGCGGCGACAGCGCCGACAAGTATTTCCTGCGCACCGAGTGTGTCGCCGGCGTGCAGGACATGCGTTTCCAGGAGCTGATGCCCGACGTGCTGCACTGGCTGGGTGTCAGCCGGATCCATCGGCTGGTCTCGATGAGCAACATGAAGTTCGACGCGCTGGTCGGGGCCGGCATCCGGGTCGACGAACGCGTGAAGATCCCCGACGAACTGGTGCCCGCCGATGCACAGGTCGAGATCCAGGCGAAGATGGCCGCCGGGTACTTCACCGGCGGCACGGTGGCCGCCGAGGCCACACTCGCGGACGTCAAGGGCCGCGGCCTCTGATGCCGTCGCCCGCGGTCGCCGAGCTGCGCACGCCGCGGGCGGTGCGGGAACGTGCGCACCGGGTGCTCACGGCGGCGCGCCAGGGGAACACCGCCCACTTCTCGGTCGACGACTCGAGGCTCGAGCACGCCGCGGCACTGGTCGTCGAGGTTACCCACGAGCGGTATCCCGACGGCCGCATCCCGTATCACAGCCGCTGGCGGCACTTCGAGGCCGGGGGCATCGATCGGCGGGTCGAACTGGAGCGTGCGCTCGAGCGCAGCGGAGCGGACGCCGCGCAGCGGGCGCGGGCGGAAATCGACCTGGCGCTGGTCAGCGTGCTGCTCGATGCCGGCGCGGGTCCGGCCTGGTCGTACCAGGAGGCCGGATCCGGCCGTCGCTTCGATCGGTCCGAAGGGCTCGGTGTCGCCTCGTTCCGGGCGTTCATGGCCGGGGCGTTCTCATCGGATGCGAAGCGGCCGCTGCAGGTCGATGCGAGCGGACTCGCGATGCTGGATGCACCGACACTCGGGCGCTGGTTCCAGGCCGGTGCGGACCGGCCGCTGGTCGGACTGGACGGGCGCGTCCGCCTGCTGCATCGACTGGCCCGCGCGTTGCTGGCGCAGCCGGGCACCTTCGGTGAACCCGCACGACCCGGCCGGCTGTTCGACGCACTCGCCGCTTCCGGCACGGTGCAGGCGGGATCGATCCTGGGCGCGCTGCTCGACCGTTTCTCGTCGATCTGGCCCAGCGGCAGCCAGCTCGATGGCGAGCCGCTCGGTGATGTCTGGCGCCACCCGGCCGCCGGCGGGCAAGGGGCGTCCGCCGGCTGGCTGCCGCTGCACAAGCTGTCGCAGTGGCTGACCTATTCGTTGCTCGAGCCGTTCGAACGTGCCGGTGTCGCCGTCGTCGGCCTCGATGTGCTGACCGGCCTGGCCGAGTATCGCAACGGCGGCCTGCTGCTCGATACCGGCGTGCTCGCCACCCGCGAGCCGCGCACGTTCGCCGCGCCGCTTGGACCGGCGGCCGAACCGGTCGTCGAATGGCGTGCCCTGACGGTGGCGCTGATCGACGAGATCGCCGCCCGCGTGCGGGTACGGCTCGGGCGCGACGAGGAGGCGCTGCCGCTGGCGGCGATCCTGGAAGGAGGCACCTGGGCGGCCGGTCGGCGCACCGCGGCCACGCTGCGCGGTGGCCTGCCGCCGTTCGCGGTCCTCAGCGACGGCACCGTGTTCTGATACCGGCTCGACCGGCGACGATTTCCGCGAGGCGCCGACCCGTCGTCGGGCCCGCGCATGGAGAACCGAATGGCCCGCGACGTGCACGTGATCGATCACCCGTTGGCCCAGCACAAGCTGACGCTGATGCGGGACCGGGAGACCAGCACCAACAGCTTCCGACGACTGATGAGTGAACTGTCGATGCTGCTCGCCTACGAGGTCACCCGCGACATGCCGATGCACGAGAAGCGGATCGAGACACCGCTCGAACCGATGCAGGCGCGGCTGATCGATGGCAAGAAGACCGTGTTCGTGTCGGTGCTGCGTGCCGGGGCCGGCATCCTCGACGGCATGCTCGAGGTGATGCCGAGTGCACGGGTCGGGCACATCGGCTTGTACCGCGATCCGAAGACCCATGTCGCGATCGAGTATTACTGCAAGCTGCCGCACGAGATCGACTCACGCGACGTGATCGTGGTCGATCCGATGATGGCCACCGGCAATTCCGCGGTGGCCGCGGTCGACCGGATCAAGGAGTCCAGCCCGCGGTCGATCAAGTTCGTCTGCATCATCACCTGCCCGGAAGGCCTGGCGCGATTCCACGATGCCCATCCGGACGTGGCGGTCTACACAGTGGCGGTCGATCGCGCGCTGGATGCCCAGGGGTACATCGTGCCCGGACTGGGGGACGCGGGAGATCGCGTCTTCGGCACGAAGTAGCGGCCCGGCCGGCGGAACGGATCGGCATGCCGGGCGCGTCAGCCGGCGGCGATCATGCCCCAGACGACGGGGCCGGCGATGGTCAGCCAGGTCAGCGCGGCGAACACCAGGGCGATGAAGACGGCGGCGCTGCCCATGTCCTTCGCACGCCCGGACAGTGCGTGCCGTTCGGTCGACACGCGGTCGACGATCGACTCCAGGCCGGTGTTGAGCAACTCGACGATCAGCACCAGCAGCACCGAGCCGATCAGGACGATCCGCTCGAGTGCGGAGAACGGCAGCAGCGCCGCGATCGGCAACAGCACGGCGGCCAGGACCAGCTCCTGGCGAAAGGCCGGTTCGCGCCAGGCCAGCCGCAGTCCCTGCACGGAATAACCGGCGGCCAGCACGATCCGCCGCCAGCCGCGCGCGCGGGTGGGTGGTCCCACGGGTCCGGGATCAGCTGATGACATAGGCTGCGGCGCCGGTGGCGATCAGCGCGCCGGTGTCGCTCTCCAGCGTCATCTGGGTCGAGCCGATCCGTCCACCGAGCCGCGTGACCCGCGCGCGACCGATGAAGAAATGGCCCACACCGGGCCTGAGGAAGTCGACGCGCAGATCGATCGTGCCGACCCTGGCCAGCCGGTGCAGGACCTCCTCGGTGCTCTCGCCGGGATGCCTGGCGCCGATCGCGACCATCAGCGCGAATCCGCCCAACGCATCGAGCACCGCCGACGTCACCCCGCCGTGCAGGCGCCCGGACGGCGCGTGTCCCACCAGTTCCGGGCGCATGTCGAAGCGGATCCGCGGGCTGGTGGCATCGAGCGATTCCACCCGGACGCCGAGCACCTGGTTGAAGCGGATCGTCCGTTCGAACAGTTCGGTCAGTGCCTCGTCGAGCCGGTGCTGCTCGGCGGGAGATCGGGGAGGGACGTGAGTCGTTGTCATGGAAACACGGAAAACGCGGCGAAGGGCGGATTCTCGCCTATCCCGTGAAAAACTACCTGCGCGCCGCCGGCCGTCCGGCGAATCTGGCAGCTCTCCGGCCGCGGGCGCACTCATCGCCGTGCCCGTCGGACCGAACACAGGGGATCCGGAATGGGTGCCGTTGAGCTGACCGACATGTTGACCTTGCGTGAAGCCGCCGCCTGGCAGGTCCTGCTGGATCGCGCCCAGCGCGACGAACTCCAGCGCCTGCCGACCCTGGAGACGATCGTGCGCCGGCTGGCGAGCAGCGAGCTGCCCGCCGAGGACCGCCTCGACGTGCTGCAGCGGATGCGCGAGCCGCTGACGCTGCAGTGGCAGCGCCTGAGCCGGCACCTGATGACCGCACCCCAGTCCCAGGCGCTGGCCGAGACCTGTGATGCGATGACACGACTGCTGCGCGAGATCGCGGAACTGTATCGCGCCTGTTCGCGTGAACTGATCCACTCGCCGGGCCGGGATCGGCCGTCCGGAGACGTCGGCGCGGCGTGCTCGCCGCTCGCCCGGGCCCTCGACAGTTATGCCGCCGCGATCAGCATGAACCTGCAGCGCCGGCTGCCGGTGCCGCCGGCCTGGTGGGACCAGTGCTGCGTGGTCGCGCGCCAGCTTCGTTCCGGGCGCGCACTCGACGCCTACCTGCTGGGTCGCGACTCGTTGACCCGCACCCACAGCGCGCGCGGCGCGTTCGTCTATCCGATCATGCTCGCGCTGGCCGGGGTCGGTGCCCGCGACGGCGGCGAGGTCGAGATGATCATGCGGCTCGCACGGCGCATGGCGCCGCGCACCGGCGTGCGGATCGATTCGGTCAGCGCCGGTGAATCCGACACGGTCAATCGCCACGGCCCCACGTTCATCGCCAGCCCGCTGCACGGCGTGCGGCTGGATACACACCGGGTGATGCGTTCACTCGAGGAATTCCGCGAACGTGTCGTGGCCGCCACCGCCGGTGCCGACATGGAACAGGTGCCCGGTCTGGCCAGCACCCTGTCGGCGATGCAGGCGCGACGGATCATGGTCGTGCTGCGCGCGGCCTGGGGTCCGGGACGCACGGTTGGTGCGGTTGCCGCCTTGCCGGGCCCGGTGATCGGCGAACAGCTCGACTGAACCCGCGCGGCGTGCGCGCGGTCGCCCCGGTTTCCCGGGCGCGGTCGCCCGCTCCCATCCGGCCTTGCTCAGCGGCCGACGAAACGCGGCTGGCGCTTGCCGAGAAACGCGGCCACACCTTCGGCGAAATCCTCGCTGCCCGCGGCGATCGCCTGCAGCGTCGCTTCGGTCTCCAGCTGATCCGGCAGCGCCTGCGTCGGACTGGTGTCCAGCGCCTGCTTGATCAGCGCGATCGCACGCGTCGGCCGGGCGGCCAGGGTCCTCGCGAGGTCGAGCGCGGCCGCGGCCAGTGCGTCGTCCGCGACGACCCGCCAGGCCAGTCCCATCGCCACCGCCCGTTCGGCATCGATCGTCTCGGCGAGGATGGCCATCGCGCGGGCGCGCGATTCACCGGCCAGCCGCGGCAGCAGCCAGGTGCTGCCGGCGTCCGGAATCAGGCCGATCTTCGAGAATGCCTGCAGGAACGTGGCCGAACGGGCCGCGAGCACGACGTCGCAGGCCAGCGCCAGGCTCATCCCGGCCCCCGCGCACGGGCCGTTGACCGCGGCGATCACCGGCTTGGGCAGCCGGCGCAGCGCCAGGATCACCGGGTGGTAGCTCTCGCGCAGCAGCCGCTGGACATCCGGGCGGGCACCGTCCGGTGTGCTCAGCGCCGCCGACAGGTCGGCGCCGGAACTGAAACCTCGCCCGGCACCGGTCAGCACGACCGCGCGGATCGTGTCGTCGCCGGCGATCACCTCGAGCCGCGCCCGCAACTCGGCCAGCAGCGGGGTGATCAGCGCGTTGAGCACCTGCGGTCGGTTCAGCGTCAAGGTCGCGACACCACCGTCGACGGTGCACAGGACCAGGCCGGCGGTGTCGGCGCGGGAATCGTTCATCGTGTCTCCTCCGACGCTCGGCGTGCCGTCGCGCTCCGTATTGCCGCGGTGCGCGATCCATCCGCGGTCGCGGGCAACGGCCCCGACGCCAGCGTCGAGGATAACGCGTGCGGGGGGAAGCGGGCCCTATAATCGGCCGATGCTGGGACCGACCATGGCACAGCCTCCGCTCGCCGGTGACGGCCAGGGGCTCGACGCGCCGCGCGAGGCCCCGCTGCCGGATCCGGTGCCGTTGTTCGTCGACCTCGACGGCACACTGATCGCCAGCGACACGCTCTGGGAGAGTTTCGCGGCCGGATGGCGCGTCGACCCGGTGGCCACCGTGCTCGGCGTGATGGGTCTGTGGCGCGGTCGTGCGCTGCTCAAGCAGCAGATGGCGGCGGCCGGTTCACTCGACGTCTCGCTGCTTCCGTACCGTGAACCCTTCGTCGCCTGGCTGCGCGAGCAGCGCGAGAAAGGGCGCCGGATCGTGCTCGCCACCGCCGCCGATTCGTCGATGGCACAGGCGGTCGCCGATCACCTGCAACTGTTCGACGACGTGCTCGCCAGCGACGGCGTGCGCAACCTGAAAGGCCTGCGCAAGCTCGAGGCGATCCGCGCGGTCGCCGGCGGCGCGTTCGACTACTGCGGCAACGGTCCCGAGGACCTGGCGATCCTGCGCGCGGCACGGCAGGCGATCGTCGTCGGCGCCGGCGCCGGCGTGATCCGGCGCGCACGGCATGCCGGCAACGTGCAGGCGGTGCTCGAACCGTCGCCCTCGACGCTGCGTTCGCTGCCGGCGTGGATCGACGCGATGCGGCCGCACCAGTGGCTGAAGAACCTGCTGCTGCTCGTGCCGCTGGTCACTTCGTTCCGGGTCGACGAGATCGCGCTTTTCAGCGCCGCCGTGTTCGCGATGATCTCGTTCTCCCTCGGTGCCTCGGCGGGATATCTGGTCAACGACCTGCTCGACCTCGCCGCCGACCGCCGCCATCCGCGCAAACGCGGCCGTCCGTTCGCCTCGGGGCTGTTACCGATCAGCGGCGGCTTCGCGCTGGCCGCGCTGCTGCTCGCGGGGTCGCTCGGGCTCGGATTCGCGATCAGCCGGGCGCTTGGTGCCTGGGTCGTCATCTACCTGCTGATGACCTTCGGCTACACGTTGTTCGTCAAACGTGTGCCGGTGCTCGACGTCGCGATGCTCGCCGGCCTGTACACCGTACGGATCCTCGCCGGCGGGGCGGCGATCGGGGTCGACGTGTCGTTCTGGCTGCTGTCGTTCTCGGTGTTCCTGTTCTTCAGCCTCGCGCTGGTCAAGCGCTGTGGTGAACTGGTCTCGCGTGTGGTCCGCGACGAGGACACCGGGCAGGGGCGGGGATACACGGTCTCGGACCTGACGGTGCTGCAGCCGCTGGGCATCGCGACCTCGGTCGCGGCGGTGCTGGTGCTGGCGCTGTACGTGAACACCCCCGAGGTCGCGCGTCGCTACGCGTCGCCGCAACTGCTGTGGCTGATGCTGACGGCGCTGCTGATCTGGCTCGGCCGGTTGTGGCTGGCGACCGCCCGCGGCCAGATGCACGACGATCCGCTGGTCTACGCGATCGAGAGTCCGGACAGCCGCTGGCTGGTGGCCGCGATGTTCGCCACCTACGCGGTGGCGGCGTTGTGGCAGCCCGGGCTGGTCTGACCAGGCGGGGATGCTTTCCTACAAGCGAAAACGATTGCGGACTGCTAGTACAAGAAAGAAAGCCATCAGCAATTGATGGAAGCCGAAAAAGATGCCAGCAAGCCTAAGCGGCCACGGTTCGTATGACTTGCCCCAGAGCCGCTGGTTTAGTTGCCGCGACCACTTGTCTTCATCGACGAAATCAAAGACCCCGAATGACCGCGTCCAAGTGTACTCAAACGAGGCCCTATACGCATCCAGAACTACAGGTTCTTCACGATCTCCGACTTGCGTAGGGCTTTGCCAAGAGCAAGACATCTTATCGAACAAATCGAGAGACCACGCGAATCGCACACCGTCTTTCAAGAATGGCGACACGGCGAGTGCCAACAACATAAACAATATGTACGCTGAGAGCAACAAGACAAAAGGCCTCTTAGCTGACGTTCCAAACTTTGAGCACTTGTCGTACACCGTGCAAGACAGTCGGAACCATAGTGGTTCACCCATTTCTCGCGCTCGTGCTCTCAATTCATGAGCGTTAAATGCAAGTGCAGCGTCGGTATTATTCTGTGTGGACGCGATGAGCTTCAACGCACGGAAGCGGTCAATGGCAAGTGGCGAGGTATCCGGTCCGATGGAGTCTGCAGCCACTATGAATGCGGCAGACGGTTCGACACCAAGAAACGATGGACACCTGCGAAAGCACGATGCCCTTAAATCAACAGCGCCAGTAAAGAATGCGCCATCGAAGTTTGCGTCGTTGCCGAAGTCTGCGTCAGAAAAGCGCACGATACTGTCAAATGTGGCATCGGTGAAAAGGCAGTTACCTCGAAAGCTCACAGAATCGAACAGCGCGGGGCCGCTAAATGTCACTCTCTCAAAATAGGCTGTGCCTAAGAACAAAGACGGGTTGTATTTACGCCCTTGTGGGGCTGGCACTTGATTGAAATAGCTCTTGTCGCCGAATCGAGCAAGTGCACTGAAACTCGAGTCGGAGAACACGGCCTCCTGATGAAACTGGCTGCCTGTGAAATCGACGTCCCCGAGAAACTTGACTTGCTCGAAGGCGGCACCCTCGCTAAATCGCGCGGCTTGGAAAGATGCTGGACCAGCAAAGGTGGTGCTTGCAAAACTGCATCGAGAAAACACAGCGTCCTGACACCGAAACGCATTGGTAAACTTGTTATGAGTAAAGATCGCTTCCCCTCGAAACTGCGTTCCATCCAGCGCAAATGGGCCCGAGGAGGTTGACATACTGCACAAAAGAATGCCGTCAAACTTGCAGTCGACGAGAGCAACCGATTTGCGAAAATGCACTGCGTAGAACTGAGCGGTCCCGAACATTTCGATAGAAGAAAAATTCGAATGATCAAAAAAATCTGTGCAAAAGAAGCGAAGTTCCCCGGTAAAGCTGGCTTTGCTAAAGTCGCACACGAGCAGTTTCGCGCCCGAGAAGTCGGCTCCGAAAAAGAACTGGTAGCCGGCGAAGGCGTGTTCACACTCTAAGTTGCCAAAGTCCGCCGCGCATCTATGCAATTTAGAGGTTCCGAAGATGCCGTCAGCGTTGCGCGTGGCAAACGGGAACTCCACTCTGTACTTCCCCTCCCAGAAGTTTTTGGCACCTCCGACAGCATCTGCCTCTTGTGCCCGTACTTCGTGTTGCCAAGCGGCAAACGAGAGCGGGCCCTTTAGGGCCTGCTCAATGCACAATGCCTGCCACTCTTCTCTAGTTTGCGCACCTCCCGGGCCGTAGGCAGCCAGCCCCCGAGAGCCGAACTCAACCTGCGAGAAGTCTTTGCGATACCTCATGCCAATTGCGATGCCGGGAAGCTAAAGACGCGACCATTTTAAGTCGGGGACAAGCAACTCTCGTTGGAGTTGCGATCACGGTGTTGTACCTACACCTCGACGGTGTAGTTAAGCCCCAGCCGCCCGCCATCCGCATATAGCACCTGGCCGGTGATGTAGCTCGCCGCATCGCTGGCCAGGAACGCGACCGTGCTCGCGATCTCGTCCGGTTCACCCAGCCGTTTCATCGGCGTGCGGCTCATCAGCCGGCGGCGCGCGGACTCGTCGCGCATCACCGAGTGGCGTGCCATCTCGGTGGCGATCGTGCCCGGTCCGACCGCGTTGACGCGGATGCCGTGGTCGACCAGCGCCAGCGCGGCCGATCGTGTCAGCTGGTTCAGCCCGCCCTTGCTGACGTTGTACGCGGTCAGCCCCTTGATCACCAGCAGCGCATTGACCGAACTCATGTTGACGATCGCGCCACCGCCGCGGACCGCGCGGTCGGTGATCATCGCGCGCGCGGCGCGCTGCGTCATCAGGAACGCCCCCTTCAGATTGACCCGCAGCACGCGCTCGAAATCCTCTTCGGCGAGTTCCAGGAAGTCCGCGCTGTGCAGGATGCCGGCGTTGTTGACCAGGATGTCGAGACCGCCGAACGCATCGGTGGTGGCGGCAACGAGCGCATCACACTCCCGCGCCGAGCCGACGTCGCAGCGGGTGAAGCGCGCCCCGAGTTCGTCGGCGAGCGCCTGCCCCTGGTCGGCGTCGACGTCGGCCAGCATCACCCGGCATCCCTCCGCGGCGAAGCGACGGGCACAGGCAGCACCGATGCCTTGCGCCGCGCCGGTGACGATCACGACACGGCCGTCGAGGCCGAAGCGGGGCTGGGTCATCGCGGCACTCCGTTCAAGCAGGCCGCGCCGGGAGTCGGCGCGGGGGTCGGCCGCGATGGATCGTGTGGACCGGTGTGGATCAGCGCGCCATGTCCTTGCCGAGGTCGTCGGCGAAGACCCGGTTTTCCATCATCTGCGGCACGATCAGTGTATTCGATCCCGGCAGGTACGCATGGTCGGCGGTGCCCGACTTGAACTGGCGCAGCGTACGCGTGGATCCGGTCGGCGAGACGTGGATCACCCGGCCGGCGATCCAGTCGGTGATCACGTAGCCGCCGCGACCGTCGGACTCGACGCCGTCGATGTTGCCGGTGGGTGTCGGTGTGATCAGCGTCTTGCTCTTCGTCACGATGTCCAGCTTGAACAGCCGGCCCGGCGTCTTCGTCGAGAAGTCGGCCTCGGGTTTGCCCCAGCCGCCGACGACCAGCGCGCCGTTCTCGTAGAGCAGGCCGTTCGGGTATTCGATCTGTTCGCCTTCGGCGAACACACTCGGCTTGCCGTCCTTGATCTGCCAGATCCGGCTGGCCAGCATGTCGGACACGTAGACGGTGCCGTCGGGGCCGCAGGCGACGTCGTTCAGGAACTTGGCGCCGTCGATCTTCACCCGCGAGACGATCGCACCACGGGCGATGTCGATGCCGACCACCTCGTCGATGTCGGAGACCCACAACGTGCCGCCGTGGCTGCGGATGCCCTTGGGCGAATTGAGCCCGGTCACCCAGTTGGCGGCGATCACCTTGCCGTCGAGCGCGAGCTTGGAGATGCGGCCATTGCCGTCCTTGTCGTTCGGCGTGCCGCCCTGGCGCATGCCGACCTGGGAGACGTAGAGCACGCCGTCGGCGACATAGGCGCTCTCCGGCGCGTTCATGCCTTCGGTCGTGCTCCAGGGTTCGATCTTCGAGGGCAGTGACGAGCACGCGGTGCCGAGGGTGACGGCAAGGGCGGCGAGGGTGGTCGATGCGATTCTCATGGTCTTCTCCTGTTGCTGTGAGCGCGGGCGCCAAGGCGTCCCGCGTCGTGTGGCCCGGGAGCGGGTCCGGCACGCGGTGCTCAAGATACTCCCTCGGCGAGTGTGTGCGCATGACACCGCAAGCGACCCGGTGTCGCGGAAGTTCAAGACGGGTACACCAACGTCGCGAATAGTCCGGATGCGACGCGGAATGGCCGCAGCGTGCAAGGGAGCGAGCGGTGCTCCTGACGGACCTGTCGCAGGAAGCAGGGAGGCAACCATGGCAATCGAACACGCGAGATCGGCGATTCTCACCGTGATCGTCGGCGCCGCGCTGACCGCGCTGCTGCCGCGACACACCCGAGCCGCAGACCACGAGCAGTTCTTCCCGGTCCTGGTTCATCGGACGGGCGCCTACGCGCCGAACGGCGCGCCGTTCGCCAACGGCTACGTCGACTACCTGAAGCTCGTCAACGCCCGGGACGGCGGCATCGGCGGCGTCAAGGCGACCTACGAGGAATGTGAAACCGGCTTTGCGACCGATCGAGGCATCGAGTGTTATGAGCGGCTGAAGGGCAGGGGGCCGACCGGAGCGACGGCGTTTCATCCGATGTCCACCGGCCTGACCGCCGCGGTGACGGACAGGAGTGCCGTCGACAGGATCCCGATCATCACTCCCGGTTACGGCCGATCCGAGTCGATCGATGGCGCCATGTTCCGGTACAACTTCCCGCTGGGCGGCATGTACTGGACCGCTGCCGATGTCCTGGTGCAGCACGTCGGTGCGAAGGAGGGCGGATTGGGCAGCCTGAAGGGCAAGCGAATCGCCCTGGTCTATCACGATTCGCCTTTCGGCAAGGAGCCGATAGCGTTGATGCAGCAGCGCGCTCGATTGCACGAGTTCGACCTACAGCTGTTGCCCGTCACGCATCCGGGCCTCGAGCAGAAGGCGACCTGGTTGACTGTCCGGCAACTGCGTCCGGACTACGTCTTCCTCTGGGGCTGGGGGGCGATGAACTCGACCGCGATCAAGGAGGCGGTGGCCACCGGATACCCTCGCGAACGGATCTACGGCGTCTGGTGGGCGGGCGCCGAACAGGACACGCGTCCCGCGGGCGAAGGCGCCAAGGGCTACAACGCGCTGTCCTTCCAGACTTCTTCCGGGCGAGGTCAGGTGCATCGGGATATCGTCCGATACGTCCACGACCGAGGCGACGGCACCGGCCAGAAGGACGAGATCGGCGAGGTGCTGTACAACCGCGGGATGGTGGCGGCCATGCTGTCGGTCGAGGGAGTGCGGCGGGCGCAGGTGAAGTACGGGCGCAAGCCGCTGACCGGCGAGCAGGTGCGTTGGGGGCTGGAGAACCTGGCCATCGACGACGCGGCGATCGCCGCCCTGGGGTTGAGTGGTTTCATGACGCCGGTGGTCACCTCCTGCAGCGATCACATGGGCGGCAATCAGGTCTGGATCCAGACGTGGGACGGGATGCGGTGGCAGAAGTCGTCGGACATCTATGCGGCCGACATGCAGGTCATTGCACCGATGGTCCGCTCGGCGGTCCAAAGATACGGTGAAGACAAGAAGCTGAAGGCTTGGGACTGTGCGAAGGAGTCGTCGAACTGACGGTACTTCACCAACGGGATCCATGGCGCCCCCGGCACGAATCGAACGTGCGACCCTCCCCTTAGGAGGGGGATGCTCTATCCACTGAGCTACGGGGGCGTCGCGGCGATTCTACCGCTGTAACCTTCGCGGGCACGGATCACGCTACTCTCTGCGGCTCGCAGGATTCTGCAGGGGGCGATCATCGGCGAAGAGACCGAAATCAAGTTCTTCGTGCCGCGCGGGCAGCGTGCGGCGCTCGAGAAGGCGCTGGCCGCGCGCGGCGCGGCGGTGCACACGCAGCGCCTGCGCGCCCGATATTTCGATACCGCGTCGTGTGCACTGGCCGAGGCGGCGATCGCACTGCGCCTGCGCCGCGAAAATCGGCGCTGGGTGCAGACGCTCAAGGCCGCCGGCGCGACGCCGCTGACACGCGTCGAGCTGGAATCGGTCCGGCCCGACGATCAGCTCGACCTGGCTGCCTTCGACGGCACCGATGCTGGCCAGCGGCTCGCCAAGGCGCTCGGCGGCGAGCTGCCGGCCGTGCGCTTCGAGACCGACGTGCGACGCAAGACCCGGCAATTGCGCGCGGGTTCCTCGCGGATCGAGGCCGCACTCGACGTCGGGCAGGTGATCGCGCAGGATCGGCGCGCGCCGCTCAGCGAGATCGAGTTCGAGCTGCAGGCCGGCGACCCGCAGGCGCTGCTGGCGCTCGCGGCGCGCTGGCGCGCCCGTTTCGGGTTGTGCATCGATCCGCGCTCGAAGGCCGAACAGGGTGATCTGCTGGCGCGCGGACTGCGCTTCGCGCCGCCGCGCAAGGCGCGCCGGATCCAGTACGCGAAGTCGGCGGATGCGCGCGAAGCGCTGCACGCAATCGTGCTCGAATGCCACGCGCACCTGGTCGAGAACCTGGCGCCGCTGGCGATCGGCGAGGAGTCGTCCGGCGCACGGCCCGGCCAGCCGCCTTCACCGGCGACCGACGAATACGTGCACCAGGCCCGCGTCGCGTTGCGCAGGCTTCGCTCGGCGATGCGACTGTTCGACGGCTGGGGTGTGGTGCTGCCCGCGGACATCGAGCAGGGCGCACGTGCCGTCTTCGGCCGCTTCGGCGCGAATCGCGACTTCGACGTGATCGCCAGCGACATCGCGCCGGCGTTGGCGCGTGCGGGGGCGCCGCCGTTGCCGTTGCATCGCAGCGCTGGAGCGCTCGATCCGGTCGGGCAGCTGGCGCGTCACGCGGGCGCACAGGACCTGGTGCTGGGCCTGCTGCGCTGGTCGATCGAGTTGTCGAGCCGACCGCCACCCTCACCACCTGTCGACGACGGCGCGTCGCGCCAGGGCTCCTCGGTCCCGGACTTGCCGGGCTCATCGGACCCGGCGACACAGTCCCCGCCGAATGTGGACCTGCCGCCCGCCGTCGACGCGGGCACGGAGCCGCCCCCGCCGGCCCGGAAACCCAGGCCGTTCGCCAGGCTCGCGCAGCGGCGCCTGGCCAAGTGGCATGCAGCGATCAGCGCGGCCGGCGAGACATTCCTGACGCTGGACGACGACACACGCCACCGCTTGCGCAAGCGGGTCAAGCGCCAGCGCTACGCGGTCGAGTTCCTCGCCCCGCTGCTCAAGCCCCGGCGGGTGTCGCGCTACCTGCGGGAACTCGCGGCCGTGCAGGAGGTGCTGGGTGAACTGAACGATCTCGTGGTCGCCCGCGACATGTACCGCGAGATCAGCGAAGCCGACCCGCGCGCGCTGTTCGCCCTCGGCTGGATCGCCGCCCGGCTCGACGTGTTGTCGACGGCGGCACGCGACGCGCTGCGCCGGCTCGCCGACGAGTCGCCGGTCTAGACGTCGGGCCGGTCGGTTGACGGCAAAGTGCAGGACATGCGGCCGGGTGTCGAATCGTCGTGCCCCGGATCGTCGTCTGCACACCATCCACAGCCGAACAAGGACACACGACCATGCCGCAACTCTGTGCCTACCTGTCGTTCGACGGCCGATGCGCCGAGGCGATGAAGTTCTACGAACGTGTCCTCGGCGGCAAGCTCGAGGCGATGATCACCTACGGCGACGTGCCCGATGGCGAGAAGCCGCCGCCGGAGGCCGCCGGCCGCATCATGCATGCGTATCTGGTGCATCCGGATTTTGCGCTGATGGCCGGCGACACTCCGCCAGGCATTCCGTACCAGGGCATCACCGGCGTGATGATGGCGCTGGTCTTTCCGACCGCCGCTGAAGGGCAACGTGTGTTCGCCGCGCTCGGCGAGGGCGGATCGGTAGGGATGCCGATGGGCGAGACCTTCTGGGCCGAGCAGTTCGGGATGGTGACCGATCGTTTCGGGGTGCCGTGGGGGATCAGTGGCGGGCCGAAGCCGATGCAACTGGGGTGAGGCGACCGTATCCGGATCCAACCCCTGCCGGCAGGGGTCGAGGAAGGCGCGACCTGGTTCGATGCCGCCGCGGACGGGTTCTGCGGCGACCGGGATTGACCGAAACAGCGCTTGGCGTGTACTCTGTATACAGAATCCACACGCCATGGTGTTCCGTCTCGCGCCGGAACCTGCCTCCGGGGAATCGATGTCCGCCCAGCCGCTGCTCGCCAGGCTCGAAGCCGCGCCCGATCTGGTCGAGCAGGCCTATCAGGTGCTGCACGAGGCGATCAGCGCCGGTGCGCTGGCACCCGGCGAGCGCATCACGCAGGAGGACCTCGCGCGGCGGCTGGCGGTGTCGCGCCAGCCGGTGCTGCAGGCGTTGCGCCTGCTCAAGCAGGACGGACTGGTCCTCGACGCGCCCGGCCGCGGCCTGCAGGTCGCGCCGCTGGACCCGCATTCGATCGTTGCCGTCTACCAGGTCCGCGGCGCACTCGATGCGCTGGCCGCGAAGCTCGCGGCCGGGCTCGGCGCGTGCATCGACCCGGGACTGATCGAACGCGGCCGGGCGGCGACGCGGGGTCGCAACGTCGCGGCGATGATCGATGCCGATGTCGCATTCCACGTCGCGATCTACCAGGCATCGGGCAATCCGCTGCTCCAGCGCAGCGCCCAGCTGCACTGGAGCCACATCCGGCGCGCGATCGGTGCCGTGCTGCAGGGCTCCGGTCTGCGCCAGACGGTGTGGGAAGAACACGAGGCGATCGCCGAGGCGATCACTTCCGGTGACGGCGCGCGCGCCGAAGGGCTGATGCTGGAGCACAGCCGGTGCGCGGCCGAGTACATCGTGCGGGAGCTGGGCGCCACCGCATCCGACCCGCCCTGCGGCCCGGCAGGCAGCAGCGCGAGCGCCCCCATGACGTTGACAGCCCCTGACCGAGGAGACACCTGATGAGATTGACCCCCGAACAGATCGAACGCTTCGATCGCGACGGCTACCTGTTCTTCCCCGGACTGTTCACGCCGCAGGAGACCAGGACACTGACCGAGGCGGTGCCTGCGCTGTACGCCCGCCGCGAGGCGTACAACGTGCGCGAGAAAGGATCCGACGCGGTGCGCACGAACTTCGCCGCGCACCTGTACAGCGAGCCGTTCGCGAAGCTGGCGCGCCATCCGCGCATGGTGCAGCCGGTGCAGGACCTGTTCGGCGAGCGCCTGTACATGCACCAGTTCAAGATCAACGGCAAGATGGCCCACGAGGGCGATGTCTGGCAGTGGCACCAGGACTACGGCACCTGGAAGAACGACGACCTGATGCCGACCGAACGGGCGATGAACGTCGCGATCTTCCTGGACGACGTCAATCCGTTCAATGGTCCGCTGATGTTCATCCGCGGCAGCCACAAGAAGGGCGTGCTCGATGCAAAACACGATCTCGAGACCACCAGTTATCCGTTGTGGACCGTCGACAACGCGCTGATCGGCCAGCTGGTCGAGCGCGGGGGCGGGCAGGGCACGTTCGACGCCGATGGTCGCTACGTGCCGGGCGGGATCATCTCGCCGAACGGCCCGGCCGGATCGATGATCCTGTTCCATTCCTGCCTGGTGCATGCCTCGACCAGCAACATGAGTCCCTGGAACCGGGTCAGCGTCTATCTGAGCCTGTGTGCGGTCGGCAACCACATCCGCCGTTTCAAGCGCCCCGAATACATCGCCCATCGCGACTTCGCGCCGATCGACTGCCTGCCCGACGATTGCCTGCTGACGGACTACCCGGTCGATCTGCCCTGGAAGGACGGCATGCCGGCCAGTGCGCTGGTGACCTCCACCGAACCGATCGACAAGCTCGAGGTGGCCGCATGAACCTGTACGCCAAACTCGCGAAACGTGCCGCCGAGGGGCGGCCGGTCCGTGTCGGACTGATCGGGGCCGGCAAGTTCGGCTCGATGTACCTGGCGCAGATTCCGCGCACGCCGGGGGTCCACCTGGTCGGCATCGCCGACCTGTCGCCGACCAACGCCCGGGCCAACCTGGCCCGGGTCGGCTGGGAGGCGCAGCGCACGCAGGCCGTCTCGCTCGACGAGGCGGTCCGGCTCGGCAACACCCATGTCGGCGACGACTGGCAGGCGCTGGTGCGACATCCGGCGATCGACGTGATCGTCGAGTGCACCGGCCATCCGATCGCCGCCGTCGACCATTGCCTGGAGGCGTTCGCGCAGCACAAACACGTGGTCAACGTCACCGTCGAGGCCGACGCGTTCTGCGGGCCGCTGCTGGCCCGGCGCGCCGAAGAACACGGTGTCGTCTACTCGCTTGCGTTCGGTGATCAGCCGGCGCTGATCTGTGACCTGGTCGACTGGGCACGCACCTGCGGCTTTCCGGTGGTCGCGGCCGGCCGTGGCCACAAGTGGCTGCCGCACTTCAGCCGCTCGACGCCGAAGACGGTCTGGGGCTATTACGGACTGACACCCGAGCAGGCCGAACGTGGCGGGCTGAATCCGAAGATGTTCAACAGTTTCCTCGACGGCTCCAAGCCGTCGATCGAATGCACCGCGGTCTCCAACGCCACCGGCCTGGCGGTGCCCAGCGACGGATTGCTGTACCCGCCGGCCAGCGTCGAGGACATCCCGTTCGTCACGCGGCCGCGCGCCGAGGGCGGGGTGCTGGAACACAAGGGCATGGTCGAGGTGATCTCCTCGCTCGAAGCCGACGGCCGCACGATCCCGTACGACATCCGGATGGGGGTCTGGGTCACCGTCGAGGGCGAGACCGACTACATCCGCAACTGCTTCGAGGAATACAACGCACACACCGATCCGAGCGGGCGCTACTTCACGTTGTACAAGCGCTGGCACCTGATCGGGCTCGAGGTCGGCGTGTCGGTCGCCAGTGTCGCGGTGCGCGGCGAGCCGACCGGCGTGGCCACCGCCTGGAACGCCGACGTGGTCGCCACCGCCAAGCGTGACCTGCAGCCCGGTGAGATGCTCGACGGCGAGGGTGGCTACACGGTGTGGGGCAAGCTGCTGCCGGCGCACAAGTCGGCGGCGATGGGCGGCCTGCCGCTGGGCCTGGCACACGACGTCAAGGTGGTGCGCCCGGTCCGGCAGGGGCAGAGCCTGAGCTGGGACGACGTCGCGATGGACACGACGTCACAAGCCTACAAGACCCGGCGCTCGATGGAAGCGATGTTCGCACCGGCGCAGCGCAAGGCGGCCTGATGCGCGGGTCGGTCGCGGGCGGGGCGCCGTCGGCCTCGTCCGCGCTCAGCCCTTGACGCAGACCACCTGTTTCAGCGTGTGCACCACCTCGACCAGGTCGCGCTGCGCGAACATCACCGCATCGATGCCTTGTAGGCCGCCGGCGTCTCGTCGATCACGTCCTTGTCCTTGCGGCATTCGACGCCTTCGGTCGCGGCGCGATGGTCGGCGAGCGTGAAGCGGCGCTTCGCCTCGCCGCGGCTCATCACCCGGCCCGCGCCGTGTGAGCAGCTGTGGAAGCTGTCCGGATTGCCCTTGCCGCGGACGATGTAGCTGCGCGCCCCCATGCTGCCCGGGATGATGCCCAGTTCACCGGGGCGTGCGCTCAGCGCGCCCTTGCGGGTGATCCAGATCTCCTCGCCGAAGTGCCGCTCGCGCTGCACGTAGTTGTGGTGGCAGTTGACCGCCTCCTGCCGGCTCTCGAACCGGCGACGCAGCACGGTGTGTGCGGCCTCGAGCACGCGGCGCATCATCAGGTCGCGGTTCAGCGCCGCGTAGCGCTGCGCCCAGCCGACCGCGCGCACATAGTCGGCGAAGTGCCGGCTGCCTTCCTCGAAGTAGGCGAGGTCGCGATCCGGCAGGTTCACCTGCCGGCGTTCGGCATCCCTGCGCGCCAGTTCGATGAACATCGTGCCGATCGCGTTGCCGACACCGCGTGATCCCGAGTGCAGCATGAACCAGACCGTGTCCGTCTCGTCCAGGCAGACTTCGATGAAGTGGTTGCCGGTGCCCAGCGTGCCGAGGTGCACGCGATGGTTGGTCTTCGCGAGCTTCGGATGATCGCGGCACAGGTCGGTGAATTCCGGCTCGAGGGTGGCCCAGGCGTTGTCGACCGCACCCGGCACGTCCTGCCAGGCGCCGGGGTCGCGCCCCTTCGGTGCCCGTCCATGGGGTACCGCGCGCTCGATCGCCGAACGCAGCGACGCCAGGTTGTCCGGCAGGTCGTCGGCGACCAGCGAGGTCCGGGTCGCGATCATCCCGCAGCCGATGTCGACGCCGACCGCGGCCGGGATGATCGCGCGCACGGTCGGGATCACCGAACCGACGGTGGCGCCGATCCCGAAGTGCACGTCGGGCATCGCGGCCACGTGGCGGAACACGATCGGCAGCCTCGCCGCGTTGGCAAGTTGCCGCCGCGCCTCGTCCTCGATCGGCACGCCGCGGGTCCAGCGCACGACCGGCACACCGCCGGCGACCGGATCGACGATCGGACCTCTGGCGTCGTCGCTTGCGGTCGGGTCGGAGGCCAATGGTCTTGACGTGTCGTGTCTCACCCCGTCACGATACCGTAGCGTTCCCCCGCCGAAGGATCCGCCGCGATCACGCGATGGCCGACGGTCGGCCGATCACGCCGGCCGCCGGTCGGGTGACGGGGGCGCAGGCGGGCTCGCGAACGCCGGTGCTGGCTATGATCGATCGATGAATCCGACCTCGATTGACCGCCGTCGCGTGTTGACCGCGTCAGCGGCCCTCACGACGGCCGCTGCCGTCCCCGCCGCGCTTGCCGAACCGGTCCAGCGCCTGGTCCTCAACGACGCCAGCCGGCTCAGCGCGACACCGGTCTTCTCGCACTGGATCACCCGCGACGATCCCGAGCAGGTCTTCATCACCCGGCTGCGCGAGGAACTGAAGGCCGCCGCGTCGGCGCGCCGGCCGGTGGCGATCGGTGCGGCCCGCCACTCGATGGGCGGGCAGAGCCTGCCGCGCGATGGCGCCGCGATGACGTTCGAGACCGATCGTTGCGAGCCGGACCGTGCCGCGCGCACGTTCCGGGTCTTCGCCGGCACGCGCTGGCACCAGGTGATCGCCCGGCTCGATGCGATCGGCTTCTCGCCGGCCGTGATGCAGTCGAACAGCGATTTCGGTGTCGCCAGCACGTTCTCGGTCAATGCACACGGCTGGCCGACGCCGTACGGGCCGTTCGGCTCGACCGTCCGGTCGCTGCGCCTGATGCTGGCCAGCGGCGACATCGTCACCTGCTCGCGCACCGAGAACGCGGAACTGTTCGGGCTCGCGATGGGCGGCTACGGCCTCGTCGGCGTGATCCTCGACCTCGAGGTCGAGATGGTCGAGAACCGCCTGATGGCGCCTCGTTTCGAGACGATGCCGGCCGCGGAGTTCGCGCGCCGGTTCACGCAGGCGATCCGGCAGGATCCCGACGTGAAGATGATCTACGGCCGGCTGAACGTCGCGCGCGACGACTTCTTCCGCGAGGCGCTGCTGGTGACGATGCGGCCGCAGCCGACGCCGCCCGAGGGCCTGCCGCCGACCGATCGCGGCGGCGGTGCGCTGAGCGGGCTGTCACGCCGGATCTACCGTGCGCAGATCGGCTCCGAAGCGGGCAAACGTGCGCGCTGGTTCGCCGAGACCGTCGCCGCGCCGAAGACCGCCCGCCCGGCGACCCGCAACACGCTGATGAACGAACCGGTGGTCAACCTGGAGAACCGCGACCGCTATCGGACCGACATCCTGCACGAGTACTTCGTCGCCCCGGATCGGTTCAACGAGTTCCTGGCCGCCTGTCGCGAGGTGATCCCGAAGGCACGCGCCGAATTCCTGAACGTGACGCTGCGCTACGTCGCGCGCGACGACACCAGCATGTTGTCGTTCGCCACCACCGACCGGATCGCCGCGGTGATGTCGTTCTCGCAGGAGATGACCGGCGATGGCGAGGCGGACATGATCCGCACGACCGAGGCACTGATCGACCGCGTCGCGGCGCTCGGCGGCAGCTACTACCTGCCGTACCGGCTGCACGCGCGCCACGATCAGTTCGAACGCGTCTATCCCGCCGGCGGCCGATTCGCCGAGCGCAAGAGACACTACGACCCGGGCCTGCTGTTCCGCCACGGGTTGTGGGACAACTACCTGGCCGGATGAGTGTGCCGGAACGCCCGTTGGACACCCCCCGCCGCATCGCGGCTGCCTACGCGCTGATCCTGGCCGCGGTCAGTGCACTGAACTACGTGCCCGGACTGACCGACGCCGAGGGCAGGGCGTTCGGCATCTTCGCCCTCGACATCTATGACGATGCGCTGCACCTGGCCTCGGCGCTGTGGGCTGCCTGGGCGGCGTGGCGATCACGCGCGGCAGCGCTCACCTTCCTGAAGGTCTTCGGCGCGTTGTACCTGGCCGACGGCCTGATGGGTCTGGCGACCGGTTCCGGATACCTCGACCTCGGCATCGTGCTGTACGGTGCGCAGTCGATGCCGCTGCCGATCCGGGTCTTCGGCAATCTGCCCCACGTCGGCCTCGGCGGCCTGGCGCTGGTCGCCGGCTGGCTGCTCGGCCGGAACGGATCGCGATGAAGGCCTGGCGACGGTGGCTGCTGCGCCTGGCCGTTGTGATGGCGGTGCTGGTTGTCGTCGCGCTGGTGCCCGGCATCGCCGTCGAGACCGGCTGCCGTCCCGCGGCGCAGGCCACGAACCGTGTGCCTTACCAGCCGGTGCTCGCGCCCGAACACCGGCGGCCGATGACGAACACGCTGCTGACCTATCCGGAGTGGTACATCGTCCACGCCTACGATGACTTCGCGGCCGTGCAGAACAGCGCGGGCGAGACCGCGTTCGACTACGTCGACTCGATCGGCGGCTACTGGCGCACGTTCTGCCAGGTGCGCCGGATCGCCGGCGGCTGGGGACCGATCCCGGTCGACACCCGGGTGATGCTGCACGTGATCGGCGCGAGTTTCACGATGGAACTGGCGTTCAAGGGTCTGTACGAAAAAAGCGTCGGCGCGCTGACGCAATGGCTGCGCGGCACGACACCGACCGCCGAGGACCGTTTCTCGGCGCAGGTCGCCGCCGACTACGCGGCCTTCCTGCGCCACACACCCTGGTACGAATTCCCGTTCGGGGACACGCTGGTCCGGTTCTGGCGCGAGACACCGTTCGAATCCGCCGCGTGGATGCGGTCGGTCGAAAGGCGGTTCGCACTCAGCACCGAATGGGGCGCCAAGTGGGCCTACGCGAAGCTGATCGGCGCGGCCGCCGGCATCACGCCGGCGCCGCGGGCGATCCGCAGCGTCGTCCAGGGCATGGACAACTCCGATGCGCAGGCCGATCCGCGGATCAAGGTCGTCGAGCGCCCGGGCAAGGGAACCGTCGTCATCGAGACCCCACGCTACCGCGAGTTCACCGACATCGTGCGGGGGCTGGCGCAGCGGCAACGGCGGGTGGTGGAGATCGCCGGCAACGACCGCGTGTTCGTCACCGTGCTCGGCGACAGCAACAAGCCGTTTGCACCGTCGGCCGATGTGGATCCGATCACCGTCGTGCGGGTGCAGGGTCGCCCCGGGGCCGAGCGGCGTGGAATGATCGTGCCGGTCGCCCAGCTGACCGCGCTGATACGGACGTTGCCCACGAACGGTCTCGTGCTCGAACATGTCTACGACTACTGATGCGGGCACGGCCGCGCCGGTGCGCCCGCTGCGCGTGGCCGCGCTGGCACTCGTGGCCTGGTTCATCGCGGTGCTCGCCGGCACCGTGGTCCTCGAACCGACGGTCGACGTGATCGTGCTGGCCAGTGGCCGCGACCACGCGTTGGCGGTGGTCGCCGCAGCCGGGCCGGCGCGCCTGGTCGACCTGCCGCAGGTCGGTGTCCGCGTCCGCGGTGACCACGCCGGCTTCGTGCGCGACCTGTACCGTCAAGGCGCCTGGCTGGTGCTGCCGGCGCGCGTCGGCGGCTGCACCGGGCGCCCGCGGCCCGTTTCGACGGCGCGCTGAACGGCGCCGGCGTCGTGGCACGGACGCGGGCTCAGCGACGCCGGTACTCGTCGATCCGGTAGTGCATGCCGTTGACCGACACACACATCTCGCCTTGCTGGCACTGCCACTGTGACGCATCGAGCGGCGGGAACACCGTGTCGCCGTCGAAGGCATCGGCCAGTTCGGTCACCAGTGCCCGATCGGCCCGTGCCATCGCCGCCGCGAATATCGACGAACCACCGACGACGAAGATCTCCGAGCCGTCGATCGCGGGCTCGGGGCCGGGACCGGCGGCGAGCCGGATCGCATCGTCGACCGATCCGGCCCGTTCGACCCCCGGGGCCTGCCATTGCGGGTCGCGGCTGACGACGATCGTGCGACGTCCCGGCAGCGCGCGGCCGATCGATTCGAACGTGCGCCGGCCCATCACGATCGGATGGCCCATCGTCGTCGCCCGGAAGTGTTTCAGGTCCTCCGGCAGATGCCACGGCATCGCTTTGTCGCGGCCGATCACGCCGTTGGCGGCACGTGCGACCAGCAGCGTGACACGTGGCCGGTTCAAATCGCCACCGGTGCCTTGATGTGCGGATGTGCCTGGTAGTCGAGGAGCTCGAAGTCCTCGAACCGGTACTCGAAGATCGACGCCGGCCGACGCAGGATCCGCAGGCGCGGCAGCGCGAAGGTCGTGCGCCGCAACTGCTCGCGCGCCTGCTCGACGTGGTTGCGGTACAGATGGCAGTCGCCGCCGGTCCAGACGAAGTCGCCGACCTCCAGGTCGCACTGATGGGCGACCAGGTGCGTCAGCAGCGCATACGACGCGATGTTGAACGGCACGCCGAGGAAGATGTCGGCGCTGCGCTGGTAGAGCTGGCACGACAACCGGCCGCCGGCGACGTAGAACTGGAAGAATGCATGGCATGGCGCCAGCGCCATCTTCGGGATGTCGGCGACGTTCCACGCCGAGACGATCAGCCGGCGCGAGTCCGGATCGCGCCGCAGCCGCTCGATCACTTCACTGATCTGGTCGATGTGGGCGCCGTCCGGCGTCGGCCAGCTGCGCCACTGGTAGCCGTAGACGGGGCCGAGTTCACCCTGGTCGTCGGCCCACTCGTCCCAGATCGTCACGCCGTTGTCACGCAGGTAGGCGACATTCGTCGAGCCCTGCAGGAACCACAACAGCTCGTGGATGATCGAGCGCAGGTGAAGCTTCTTGGTGGTCAGCACCGGAAAGCCTTCACCGAGCGCAAAACGCATCTGCCAGCCGAACACCGACAGGGTGCCGGTGCCGGTGCGGTCGTCCTTCGGCACGCCGTGCTCGAGCACGTGCCGCATCATGTCGAGGTAGGCTCGCATCGAAGGAACGCGGTAGGGGTGGGGAGCGCGGGGCCGGGCCGCTCAGCGACCCGGCCCGAGGCCGTCGAAACACGAGGAGATCATCTGCTCGACCACCGCCGAGTCGGCCGCGGAATCACCGGACTTCAGGTAGTCGAGTGTGGGATCACACGATCGTGCGTAGAACGAGTAGAGGATGAACTCGTCGGACAGGTCGGCGCGCAGTGCGCCGTCGGCACGTGCCTGCTTGATCAGGGTGCCGATCCGCTCGGACAGCGACATCAGCTGGTCGATGTAGTGCCGGTTGGCCATCAGGCTGTCACGCAGCGCCCGACTGGTCGAGGGCAGGTGCGGCACGCCACCG
This sequence comes from uncultured Burkholderiales bacterium, assembly GCA_902826305.1. Taxonomy (GTDB): domain Bacteria; phylum Pseudomonadota; class Gammaproteobacteria; order Burkholderiales; family Burkholderiaceae_E; genus CADEEH01. Next base: position 46,271 of record CADEEH010000017.1, read on the forward strand.
GCGAGCCGCTCGCGCAGTGTCCAGCGCAGCAGTTCACGCAGCCGCTCGATCGCGGGCTGCTCGGCCGGCAGCGCCTCGAGTGCGTCGCGCGTGCGATCGAGCAGCCGGACCATCACTGCGGCGGCCAGCGCTTCCTTGGACTCGAAGTGTTTGTACAGGCTGCCCTTGGCGATGCCGACCTCGGCAGCGATGTCGTCCATCGCCATCTCCTCGTAGCCCTTGCTGGCGAGCAGATGGTTGGTCGCGTTCAGGATCGCCTCCGCCCGCACGACGAACTGGGTCTCGCGGAACGATTTGCGCGGAGCGACCGGCAACGAGGCAGAGGCGGTGGGCACGTCGACGGGGGGCCGGATGAGGGTCCGAATCTGGGTCCGAATGAGCGGCCGGACGGAACGTTGCCGGGATTCTACCGCGCCCCCCGGACAGGGCGCCCGGGTTGTCCCCCCTGGGAACGTGCCCTGCCGTGGTTCAGTTGGCCGGGCCGCCGGGCTGGGGCGGGGCGCCCGCCGGCTGTCCGGGCAGCGCGGGCACGATCGCCGAGCCGCCGGGGGGTGGCACGGTCGGCATCACCGCGGTCGGCGGGATCGCCATCGCGCCAGCGGCCTGCGCCGCGGCATGGGCGGCAGCGGCCGCCTGCGCGGCGGCCTGCCCCGGACTCGAGATCGGCGGTGGCGAACTCATCCCCCCGGGCGGGGGCGAGGACGCCGCACCCGGCATGCCACCGGTGGGCACCGGCGCGGCACTGTTGGCCGCACCCGGCTGCTGGGGTCCGCTGGTCAGCACCGCGATCGACGGTCGCAGCGGCGCGGGCGCCTCGCTGCGCACCCCACCACGGTCGAACACCGCCGCGTCGATGCGGACTTCGACGAGTTTCATGCCGGCCGACACTTCGTCGCCGATCGCGATCGCTTTCGGCGGCTTTCCGTCGACGATCAACACGGCGCTCGCGGTCGGGGGTCCGGCGGCGACACCAACCACCTGGATGTTCGAGTTCGTGCGCCCTGCCGCCGGGGCCGCGCCGCCGGGCAGCCCGAACAGCTGGCCGGCCAGTTGCAGATCGAGCCCGTCGCGTGCATCACCGATCGCACCGGCCGGGGCGACCGGCGAGCGCGGCGCGGCGATCTGCACCACCCAGTACGCGATCACCGACGCGAGCACACCGGCCAGCAACAGCAAGGCCAGCCGGGGCAGCATGCTGTCCAGCGCGGTGTTGTTCAATCGGTCACTCAGCAGAGCCATTCGTCAGTCGTCGGCCGGAGGCCTTCAGGGGTGGCTGATATCATAGCCCGGGAGGCATCCATGACATTCGACCGTTCATCGTTCCGTTACCGCCGCGCCCTCGGCTTCACGCTGATCGAGGTGATGGTGGTCATCGTCATCCTCGGCGTGCTCGCCGCGCTGGTCGTGCCGCGTGTGATGACACGACCGGACGAGGCACGCGGTGTGGCCGCGCGGCAGGACATCGCCGCGGTGATGCAGGCATTGAAACTGTATCGGCTCGACAACCAGCGATATCCGACCACCGAGCAGGGCCTCCAGGCGCTGGTCATGCGGCCCACCGCGGGCCCCGAAGCCAACAACTGGAAGCAGTACCTGGACAAGCTGCCGGTGGATCCGTGGGGCAAGCCCTACCAGTACCTCAACCCGGGGTTGAAGGGCGAGATCGATGTATTCAGCTTCGGAGCCGACGGCCAGGCCGGCGGCAACGGCGTCGACGGCGACATCGGGTCCTGGGCCCTGTAGCGCCCGGTACCGACGCATCGCCGTCACGGCCGCCCGCCCGCCCCGCCGCGGCGAAGGCCCCGGCCCAGTCCCGCACAACCCGTCGTCCACCGCCCGTCGGCTGAAAGCGTCCGTCGGCGGCTTCACGCTGATCGAGATGCTGGTCGCGATGCTGATCGTCGGCATCGCGCTGGCCATGGTCGGCATCAGCGGCCTGCCCGGATCGCGGCAGGGATTGCGATATGAAGCGGACCGGCTCGCGCAGGTGCTGTCGCTCGCGCGCGAGGAAGCGCAGGTGCGCGGTGTGCCGATCCGGCTCGATGCCGACGAGCAGCGTTATCGTTTCCTGATCCTGCGCCACCAGCAGTGGCAGCCGCTGCTCGCGGACGCGGACCTGCGCGAACGGCCGTGGAGCCAGGCGACCCGGGTCACGCTGCAGCGTGCCGACGGGTTGCGCACGCTGGAGTTCGGCCGCGATTTCGTCGACGTGCCGTTCGAGCTGAGGCTCGCCCGCGAAGACGGCGCGGTGTCGATCGTCGCCAACGGCCTCGGCCTGTTCGAGGTCCGCTGATGCACGCGCCGGCAAGACACCCGCGGGCCGCCGGGTTCACGCTGATCGAGGTGCTGGTCGCGTTGACCATCGTCGCGGTCGCCCTGGTCAGTGCGCTGAAGGCGACCGGTTCACTCGCACTGGGCAGCGGCGAGCTGCGTGCCCGCACGCTGGCGCAGTGGAGCGCCGAGAACCGGCTGGCGCAGATCCGCGTCGTCGAGGAGTGGCCGGCGGTCGGCAAGCGCACCTTCGATTGTGGCCAGGCCGAGGTGGCGCTCACCTGCCAGGAAGAAGTCTTCGCCACGCCGAACCCGCAGTTCCGGCGCATCGAGGTCGCGGTGCACGCAACCGCCGACGGACACCGGCTCGCGCGGCTGGTCGGCTTCGCGACGAGGACACGATGAGCCGCGCCCCCGGTCGCCGCCGGCGCCGCGATGCCGGCTTCACGCTGCTCGAGCTGCTGGTCGCGGTTGCGCTGATGGCGGTGCTGGCGATCCTGTCGTGGCGCGGACTGGACTCGGTGCTGCGCGGGCGCGATTCGATCGTCCGCTCGTCCGACGAACTGCGTGCGCTGACGGTCACCTTCACGCAGCTCGAGGAGGATCTTCGCCGCAGCTGGCCGGTGCGGCTGCTCGGGCTGCGCAATGCGAAGTCGATCGGTTTCTCGTCGATGGGTGAACCCGCGCTGCCGGCGCTGCAACTGCTGCGCGAAACCAGCGGCATGGCGCAGGCGCTGCAGGTGCAGCGGGTGATCTACCGTGTCAACGAGGGTGTGCTCGAGCGGGGTTTCGGCCTGTGGGCCTCGCCGTCGCCCGACGGCACGACACCGGTCGCCGAGCGGCCGATCACCTGGCAGCCGCTGCTGTCCGGGGTCACCGGCTTCGAGCTGCGCGCCTGGATGCCTGGGCGCGGCTGGGTGCCGGCCAGCCAGATGCAGGGCGGCGAGGGCTCGACCGCGGCGGTGCCGGTGCTGCCGGCCGGCGCATCGCCCAGCGCACTGGCCTCGCTGGCGCTGGCCACGCAGAGCGTGACCGGGCTCGAGGTGGTGGTCGTGCGCCGCGGCCAGGAGCGTTTCCTGCGCGTCTTCTCGGTGAAGGACTGACGTGCGGACCCGGTATCGTGCCCAGCGCGGGGCCGCGATCGTCACCGCGATGGTGGTGGTGCTGCTGGCGACGATCGTGGTCTCGGCGCTGTTCTGGCGCGAGCAGGTCACCGTGCGATCGGTGGAGAACCGGCTCGCGTTGTCGCAGGCGCGCTGGATCGAGCGTGCGGCACTGGATTGGGCGCGGGTGATCCTGCGCGAGGACACACGCACCGGCGCGCTCGATCACTTCGGTGAACCGTGGGCGGTGCCGGTGGCCGACACCCGGCTCGACGAGACGGTCACCGCCGGCGCGAAACTCGACGACAACCAGCGCGCGGCGATGCTCGCCGGCCAGATGTCCGACGCCCAGGGGCGTTTCAACCTGAACAACCTGGTGGTCGCCGGCGTGGCCGACGACCGTTCGATCGCGATCTATCGCCGGCTGCTGTCGCTGCTCGGCCAGTCCGAGAGTCTCGCCGACACGCTGCTGGCGCGGCTGCTCAGTGCGACCCCGCGCACACTCGACAACCAGTCGGTGGCCGCGAGTGCGCTGCCGCTGCTGCGCGTGACCGACCTGCTCGGCGTGTCCGGGTACGACCCGGCGGTGGTCGCCGCGCTCGAACCCCATGTCTGGTTCCTGCCGAGCCAGCCGACGACCGCGATCGGTGCCGCCGCCACCGCGGCCGGCCGCTCGGCCGCCGGGGCCAGCAACCTGACGCCGGTCAACGCGAACACCGCGACACCGGAGGTGCTGGCCGCGCTCGCCGACCTCGATCCCGGGGCCGTGCGCCGGATGTTGTCGGACCGCGATCGCGGCGTCTTCTTCAAGTCGGCCGCTGACGCGAAAAGGCAACTCGGGGATCCGCCCAGCCTGCCGGTCAACCTTCTGTCGGTCAACTCGAACTGGTTCTTCGTGAGGGGGATGGTACGCTTCGACCGGGTCGAATCGCAGACGGAGACGCTGCTTCAACGCTCGGGCCAAACCGTCGACATCGTATGGCAGCATCGGTTCTGAATCGGTCGCACGCGACCCTGTGGCTTCCGCCGCGTTCGGTCGGCGAGCGCGCGTTCGCCAACGAGCCGCTGATCATGGGTTATGTCCGCGCGCGCGGCGACGACGAGGCAAGTGCGCGGTTCGCGCGTTATTCGCTCGATTCGTTGCCGTCGATGAAGTCGGCGACGCTGATCTTCGATGCCCGCGACGTCACCGTGCTGCACGCGACCGTGCCGCCGCTGGCCGGCGCCAGGCTGCGCCGGGCGCTGCCCAACGTGATCGAGGACCAGATCCTGCAGGATGTCGCCTCGTGTGCGGTGGTCGCCGGACCGACGATCGACGATCCTGCCGCCACCGTGCTCGCCGAGGGCGGCTCGCGACGCCTGGTCGCGGTCATCGACCGCGGCTGGCTCGAGTTCGTCGTCGGCGCGTTCGAGCGTCGCGGCGTACGGGTCGCGGCCGCGTGGCCGGCGCAACTGGCGTTGTCGCAGCGCGAGCCGTGGGCGATCGCCTGCGTGAACAACGGGCTCGCGATGCGGGCCGCGCCGATGGACGGTTTCGGCCGCGCCGCCGGCGAGGACAGCACACAACGGCTCGAGGCGGTGCTCGGCGCGATCGAGACCGCGCAACTCAAGTATCCGAAGCCCGAACGGGTGCTCGCCTTCATCGACGATCCGAAATGGCGCAGCGTATTGGCCAAGGCCGCCGAGACCTGCGGGGTCGAGTTCCGCATCCACGGCTTGCCGACGCCGCGCAACTGCCCGGTCGAACTGCTCGAAGGCCGGCAGGCGGCCGGGCAGCGCTGGTTCGCCAACTTCGACTGGCGCGCATGGCGCTGGCCGGCGTTGCTGGCTGCCGGGGCACTCGCCGCCTGGCTGATCGGCCTGAACCTGCACTGGGGCCAGCTGGTCGCCGAGC
>CADEEH010000018.1 GCA_902826305.1 uncultured Burkholderiales bacterium
GTCAGCCTGGACGACGGCTACGAGCCGGACAAGGCGGCCGCGGCGACCAAGAAACTGATCGAGGAAGACAAGGTCTTCGCGCTGTTCGGCTATGTCGGCACGCCGACCTCGACGGCCTCGGTGCCGCTCGCCTCGCGCAGCAGCGTCCCGTACCTGTTCCCGTTCACCGGCGCGGAGTTCCTGCGCAACCCGGTCAACAAGTGGGTGTTCAACGTCCGCGCCTCGTACTTCGACGAGACCGAAGCGATGATCGAGCGCCTGACCAAGGATGCCGGCGCCAGCAAGATCGCGCTGTTCATCCAGGACGACGCGTTCGGCGAGGCCGGCAAGGCCGGCGTCAACCGGGCGATGCACAAGCGCAACCTGAAGGTCGTCGAGGAAGCCCGCTACAAGCGCAACACGATGGACATCGACGAGGGCCTGGCCAAGATCAAGGCGGCCGCACCGGATGCGGTGGTGTTCGTCGGCACGTACAAGCAGTTCGCGGCGATCGTCAAGAAGGCTCGCGCCGAAGGCATCAAGGCGAAGTTCATGACGGTCTCGTTCATCGGCACGTCGGAGTTCATCCAGGAAGCCGGCGCCGATGGCGAAGGTGTCTACATCACCCAGGTGATGCCGTCACCGGACGACTCGAGTGTGCCGCTGGTCAAGCAGTTCCTGCAGGACTTCAAGGGTGGACCGAACTACACCGCGCTGGAAGGCTACACCAACGCCGCGGTGCTGCACGAGGCGCTGAAGAAGGCCGGCTCGGCGCCGACCCGCGCGGCGCTGCTGTCAGCCCTCGAAGGCATGGGCACCGACCTCGGCGGCCTGCGCATCGCCTACTCGGCGAGCAGCCACCAGGGCTCGACGCAGGTGTTCCTGACCCAGGTCAAGGGCGGCAAGGCGGTCCCGGTCTCGAAGCTCTGATCCGGCGTCACGATTCGCCAGGGGATGCACATGAAAAACCTGTCGCTGCGTGCGCGGCTGCTGTTGCCGACGCTGGGTGTGTCGGTCGTGGTGATGGTCGCGGCCGCACTCGTCGGCACGACCGCACTGATGCGCTACGCATCCGACAGGCACTCGGCACAGGCGACCCACCTCGCCGAGTTCGTCTCGAAGGTGGCATCACCCTATGTGACCAACTACGACCTGACGGCGCTGGGCACCTTCGTCAAGGAACTGTCTGCCGGACAGTCGGTCGCCCACGCCGAGTTCTTCGACGCCGACGGCAAGTCGCTGACCGCGGACGCCCTCGCCGCGCCGGCTGCGACGGCCGGGCTGCTGTCGGTCGAGAACAAGCTGCTCGATTCGTCGGGCCGCGAGATCGGCCGCTTCAAGGCCGTGTTCCGCACCGACGAACTCGCGCAGACGCGCTGGCTGGTGCTGGCGATCGTGTGTTGCGCGATGATCGCCTCGCTGGTCGCGGTCGCGGGCACGCTGCTCTGGTCGGTCCGCTACCTGATGCGTGCACTCGGGGCCGAGCCCGACCAGGCGATCGGCGTGGCGGAGAACATCGCCGCCGGCGACCTGGGCACCCACATCCCGCTGGCCGCCGGCGACGGGACCAGCCTGATGTCGGCACTGCACCGGATGCAGGATCGGCTGCGTTCGCTGGTCCAGCAGATCCGCGAAGCCGCGCAGTCGATCGAGGTCGCGAGCACCGAGGTCGCCAGCGGCAACGCCGACCTGAGCCAGCGCACCGAGGCCGCGGCGAGCAACCTGCAGCAGACCGCCTCGAGCATGGCCCAACTGACGGCGAACGTCCGCCAGAGCACCCAGGCCGCACAGACCGCCAACCATCTCGCGACGACCGCGGCGTCGGTCGCGCAGCAGGGTGGCCAGGTCGTCGGCCAGGTCGTGCAGACGATGGATGACATCAACACCAGCTCGAAGAAGATCGGCGACATCATCGGCGTCATCGACAGCATCGCGTTCCAGACCAACATCCTGGCGCTCAACGCCGCGGTCGAAGCGGCCCGCGCCGGCGAACAGGGTCGGGGCTTCGCGGTGGTCGCCGGTGAGGTCCGCAGCCTCGCCCAGCGTTCGGCCAATGCCGCACGCGAGATCACCACGCTGATCCAGGCCAGCGTCGGCCGCGTCGAGTCCGGCGCCGAACTGGTTCGTGATGCAGGCTCGACGATGGAGCAGATCGTCAACTCCGTGCATCGCGTCAGCAGCAGCATCAGCGAGATCTCGTCGTCGGCGTCCGAACAGAGCAGCGGCATCGAGACCGTCAACACGGCCGTCGACAGCCTCGACCAGATGACGCAGCAGAACGCGGCGCTGGTCGAGCAGTCGGCCGCGGCCGCGGCGAGCCTGCGCGAACAGGCGCATCGCCTGTCCAACATCGTCGATACCTTCAAGCTCGGCAGCCAGGCCTAGGCCGGGCTTCGAAGCACCCGCGCGGGAAGTACCGCCGATCGTCATCCGGACCTTCGTGCGCTGCGGGTTGCGGCACAATGCCGCGACCGCGCCCGCCGAAGGCCCCGCATGCCCATTCCCTACCCGCGCGATCGTGCCGGCACGCCGGCGCGAGTCCGCCGCCGCAACGCGTCGACCCTGGCACACGCCCGGCGGCCGGGCGGAGCGCGACGTTGACCACCAACCGCCACCGCCACGTCGGCGCATGGGTGCCTCGCCGGCACACCGCGTCCCGTCCCGCGTGCCGCGCGGAGCAGGATCGTTGAGCGCCATCACCGATCCATCGCCGAGGAGACACACCGGGCTCGCCTACGCCGCCGCGATCCTGGTGCTGCTGTCCGCGATCGCGGCGGCGATGGCGGTCGGACGTTATCCGGTGTCGCCCGGCGAACTGGTCGGCTGGCTCGCCGGGCTGGTGACCGGCCGGGACGCCGGCCTGAGCCCGACCGCGGACACGGTGATCCGCGAGATCCGGGGCCCGCGGGTGCTCGCCGCGCTGGTCGTCGGCGGCGCACTGGCCGCCGCGGGAACCGCCTACCAGACGTTGTTCCGCAATCCGCTGGTCGCGCCCGACATCCTCGGCGTGAGCTCCGGCGCGGCGCTGGGCGCGGTGCTCGCGATCTTCCTGTCGCGCGACATCGTGACGATCCAGATCTTCGCGTTCGGCGGCGGCCTGGTGGCCGTCGCGATCGTCTCGTCGCTCGCCGCCGCGGCGCGGGCCCACGACACGACACTTGCCCTGGTGCTGACCGGCATCGTCGTCAGCGCATTGTTTGGTGCCATCGTCTCGCTGCTGAAGGTGCTGGCCGACCCCTACCAGCAACTGCCCGCGATCACGTTCTGGCTGCTCGGCAGCCTGGCCGGTGTCGATCGGACCGACGTCATCGGCACGTTGCCGGCGATCGTGCTGGGCATCGCGCCGCTGCTGCTGCTACGCTGGCGGATCAACACGCTGGCCGCCGGCGAGGACGAGGCACGTTCACTCGGCATCGACGTGCGGCGGCTGCGCATGCTGGTGATCGTCGGTGCGACGCTGGCGACCGCCGCCGCGGTCGCGATCGCGGGCACGGTCGGCTGGGTCGGCCTGCTGGTGCCACACGCCGCCCGCTTCATCGTCGGCCCCTCGTTCGCGCGGCTGCTGCCGATGTCGGTGCTGCTGGGCATGGTGTTCCTGCTGCTCGTCGACACACTCGCCCGGTCGGCCAGCGCGGTCGAGGTCCCGCTCGGCGTGTTGACCGCGCTGGTCGGCACGCCGCTGTTCATCGGGCTGCTGTTCCGCGCCCGCCGCAGCGGATCATGAGCACCGTCGGATCGACCGCGACCGGGCGGATCGAGGCCCACGGGCTCGCGATCGGCTACCGCGACCGGATCGTGTGCCGCGGTATCGAACTGACGATGCCGGCGGGCTCGATCACCTGCCTGCTCGGTCCCAACGGCGGCGGCAAGACGACCCTCTTTCGAACGCTGCTCGGGCTGATCCCGCCACGCGACGGGCGCGTGACGATCGACGGCCGGGCGATCGATTCGATGTCCCGCCTCGAACTCGCGCGCAGGGTCGGCTACGTGCCGCAGTCGGCGACACCGGCCTTCTCGTTCAGCGCGCGCGAGATGGTGCTGCTCGGGCGGACCGCCCACCTCGGCGCCTTCGGCGCACCCGGTCGTGACGATCATCACATCGTCGGACAGGCGCTGCGCAGCGTCGGCATCGACACCCTCGCCGACCGGCCGGTGACCGAACTGTCGGGAGGCGAGCGGCAGCTGGTGACTATCGCCCGCGCGCTGGCGCAGCAGTCGCCGTTCATCGTCCTCGACGAACCGACGTCGAGCCTGGACTTCGGCAACCAGATCCGGATCCTGCGGCTGTTGCGCCGTCTGGCCGACGAAGGCCACGGCCTGATCGTCTCGACGCATGATCCGGACCAGGCGCTGTCGATCGCCGATCGCGTCGCGATCCTCGGCCAGGGCAGGCTGCTCGCGGTCGGTCCGCCCGAGCGGGTGATCACCGGCGAGTCGCTGGCGTCGACCTACGGCGTCGAGGTCGACGTGGTCGAGGTGGAGGTCGGCGGGCGCCGGCAGCGCCTGTGTGTGCCGAGGATCGACGCGGGCGGCTCAGCGGACCGCTCTGCGGACGGCTCTGCGGACGGGCGGGCGGATGGCGGCTGAGCCGGGCTGCTAGGGCCTGTTGACGGCCCTAGTTCTCGCTGCGCCGGGGGACCGCCTTCAGCGGCGGCGCCTTCGGCGCGTCGCCCAGCAGCTCGTTGGTCTTGATGATGCCTTCGGCAATGTCGTGGGTCGTCGTCCTGCCGGCCATCGCCTGCTTGCGGATCAGCCGGTAGGCCTCCTCCTCGGACACGCCGCGCAGCTGCATCAGGATCGCCTTGGCCTTGTCGACCATGCGCTGGCTGGCCAGCCGTCGCTCGAGCTTCTGGACGTAGCGCTCACGTTCGCTGGCGCGGTTCGCGATGTGCAGCGCCACCGCCATCGCACTCAGCAGGCCGAACGACTTGACCGGTGACGCCACCACCGCGTGGGCATTGAAGCGCAGGACGAAGTCGACCGTGGTCGGATCCTCGGACGTGATGACGGCGATCGCCGGCGGCGCCCCTGGCCGGCCGAGCGGTGCGTAGTTCAGCGTCAGGATCTCGGGTCGCATCGCGAAGAACACGAATCCGGCATCGTCGGGAAGCTGCTTCGGCGGTGGCCAGTACGCTCGCACGTGGCAGCCGATCCGCTGACATTGCGCGATCAGTTCCTGCCCGTCGGCATCGTCCGGATGCAGCACGACGATACGCTGCTGGCGCAGCGAGCGCAGCAGCGGCAGCGTCCCGGACTTGTTGGTGACCGCCATGTCATCAGGCCTTGCGCTTCTTCAGCGTCGGAACGTTGGACCAGTCCTCCAGGGTGTAGTCGACCAGGTAGGGATCCGGCCGGACCCACTGCACCGATTCCTCGATGATCTCGAAGCCGCCACTGTCGTCGACCCGTCCGATCCGCGGCGTGAGGTAGGTGTGATGGTTGTCCTCGTCGATGCGCACCGTGCCCTGGGGGGCGGCGAATTCCGAGCCTGGCAGCACGCGCAGCAGTTCGCGCACGTTGTCCGAACCCACCTTGCGCAATGCATTGGCCAGCAGATGGACCTGGAAGTAGGCGGCTTCCAGACACATGTTGGTCCGCAGGTCCTCGCCGAAGCGGCGGCGGCAGCGTTCGACGAAGCGGCGATTCGCCTCGCCTGCGACCGTCTCGAAGTAGACGGCCGACGTGATGTGCCCGCGGGCCAGCTCGCGACCCATCGCCTGGACCTCGGCCTCGCAGGTCGTCAGGCTCGCGATCGGCGTGGTCGTCGACTCCAGGCCGACCTCGGCGAACGCCCGGTGAAGATGGGTGGTCCCCTCGCCGACCACGGTCGAGAAGATGAAATCCGGCGACGCGGTGCGGATTTGCTTGGCGACGGCGAGATAGTCCCGCCACGGCGCGTTCAGCGGCAGGTAGCGCTCGGCGACCTTCTCGCCGCCCCGCTCGAGCAGCAGGTCGGTCATGATCCGGTTGGTCTCGTACGGGTAGACGTAGTCCGAACCGATCATGTAGACCCGGGTTCCGAACATCCGCAGCATGTACTCGGCGAGCTGGACACTGTTCTGGTTCGGCGCAGCCCCGGTGTAGATCACGTTGCGCGAGTACTCGAAGCCCTCGTACAGCGTCGGATACAGCAGCAGCGCGTTCCAGCGTTCGACCACCGGCATCACCGCCTTGCGGGTGCTCGACATGTAGCAGCCGAAGATCACCCTGACTTCGTCGTCCTGCACCAGGCGCTCGGCGAGCTGCTGGAATCTCTCGCTGCGCGATTCCGGGTCGTAGGCGACCAGTTCGAGCTCGCGACCGTCGATGCCACCGGCTTCGTTGATCTCCTCGACCGCGAGCCGGGTGCCGATGAACTGCGAACGTTCGATGACCGCAGTCACGCCCGTACGCGAGAACAGCGCTCCGATGCGGATCGGACCGTCGGTACGCCGGCGCGCCATCAGCGACCTGGCCGGACCGCCGCCGGTTTGGAATGCGGTGTCATGGTGCGTTTCTTGACGAGTTGGAGTGCATGACGCCCTCGATTGGTGTTGTGCATTGCGGGAAGGACGGGGCTTGGCTAGGGTACGACCGACGCATCTTGTCGGGCTGTCCCCTTTCATCGCTGGTGCGGGGCGGTCGTCCCACGCACGATATCAGAGCGACCTCCCGAGAATGCGTCGACGCCATCGTGCGAGGTCGTCGACCTGCACCGATCGTGACACCAGCGCACCGCCGCCGATGGATGCACGGCGCGTGCCGATGCGGCGCTGCAGATGGCATCAAACTTGCACTTTGGTATGCTCGTCGCTGCGGCTCAAGCACAGTGTCGTGCACGGACAGGTCCGGAAGCCGCGACGATCATCAGTCCTTCGCCTGGATTCGACAGGGTTGTCGATGACAGGTTCGGCGAAAAAGCCCGTTTCCGACTTCGGTCGGCACGGGCTTTTTTTGTTTGTTGTTCCAGACGATCCACTCGAGATCAACGCACTGCGGAAAAGGAGCTAGTCCTCATGACCAACAATCAACGCCGCGACATCCTGAAGGCCGGAGCCGGCGCGGCCGCCGGAGCCGTCGCGGCACCCTTCATCTGGCCCAACGGCGCCAGCGCCGCCAACGTCAAGGTCGGGATCCTGCATTCGCTGACCGGCACGATCGCGATCGCCGAAGCCTCGGTCGTCGATGCGGAAAAGCTCGCGATCGAGGAAATCAACAAGGCCGGCGGCGTGCTCGGCCAGCAGATCGAGACCGTCGTCGAGGACGGCGCCAGCGACTGGCCGACGTTCGCCGAGAAGGCCCGCAAACTGTTCGACCGCGACAAGGTGTCGGCCGTGTTCGGCTGCTACACGTCGGCTTCGCGCAAGGCGGTGCTGCCGGTGGTCGAGAAGAGCAAGGGGCTGCTGTACTACCCGACGTATTACGAAGGTCTCGAGCAGTCGCCGAGCATCATGTACACCGCGCAGGAGGCCACGCAGTCGGTGATCGCCGCCGTCAACTGGCTGGCGGCGAACAAGGGCAAGAGCTTCTACCTGATCGGCTCGGACTACATCTGGCCGCGGACCACCAACAAGATCGCCAAGCCGACGATCACCAAGGCCGGCGGCACCGTGGTCGGCGAGGACTACATCCCCCTGGGCGTCGTCGAATTCGCCTCGGTCATCAACAAGATCAAGGCGGCCAAGCCGGATGTGATCCTGTCGACCGTGGTCGGCGGCTCGAACGTCGCCTTCTACAAGCAGCTGAAGGCCGCCGGCTACAGCGGCAAGACCCAGGCGCTGCTGGCACTCGCCGTCTCCGAGGAGGAGGCATCGGGCATCGGTGTCGAGAACCTCGAAGGGTTCCTGTCCTGCATGGGCTACTTCCAGTCGCTGAAGAACCCGGCCAACGAGAAGTTCGTCGCCGCCTTCAAGGCGAAATACGGCGCCAACCGGGTCGTCGGGGACACGATGGCGTGCGGCTACACCTCGGTCTACCTGTGGAAACTGGCCGCCGAGAAGGCCAAGAGCGTCGAGATCCCGAAGGTGATCGAGGCCTCGGCGGGGCTCGAGTTCGACGCGCCCGAAGGCAAGATCAAGTTCCACGGCCAGAACCACCACCTGTTCAAGCATGCACGGATCGGCGCCTTCCGCAAGGACGGTCAGATCGACATGCTCTACGAGTCGCCGCTGATCGAGCCCAACCCGTTCCCGAAGATCGGCTGACGGCGGACCGCCTGAACCGTACCCGTGCCGCGTTGCCGCGCGGCACGGCGTGAAGATCGCTTTCGTTGCCCTTGGAGATTCCTTGAGCTTCGACATCTTCGTCATGCAGGCCTTCAACGGCCTGAGCCTGTTCACGGTGCTGGTGCTGATGGCCCTCGGGCTGGCGATCGTGTTCGGGCTGATGGGCGTGATCAACATGGCCCACGGCGAGATCATGGCGCTCGGCGCCTACATGACCTATCTGACCGCGACCGCGGTTACGGCGGCAGCGCCGGCGCTGATGCCGGCATACCTGCCGATCGGGATCGTGGTCTCGTTCGCCGTGACCTTTGCGTTCGGCTACCTGCTCGAGCGGACGATGATCCGGTTCCTGTACGACCGGCCCCTGGACACGATGCTCGCCACCTGGGGCCTGAGTCTCGTCATGCAGCAGGCGTTCCGGGTGATCTTCGGGCCGAAGGAGGTCGGCGTGCCCACCGTCTCGTGGCTCGACGGCGCGTGGAACATGACCGAAGGCATCCAGATACCGCTGTCCAGGATCTTCATCGTCTTCCTGACGCTTGCGGTCGGCGCCGGTGTCTGGTGGCTGCTGTATCGCACGCGGATGGGGCTGCGGGTGCGGGCCGTGATGCAGAACCGGGCCATGAGCGGCGCGGCCGGCATCGACACCGACCGGGTCGACCGGTTCACGTTCGCGTTCGGCTGCGGCCTGGCCGGCATTGCCGGCAGCGCGTTCACGATGCTCGCCTCCACCGGCCCGGTGACCGGCCAGCAGTACATCGTGGACACCTTCATCGTCGTCGTGTTCGGCGGCATCGAGAGCCTGCTGGGCACGTTCTTCTCCGCGTTCCTGATCGCGCAGATGCAATCCTGGCTGGAGTTCACGCTGAGCGGCTCGATGGCCAAGGCGACGATCCTGCTGCTGATCATCGTGCTGCTCTATTTCCGCCCCAACGGACTGTTCGCCTCCAAGGTGAGGCGCGGATGAACCTGCCCCGCAACCGCATCGGGTGGCCGGCGATCCTGTTCCTCGCCGCTCTGTTGTACGCGGCGCTTCCGCTCGCACTCGACATGTTCCGGCTCGGCCTGCTGGCCAAGTACCTGTGCTTCTCGCTGGCGGCGATCGGCATCGTGCTCTTCTGGGGCTACGGCGGGATCCTCAGTCTCGGGCAGGGCATCTTCTTCGGCATGGGCAACTACTTCATGGGGATGTACCTGAAGCTGGAGGCCACCAGCCAGTCGGATTCCGCCCAGGCGCTGTCGCAGTTCTACGGTTCGGCACTGCCCGACTTCATGGTCTGGAACAGCGTCGAGCAACTGCCGTGGTGGTGGGAGCCGTTCAAGTACCTGGCGCCGACCCTGCTCGCGATCCTGATCCTGCCGCCGCTGCTGGCCTTCGTCCTGGCCTACGCCAACTTCCGCAAGCGTGTCGGCGGCGTCTACTTCTCGATCGTCACGCTGTCGCTTTCGGCGATCCTGTCGATCGTGATCATCGGGCAGCAGGGATACACCGGCGGCATCAATGGCATCACCGACTTCAAGACGTTCGCCGGGTTCGACCTCGAGGACGACCGGGTTCGCTACACGCTGTACTACCTGACCGCGACGCTGGTGCTGATCGCGCTGATGCTCGGCCAGTTCGTGATCAACAGCCGCCTCGGCAAGGTGCTGGTCGCGATCCGTGACCGCGAGGACCGGGTCCGTTTCTCCGGCTACGATCCGGCCCTGTTCAAGGCCGGCATCTTCGCGATCGGCGCCCTGCTCGCCTCACTCGGCGGCGCATTGTTCACGCTGCAGTTCTGGTTCGCGAGCCCGTCGCTGGTGGGCATCGTGCCCTCGATCGAGATGGTGATCTATGCGGCGGTCGGCGGTCGGCTGTCGCTGATCGGTGCCGTCTACGGCACACTCGTCGTGTCGGCCGCCAAGACCTTCTTCTCGGAGAACTTCCCCGAGCTCTGGCTGTTCCTGATCGGCGCGCTGTTCATCGGCGTGACGATGTTCCTGCCGCAGGGACTGGCCGGTCTGTTCGCGCGGCTGCGGGGCCGCCGCAGCCAGGCGGGGACCGAAGAGAACCCGGCCGCCGTCGGGCCGTCGGTGGCAGGCGTCGCGGGTCCTGGTGAGGCCGTGCCGCCGCCACGCGAGGTCGCCGAAGCCCGTATCGACCGCGCCCCCGGCGCGGTCGGCGGCGCGGAGGCCTGACGATGGCCGGCAACATCCTCCAGGTCGACGGGCTGAGCGTCAGCTTCGACGGATTCAAGGCGGTCGACGACCTGAATTTCTACGTCGAGGAAGGTGAACTGCGCTGCGTGATCGGCCCCAACGGCGCCGGCAAGACGACCCTGCTCGACATGATCTGCGGCAAGACCAAGCCGACCTCGGGTCGGATCCGTTTCCGGCAGCATGCCCTCGAGAAGATGCTCGACTACCAGATCACCCGCGCCGGCGTCGGCCGCAAGTTCCAGACGCCGTCGACCTACGAGGACCTGACGGTCTTCGAGAACCTGGAGATCTCCTCGCCCAACGAGCGCAGCTTCCTGGGTTCGCTGTTCTTCATGCGCACCCCGCAGAGCACCGAACGCGTGGTCAGCGTGGCGCGCGAGATCATGCTCGGCGAGGAGCTCGAGCGCAAGGCCGGACAACTCTCCCACGGCCAGAAGCAGTGGCTCGAGATCGGCATGCTGCTGATGCAGGAACCCGAGCTGATGCTGCTCGACGAACCCTGCGCCGGCATGAGCCCGCGCGAACGCGAGGCCACCGCGGACCTGCTCAAGCGGATCGCTGTCGGGCGCTCGCTGGTCGTCATCGAACACGACATGGTCTTCGTCCGCATGATCGCCCACAAGGTCACCGTCCTGCACCAGGGCCGGCTGCTCGCCGAGGGGACGATGGACCAGGTCCAGAACGATCCGCGGGTCATCGAGACCTACCTCGGCCATTGAGCGGCGATGCGATGATCACCGACCAGACGATGACACGAACGGCGGCCGCGACGGCAGGCGGCAAGGCCATGCTCGAGGTGAGCGGGTTGAACGTCTACTACGGCGCCAGCCACGTCGTCCGCGACGCGACCTTCGGTCTGGAGGCGGGCCGCTGCCTCGCGATCATGGGCCGCAACGGCATGGGCAAGACGACGCTGCTCAAGTCGCTGATCGGCATGCTGACACCGCGTTCGGGCCAGATCCGAATCGACGGTCGCGACGTCGCCCTCGCGCGCTCGTGTGACCGGGTGGCCGCCGGCATGGCCTACGTGCCTCAGGGACGGATGATCTTCCCCTACCTGACGGTCGAGGAGAACATCCTCACCGGCATGGAAACGGTTGCCGACCGGACGATTCCCGACGAGGTGTTCGAGGTCTTCCCGGTGCTGGCCGAGATGCGCCACCGCAAGGGCGGCAACCTGTCCGGCGGGCAGCAGCAGCAGCTGGCCATTGCCCGTGCGCTGGTCAGCAATCCCAAGGTGCTGGTGCTCGACGAGCCCACCGAGGGCATCCAGCCGTCGATCATCAAGGAAATCGCCCGCACGCTGAATCGCCTGCGCGAGCGTCGCGGCTTCGCATTGCTGGTCACCGAGCAGGTGCTCAGCTTCACCCAGGAAGTCGCCGATCGATTCCTGATCATGGAGAAAGGAGTGTTCGTCTACGGCGGTACCCGCGAGGAGATCGATCCGGCGCGGGTGCACGCGTATCTGACCATCTGAACCGGGAGCGGAATCATGGACTACGAAATCTTCGATCTCGGCGACGTGACCCTGCTGAAGGGGGCCACGCTGCGCGGCGCCAAACTCGCCTACAAGACCTACGGCACCCTGAACCGGGACAAGAGCAACGTCATCGTCTATCCGACATGGTATTCGGGACAGCACTACGACAACGAGTGGCTGATCGGCAAGGGCATGGCGCTCGATCCCGACAAGTACTTCATCATCGTCCCCAACATGCTCGGCAACGGCCTGTCCTCGTCGCCGAGCAACACGCCCCCGCCCTACGACCGGGCCCGGTTCCCCAACGTCACGCTGTACGACAACGTGACCCTGCAGCATCGTCTGGTCACCGAGAAATTCGGTATCGAGCGCGTCAAGCTCGTGGTGGGCTGGTCGATGGGCGCCCAGCAGACCAACCAGTGGGGCTGCCTGTTCCCGGAGATGGTCGAGCGCATCGCCCCGTTCTGCGGCTCGGCGAAGACGGCGCCGCACAACTTCGTCTTCCTGGAGGGCGTCAAGGCCGCGCTGACCGCGGATGTCGCCTGGAACAACGGCTGGTACGACCAGCCGCCGACCAAGGGGCTGCGCGCCGTCGGACGTGTCTATGCCGGCTGGGGCCTTTCGCAGCCCTTCTACATGCAGGAACTGTGGCGTTCGATGGGGTATTCGTCACTGGAGGACTTCCTGGTCGCCTTCTGGGAGGGATTCTTCCTGCCGAAGGACGCGAACAACCTGCTCGCGATGTTGTGGTCCTGGCAGAACGGCGACATCAGCGACAACCCCGTCTTCAAGGGTGACTTCAGGCGGGCGCTGGGCTCCATCAGGGCGAGGGCCGTTGTCATGCCCGGGGAGATGGACCTGTACTTCCCGGTCGTCGACAACGAACGCGAGGTCGAGATGATGCCCAATGCGGTGTGTCGGCCGATACCGGGAATCTGGGGTCATTTCGCCGGTGGAGGCGCCAATCCGGTCGACACGAAGTTCATCGACGATCAGCTGAAGGAGCTGCTCGCGAGCTGACCGAAGGCTGTCGATCGCGACCAGCGATCGGGGCCTTTGCGACTGCCGGAACATCCGGCTCGCCGACCAGCGGCGGGAGTTCCGGTCAAATCACATCAACAGGAGTCCGAACATGCTTCACGGAGATATCTCGAGCAGCAACGACACCGTCGGCGTGGCCGTCGTCAACTACAAGATGCCGCGCCTGCACACCAAGGCCGAGGTCCTCGCCAACGCGAAGAACATCGCCGAGATGGTCAAGGGCATGAAGATCGGCCTGCCGGGCATGGACCTGGTCATCTTTCCCGAGTACAGCACCCACGGCATCATGTACGACGCCAAGGAGATGTACGAGACCGCCTCGACGGTGCCGGGCGAGGAGACGCAGATCTTCGCCGAAGCCTGCAAGGCGGCCAACGTCTGGGGTGTGTTCTCGCTCACCGGCGAGCGTCACGAGGAGCATCCGAACAAGGCGCCGTACAACACGCTGATCCTGATGAACAACAAGGGTGAGATCGTGCAGAAGTACCGCAAGATCATGCCCTGGGTGCCGATCGAGGGCTGGTATCCCGGCAACTGCACCTACGTGTCCGACGGACCGAAGGGCCTCAAGGTCAGCCTGATCATCTGCGACGACGGCAACTACCCGGAGATCTGGCGCGACTGCGCGATGAAGGGTGCCGAGCTGATCGTGCGTTGCCAGGGCTACATGTACCCGGCCAAGGACCAGCAGGTGATCATGGCCAAGGCGATGGCCTGGGCCAACAACACCTACGTGGCGGTCGCCAACGCCGCCGGCTTCGACGGGGTCTACTCCTACTTCGGTCACTCCGCGATCATCGGCTTCGACGGTCGCACGCTCGGCGAGTGCGGCGAGGAGGACATGGGCATCCAGTATGCGGCGCTGTCCAAGTCGCTGATCCGCGACGCACGCAAGAACATGCAGTCCGAGAACCACCTGTTCAAGCTGCTGCACCGCGGGTACACCGGCAAGATCAACTCGCGCGAGGGTGCCGAAGGGGTGGCCGCCTGCCCGTACGACTTCTACACCAAGTGGGTCACCGATCCGGAAGGCACGCGCAAGATGGTCGAGTCGATCACCCGCCCGGTGGTCGGCACCGAGGAGTGCCCGATTCCCGGCATCCCCAACCCGAAGAGCAAGGAACACGCCTGAGCCTTGCGGCCGACCGGGACACGCCGGCGGCCATGTCGATCGAACAGCCGTCCGCCGACCACGACCGGCGGACGGCGGCCGATCGCCGCTTCCCGGAATACACGACCCCGACACCCTGACGCGAGCCGACCCATGCTCCTTCTCGACCGAGTCCTCGGCAGTGAAGACGATCCGGCCCTCGCGGACCGGCTGCACGCACTCGAGCACCGTGGTGCGGTCGAGTACGTGTGGCTGCAGGGAGCCGACCTGCAGCGACGTCGGATCCGCGCGCGCTCGAGCGCCGGCACCGAATGTGCGATCGCGCTCGGCCGCGAGGACTCGCTCGCCAGCGGCGCGGTGCTGCTGCTAGATGAGCACCGCGCGGTCGTGATCCGTTCCACCGACCTGCCCCGGCTCGAGGTGACGCCGTGCGACGCGGCCGCGGCGCTCGAACTCGGCTACCTCGCGGGAAACATGCACTGGAAGGTCGAGTTCGACGGACCGCGGCTTTCGATCCTGGTTGCCGGGGAGCGGGCCGACTACCTGTCGCGCCTGATGCCGCTGGTCGACCAGGGCCGGGCCCGCCTCATGGAGGCAGGCGATGGCCGCTGAACCTGTCGCCGTACTCGCGTTGCTGCAGCATGCCGACAGCTTCTTTCCGAGCGGGTCCAGTGCCCACTCCTGGGGCCTCGAGACGCTGACCCACGACTCGGGCAACCTGAAACCCGAGACCGTGCTCGAGTTCGTCCGTGCCCAGCTGCTGCATCGATGGGCGACCTTCGATCGGCTGGCGCTGGTGGCGGCTTTCGACGCCCACGACGCACTCGACAAGCTCGCCAGGATCGACCACACGGTCGAAGCGATGACCCTGGCAGCCGAAAGCCGCGACGCGTCGCGGCGTTCCGGCGCGGCGCTGTTGCGCGTTCACCTGTCGCTCGGAACGGCGAACGCCCAGGCACTGAGGGACGCGATCGATGCCGGTCGCCTGCTCGGCCATCTGACACCGATGCAGGGGGCGCTCTGGTGCGCCGCCGGCCTGGACCGGGACACGGCACAGGCTGCCTCGGCACACGGGCTGGCGGTCGGCCTGCTCGGGGCGGCGATCCGGCTGGGACTGCTCGGGCACCTGAAGTCGCAGGCCTTCCTGCAGACCATCCGCGACGAACTGGCCGAGGTGCTTCGTGTCGCACCGGCCGCGATCGAACAGGCCTCGGTCTACGTTCCACAGGCCGAGATCGCGATGATGCGCCACGAATCGCAGCCGAACCGCCTGTTCGCGACCTGACGGACCGCGTCACGAACCGAATGAACATGCCTGGACCGGGAACACGATCATGATGCTGACCCCGACCGAACTCGAACGCCTGACCCTGTTCACCGCGGCAGAACTGGCCCGCAAGCGACTCGCCAAGGGACTGAAGCTGAATCATCCGGAGGCGACCGCGCTGATCGCCGACGAGATCCTCGAGGGCGCCCGCGAGGGGCGCAGCGTCGCCGAGCTGATCGCGTTCGGCTCGACGATCCTCGACCGGTCGCAGACGTTGCCGGGCGTGGCCGAACTGTTGCCGATGCTGCAGGTCGAAGCGCTGTTTCCGGACGGCACCAAGCTCGTGACCGTGCACGATCCGATCCGACCATCGGCCGAAGCAGGCGGCGCGCACACGGCGCCGGCGGCCGATGCCGGATCGGCACCGGCGTCCACTTCCCCTCCCCGGGTCCCGGGCGAGGTCATCTGCGGCACCGGCGACATCGAACTGAACGCGGGCCGTCGCAAGGCCAGCGTGAGAGTGCTCAACACCGGCGATCGCCCGATCCAGGTCGGCAGTCACTTCCACTTCTTCGAAGTCAACCGGGCGCTCGAGTTCGATCGCGCGGCCGCCTTCGGCATGCACCTGGACATCCCGGCAGGGACGGCGACGCGGTTCGAACCCGGCGAGGCCAAAGAAGTCCCGTTGTGCGCTTTCGGCGGCACCGGCGAGATCCACGGCCTCAACGGCCTCACCAACGGCACCACCCACGGCGAATTGCGCCGCCAGGCTGCACTCGCCGAAGCCCGTCGCCGCGGCTTTCGCGGCGCCTGACCCCGACAACCCGCGACGACGACACCATGGCCCGGATCTCCCGCAGCGACTACGCACGACTGTACGGACCCACCACCGGCGACGCGGTGCGGCTCGGCGACACCTCCCTGATCGCCGAGATCGAGAAGGACTTCGCGTTTCCGGGCGACGAATGCCTGCATGGCGGGGGCAAGACGCTTCGTGACGGCCTGGGCCTCGCGCCCGGCTACGACAGCGCGCAGGGTGCACTCGACATGCTGATCAGCAACGCGATCGTCATCGATCCGGTGCTCGGCGTCATCAAGGCCGACATCGGCATCAAGGACGGACTGATCGTCGCGGTCGGCAAGGCCGGCAATCCGGCAACGATGGACGGTGTCGATCCGCGGCTGGTCTGCGGTGCGGCCACGACGGTGCGCGACGCCGAGGGACTGATCGCGACCCCGGGTGGCATCGACGTGCACGTGCATTTCGACAGCGCGCAACTCTGCGAGCACGCGATCGCCTCCGGCCTGACCACGATGATCGGCGGCTCGCTCGGACCGATCACCGTCGGCATCGACTGCGGCGGCGCCTGGAACGTCGGCAAGATGCTGCAGGCCTCGGAGCACTGGCCGATCAACTTCGGCTTCCTCGGTCGCGGCAACACCAGCAAGCCGCAGTCGATCTACGACCAGATGACCGGGGGCTGCATCGGGCTGAAGATCCACGAGGACTGGGGCGCGATGCCGTCGGTGATCGACACCTGCCTGTCGGTGGCCGACGATTGGGACTTCCAGGTCCAGCTGCATACCGACACGCTGAACGAATCCGGCTACCTCGAGGACACGCTGGCCGCGATCAACGGCCGCACGATCCACATGTATCACACCGAAGGTGCCGGCGGCGGCCACGCGCCGGACATCATCGCGGTGGCCGGGCAGATGAACTGCCTGCCCTCGTCGACGAACCCGACCAATCCGTACACGGTCAACACGTTCGACGAACACCTCGACATGATCATGGTGTGCCACCACCTGAATCCCGCGGTGCCGGAGGACGTCGCGTTCGCCGAGTCGCGGATCCGCGCGCAGACGATCGCGGCCGAGGACGTGCTGCACGACCTGGGCGCGATCTCGATGCTCGGCTCCGACAGCCAGGGCATGGGACGGATCAACGAGGTCATCTGCCGAACCTGGCAGCTGGCGAGCAAGATGAAGGACCAACGCGGACGGCTCCCCGGCGAGAAGAGCCGCATCGGCGACAACGAACGGATCCGGCGCTACATCGCGAAGTACACGATCAATGCGGCGCGTACGTTCGGCATCGACCGCTACGTCGGCTCGCTCGAACCCGGCAAACTCGCCGACGTCGTGTTGTGGCGCCCCGGGTTCTTCGGCATCAAGCCGGAGCTCGTCGTCAAGGGCGGATTCATCGTCTGGGGCGCGATGGGTGATTCGGCGGCCAGCCTGATGACCTGTGAGCCGTTGCTGATGCGCCCGCAGTGGGGTGCGTTCGGCGCCGCGCCGCAACGGCTGTCGATGAATTTCGTCAATCCGGCGGCGGTGCAGGCCGGCGTGGCGGCCCGCCTCGGCCTGGCCAAGCCCTGTGTGCCGACCCAGGGCACACGCAAGCTGAACAAGGCGCACATGTTGCACAACGACGCCTGTCCGGCGATCACCGTCGATCCGCAGACCTTCGAAGTCAAGATCGACGGTCGCGTGATCGGCTGTGATCCGATCCGCGAAGTGGCGCTCGGCCAGCGCTACATGCTGCGATGAGCGCGGTCGCGAATCTCGATGATCGACCGCGTCCGGCGCTGCGGGGCGCCGCCCGGGTCGGCATCGGCGGTCCGGTCGGATCCGGCAAGACCGCACTGCTCGAGCGGATGATCCCGCGCTTCGTCGCCCGCGGCACGAACCTCGCGGTGATCACCAACGACCTGGTCACGCAGGAGGACGCCGAACGCGTCAAGCGCAGCGGGCTGATCGATCCGGCGAGGGTCCGGGCGGTCGAGACCGGGGCCTGTCCGCACACCGCGATCCGCGAGGATCCGACGCTGAACCTGCAGACCGCCGAGGAGCTCGAGCGCGCCTGGCCCGGGCTGGAGCTGGTGCTGATCGAGAGCGGGGGCGACAACCTGGCGTCGACGTTCTCTCTCGACCTGGTCGACTACTGGCTGTTCGTGATCGACACCGCCGGCGGCGACGACATCCCGAGGAAACGCGGCCTGGGCATCCTGCAGTCCGACCTGCTCGTGATCAACAAGGTCGACCTGGCGCCGCACGTCGGCGTCGACATCGACCGGATGATGCGCGAGGGGCTGGACGTGCGACGCAACCGGCCGATCCGGCTGACCAACTGCCGCACCGGCGACGGTGTCGACGAGGTGGTCCGCATCATCGCCCGCGAGGTGCTGTTTGAGGACTCCTGAGCCGCTCGATGGAAGACACCCAGGTCGACCTGAGCCTGCGCGATTCGGCCGAGGGAACGTGGATCGACCGGCAGCTGGTCCGCTACCCGTTCCATCTGGGCCGTTGCTGGCACGTCGACGGCGATCCCGGAGGCATGCTGACCGGATATCTCCAGTGCACTTCCGGCGGCCTGTTCGCCGGCGACCGGATCCGCTGGCGGATCGCACTGGCCGCCGGTGCACGGGCGCACCTGACCTCGGCGGCGAGCACGATCGTCCACTCGATGCCGGGCGGATCGGCCTCGCAGCACGTGGTGATCGAAGCCGGAGCCGGTGCCTGGTTCGAATACCTGCCTGATCCGATGGTGCTGTTTCCGCAGGCGTCCGTCGACGTCGATCTGTCCGTCACGCTCGATCCGCAGGCCACCGTGATGCTGGCGGACCAGTACGTGGTCCACGACTACGAAGGCCGCGGGCGCGGATTCGAGCGGCTGTCGACCCGGCTCGCGGTGCGTGGGCCCGACGGGACCCCGCTGGTGATCGATCGATTCGACGTCACCGGGCAGACGTGGCAGGCTCGCCGTGCCGGACTCACCGGCGACCACGGTTGCATGGGCAGTTTCTTCGTGATCACCCGGCACGGGGACCCGGTGGCACTGCTCGCGGCGATCCGGCAGGCGGTCGACTCGTGCGGCGCCTATGCGGGTGTCTCGCTGCTGCCGTCGAACGCCGGTGTGCTGCTGCGCTGCCTGGCGGCCGATGCGGTCGCACTGCGCGCGACGATCGAAGCCGCCTGGCGTGCCGTCCGGCGGCAGATGACAGGATGTGATCCGCGCCCACGGCGCAAGTGAGGGCTGCCGATGAAGATCGACCCACCCACGCACGACGCCGACGGCGTCGATCCGATGCACGGATTCCTGGTCGAGCAGGAGCCGTACTACCGATCGGTCGGCGACGAGGTCGCGTTGTTCGAGGCCGCCTACGCCAACCGGCTGCCGATGATGCTCAAGGGTCCGACCGGTTGCGGCAAGACCCGGTTCATCGAATACATGGCGTGGAGGCTCGGCAAGCCGCTGGTCACCGTCGCCTGCCACGAGGATCTGACCGCGTCGGATCTTGTCGGCCGCTACCTGCTCGACGAACGTGGCACCCGCTGGCACGACGGCCCGCTGACGATGGCGGTCCGCCACGGCGCGATCTGCTACCTCGACGAGATCGTCGAGGCGCGCCAGGACACGACGGTCGTGATCCATCCGCTGACCGACGCCCGGCGGGTGCTGCCGCTGGAGAAGAAGGGCGAGGTGGTCCGGGCCCATCCGGACTTCCACCTGGTGATCTCGTACAACCCGGGTTACCAGAACGTGCTGAAGGACCTGAAGACATCGACCAAGCAACGCTTCGGTGCACTGGACTTCGGCTGGCCGGATGAGGCGATCGAGCAGGAAATCGTCTGCCACGAGAGCGGCGTGGACCCGCAGCATGCGGCGCAACTGGTCGCGATCGGCCACGGTTCGCGGGCATTGAAGGGGCACGGCCTCGACGAGGGAATCTCGACCCGGATGCTGGTCTACGCCGGCCAGCTGATCGCCCGCGGCGTCGCGCCGGCCACCGCCTGCGAGGTCGCGCTGGTGCGGCCGGTCAGCGACGACGACGACATCCGCGACGCGCTGCGTGCGGTGGTGGCCGCGCAGTTCTGAGGACACGATGGTCGACACCGATCGACTGCTCGGCACGTTTGCCGGCCAGCTCGCGCGGGTGCGTGCCGAACGCGGCGCCTACTCGGCGATGCTGCTGGACGAGCGGCTCAGGGCACTGGCCGACGCCGGCGCGGGCGCAGGGACGATCGTCGAGTTCGGCCGTGTCTTCGACCGCTTCCCACCGCCGGCGGCCGATCGCAATGCGGGCCGCCTGTTGCTGCTGATGGTCACGCTGGCCAAAGGCCCCGCGTCGGCGCAGCTCGATCGCGTGGCCGCCGCGCTGGCCGGGCTGCCGCCGAAGTGGCTGGATGCCGACGCGTTCGATCTGGTCTGCGACACCATCGAGGAAGTCGCTGCCGCGGTGCCGGATGCAACCGGCGAGCTGGCCGCCGCGTTGCCCGCACTGACCGCCACGATGACAACCGCCGCCTGGAGTCGCTGGACGCGCTGGGGCGTGCAGCAGCAGCATGACGACCTCGCATCGACGATCCATTGGCTGCGCCGTGATTCGGTCGAATCGCGGACCGCGATGAAAAGCGCCGGGCTGGAGAAGGTGTTCGAGGACCTGCGCCGTGCCCTTGCACTCGCGGTGCGTGCGCTCTGGCGTGCACCGTGGGAGCTGCGCACGCTGGAGACACGCAACGCCGCGCAACGCGACAAGGCGCCGCGTGTGCGTTTCGAATCCGGGGCGATCCTGGTGCCGCCCACGCTGGAGCCGGTGCCCGGCATCGCAACGAACCGTCTCTACCTCGCGGCGGTGATGCATGCCGCCGCGCATCTGGAATTCTCGTCGCAACGGTTCCCGGTGCGCACCCTGAAGCCGGCGCAGGTGGCGCTGGTCTCGCTGATCGAGGACGCCCGTGTCGAGGCGCTGGCGATGCGCCGGTTCCCGGGCCTGGCCCGGCTCTGGCGCGCCTGCCATGTCGCCCGGCCCTCGCCGCTGCTGGCCGCGCCGCTGCTGTTCCAGCGTCTGTCGCGTGCACTGGCCGATCCCGCGTACGAGGACGATGGCGAGTGGATCCGCAAGGGCCGCACGATGTTCGACGCCGCCGTGTCGCGCTGGGACGACCCGGCGATCGCCCGCGAGATCGGCGGACTGCTCGGCAACGACCTCGGCCAGATGCGCGTGCGCTTCGATTTCCGCGCCTATCAGGTCGAACCGCCATATCGCGACGATCACCTCGGCTTGTGGGATCTCGGCGATCCGCCCGGCCCGCCGCCGGAGGACGCGGATGTCCTCTGGCAGGCGGCCCAGCCGCAGCCGGCCGACGCCGATCCGCCGGACGATCGGCTGGAAGACGAAGCCGACGAGTCGGAGCGCGGCAAACCCGATGCGGTCTCGCCGATGCCGCTGGCACCGGGCACCGACCTGGCGCCGCCGGCGCAGAACCGACACGAGTATCCCGAGTGGGACTATCTGATCGACGCCGAACGCCCGGCATGGGCGACGGTGTTCGAACGGCCGATCGTCATCGGCCCCGATGATCCCGGGCTGCTGCCTGCGCCGGGGGAGGCTCGGCTGGTCAAGCGGCTGGTCGGCATGGCGATGTCGATGAACGACGAGCGCCCGGTGCGGATGATGCGACAACTCGAAGGTGATCGCCTCGATCTCGAAGCCGCGATCCGGGCCGCGATCGACCTGCGCACCGGCGTCGTGCCGTCGGCGCGCCTGTACGAGACACGCGCACGGGCGCAGCGCGACACCGCGGTGCTGTTGCTGCTGGACTCGTCGCGCTCGACCGGCAAGACCACCGCCAGTGACGGACGCACGGTGATCGAACTGACGCGGCAGGCCGCGCTGCTGTTCGGCGAGGCGCTGTCGCGGCTCGGCGACCGCTTCGCGATCGATGCGTTCCGCTCGGCCGGCCGTCAGGACGTGGAATACCTGGTCATCAAGGACTTCGACCAGCGCTTCGACGAGGACACCAGACGCCGCCTGGGACGGCTCGACGCGGATCGCTCGACGCGGATGGGGGCCGCGCTGCGCCACGCCGGGACCCGGTTCGCGACGATTCGTGCACGTCGCCGGCTGCTGATCATGGTCACCGACGGCGCGCCGTACGACATCGATATCTTCGATTCCCGCTACCTGGTCCAGGATGCCCGTGTCGCGGCGCACGCCTTGCGCCGCCAGGGTATCGCGACGCTGTGCCTGAGCCTGGATCGCGCCAGCACCGAGGCCACGGCCCGCGTGTTCGGCGAACGCAACCACCAGACACTCGATCATCTGCACAAGCTGCCGGAACGGTTGTCCGGACTGTATCTGAGGGTGATGCGATGACACGGGCACGGCACCTTGCCCACGGGTGTGGTGTCCGGACGAATCCGCCGGCGCCCACGCCGCGTATCAGGGACATGCGGCCGGGAACTCGCGGCCGACCCCAACGAGGAAAAGACGATGCCAGTCCATCCGATGACCGATGAATTCGCCCGTGCGTTCGTCGGTCCCGCTGCGCCGATCGGTGCGCCGAGTGCGCACATGGCGGCTCGAGGGGCGACGGGTCGTCGACCGATGCGCACGGTGCTGATCTGGTCCGGCTTCGTTCTCGGCGCCGCCGGCTACGTCACGCTGCTGGCGTTGATCATCTCGGTCGGACTCACCGGCGCGGTGAACGCCTGACGCGGCAGGCACCGCCGTCGCGGGGCGAGGCCGATCGTCTCAAGTCCCCTGCAGCCTGAGCCACCTGCCCTTGTACAACACCGGCCCGGTCGGTGCCGGTCCCGGTGATCCGCCTTTCGGTTCCAGGCTGATCGCCAGCACCTGGGCCCGCTCCAGCGAATCGAGCACGGCACCCTGGATCGGAACCTGATCCGGATCACGACCCAACAGACCGAGCGACCGGGGTGTGCCGGTCGTATCGATCGCCCACAGTTCCAGCGCGCGATCGTCGGGAACCGCGGGCATGGCCACGATCCGCACCTGCAGCACCGGCCGATCGGCGCTTCGGGTCAGCACCAGCGCGACCGCACCGGCATCGTCGCTCAGCGACGCAAAATGGGTCGGCTCGACCGGCAACGGGGAACGCAACACGAGCCATCCTGCCAGCAGGACGACCACGGCCGTGCTGGCGAGGGCCCAGCCCTGCCAGAACCGCATCCGGGTACGTAATCCGTCGACAACCTCGGCCCAGGGTGTGGTGGCCCCGCGGTCGGCATCATCGATCGACGGCCGGGTCGCGGCGCCGCCAGCGGACTGGGCACGCGCCGGCGGTGTCGGCACGACCCGCGGCACCGGGTCGATGGGGGCCGCGACGGGTCCCGCCGCGGCCTGCCCGCGGATCCGCCGTTCGATCGCGAGCCAGGTCTGGGACGACGGCACGACGCCACGGCCCCGCAGCGCCCAGTCGAGCAGCCGGTCCTGCCACCAGTGGACCATCCCCTGCAACTGGCGGTCGCCGGCGAGCCAGCGCTCGAATCGTCGGCGCGCGTGCCCGCGCAGCGTGCCCAACGCGTACTGGGCGGCAAGCAGCTCACGCAGTCGGGGCTTGCCGTCGATCCTCACGTCAGCCCGCCCAGGCACTCCCGCAGCCGCGAAAGCCCCCGTCGCACCCAGGTCTTCACGGTGCCCAGCGGGACACTGAGGTGTTCGGCCATCTCGCCATGTGACAGGCCGCGGAAGTAGGCCAGTGCGATCGCCTGGCGTTGCCCGCCGTCGAGCTGCTTCAGACAATGGCCGAGCAGCGCCCGGTCCTGCGAACCGATCAGGCGCTGGGCGGGACCGGGATCGGGATCCTCGATCTCGCCGGCCTCGGTGTCGTCGAGGTTCGTGGTCTGTTCGCCGCGCCGGCGCAGATGGTCGAGAGCCCGATGGCGGACGATCGACACCATCCAGGTCATCGGTTGGGCCAGTTCGCGGCGGTACTCCCCCGCGTGTTGCCAGATCGCCACGTAGGCGTCCTGCAGCACTTCCTCGGCGAGTTCGCGTCGACGCAGCAGCCTGAGCGCAAAACCGAGCAGCGGCGACGCGGTCCGGTCGTACAACTGCTTCAGTGCATCCGCATCACGTCCAGCGACCTGGCCCAGCAGCGCGGCCAGCGCCTCGCCGTCGCTCCGGCCGGCGCTGCCGCCCTGCGGGCCGATGCGATTCGTCTCCATGGACCGAGTGTTACGCGCAAACCGGCCGAACGGATGCATGACCGGGCGCGATGCAGGGGCGGAGGGACCGCGCGCACGATGGACGCCGGCTTTCTTTCACGGGGCTGAATCCGATCGGCGTCCTGGTTCGTAAAGCCGGCACTGCCATCCAGATTCCCATCCAGATTCCTTTCCCCCGCCCCGAGGAGGTCGACGTGACACCTGTACCCAAGCACGCGCTGCTGGCCGGCGCATTGTTCGCAACCGCGGCCGCCGGACCGCAGGCCCTCGCCTCGAGCCACCGAGAGGCACCGTTCATCACCCAGTTGCCGAAGGTCGACGGCACGGATTTCTACATGTTCCGCAGCTACGAGTCCGGTCGCCAGGGCTACGTGACGCTGATCGCCAACTACCTGCCGAAGCAGGACGCCTACGGCGGACCGAACTACTTCTCGCTCGACGACAAGGCGCTGTACGAAATCCACGTCGACAACAACGGTGATGCCCGCGAGGACATCACGTTCCAGTTCCGTTTCACCAATACGCTGAAGGACATCGCGCTGCCGATCAGCGGACAGAACGTGTCGATCCCGCTGACCCAGGCCGGTGTGTTGTCCGGCGTCAATCCGGCGCTGCTCAATGTGCGCGAGACGTACACCGTGGATATCGTCCGCGGCGACCGGCGCGGCGGGCAGCGCGGATCGATCACCAATGCCGCCGGCGGCGGCGCCACGTTCGACAAGCCGGTGGACAACATCGGCGACAAGACGTTCGGCGGCGCGGGCAACTATTCCTCGTACGCCAATGCCCACATCCACAACGTCAACATCCCGGGCTGCGCCGGCGGACGGGTGTTCGTCGGCCAGCGCAAGGAAGGGTTCGCGGTCGCGCTCGGCCGCACGTTCGACCTGATCAACCTGAATCCGCTCGGACCCGCGAATGGCAACAGGAACACACTCGAGGAAAAGAATGTCACCTCGCTCGCGCTCGAGGTTCCGATCAGCTGCCTGACCGCGGGCAACGAACCGGTGATCGGCGCCTGGACCACCGCCAGCAAGCGCCAGGGACAGATCCTGGATCCGACCCCGGCACAGGGACTGGCCCGCACCGCGGTGCAGGGCGGACCCTGGGTGCAGGTGTCGCGCGTCGGGATGCCGCTGGTCAACGAAGTGGTGATCGGCCTGAAGGACAAGGACCGGTTCAATTCATCCAAGCCGAAGGACGACGGCCAGTTCGCCGCGTACGTCACCAACCCGACCCTGCCGGCGCTGATCCAGACGCTGTTCCCGAGTGCACCGGCACCAACCAAGTTCCCGCGCCAGGACCTGGTGGTCGCGTTCCTGACCGGCGTGCCCGGCCTGAACAAGCCGGCAACCGTCACCGCCTCGGAGATGCTGCGCCTCAACACCTCGATCGCAGCGGTGGCCGCAAACGCCCAGAATCCTCTCGGCGTGCTCGGCAACGACACCGCCGGGTTCCCGAACGGACGCCGTCCGGGCGACGATGTCGTCGACATCGAACTCAGGGTCGCGATGGGTGTGTTGTGCACGCTGAACAATCCGTCGGCCTTCGGTTGTGTCGCCACCGACGCACCGGCCGGTGCCGCGCCGATCACCGACGGTGCGTTCGTCAATGCCGGCGTGTTCTACACGACCTTCCCGTACCTGACCACGCCGCTGCCCGGCTCACCCGACTGACATCGAATCGAGGAGTTCTTCATGCGACAACGACAGATGCTCGCCGGCGCGATCGTGGCCAGCGCGATCCTCGCCGGATGCGGCGGGGACGGCGGCTCGGACGCCGCGACACCGGCGCCGGTGGGCGCCTCACCCGCACCGGCAGACAACAGCAGGGTGCCGGCCGAGGCGATGGCGACCAGCGCCGCGTTCATGACCTTCCTGAAGGCGTTCGTGGCCGGTGATTCCGAGACCGAGGAGCCGCGCTCGCTGGATGTGGGCGAGGCCGGGTCGAACGACAGCGCCGAACCCGACCCGGTCTGAGCGGACGATGCGCGCCGCGCTGCTCGGCGGGTTGTTGTGCCTGGTCGCCACGGCGCCGCTCGCGGCGCCGTGGGTGCCGGCCGGTGACGACGAGGTGGTCGAGCGGCTGCCGGCGCGTGTCGCGGCAGTGCCGCGGCAGACTCATGATCCGCAGGCGGCTGCACACACGGCGCGAGCACTGATCGAACGCTCGCGCGAAGACGGTGATCCGCGCTTCCTCGGCCAGGCGCAGGCGGTGCTCGCGCGTTGGTGGGAGGAGCGTTCGCCGCCGATCGAGATCGCGCTGCTGCGGGCGACGATCCGGCAGAGCCGGCACGATTTCGACGCGGCGCTGTCGGACCTGGACGAACTGCTCGCTCGTGAACCCCGGCAGGCACAGGCCTGGCTGACGCGGGCAACGATCCAGCAGGTCCGAGGTGAATACGCGGCGGCCGAAGCAAGTTGCATCCGGCTGGCCGGTCTCGCCGACCCCGCGATCGTCGCCACCTGCCGGCTCGAGGCACGCAGCCTGTCGGGCCATGCACACGAAGCCTATGGCGAACTGAGCGCGACACTCGATCACGCGTCGAGCGGCGGCGCATCGCCGTGGATCCGGACCGTGCTGGCCGAGATCGCGCAGCGCCTGGGCCGACACGTGGAGGCCGAACGACACTTCCGGGTCGCGCTCGCACAGGGCCCGGACGCGTATCGGTCCGGTGCCTACGCCGACCTGCTGCTCGAACTGGACCGGCCGCGCGAGGCGATCGTCGTGCTCGGCGAGGCGGAGCGAAACGATGGCCTGCTGCTTCGTCGCGCGATCGCACGGCGCGCGCTCGGCGACCCGCGCGCCGATGACGATCGCCGCGAGCTGCGTGCACGCTTCGATGCGGCCGCCGCACGCGGCGACGACAGCCACCGGCGCGAACTGGCCCGCTTCCACCTCGCCCTCGACGACGATCCGGAGCGGGCGTTGGTCGTGGCGCTCGAGAACTGGCGGACACAGCGCGAACCCTGGGACGCGCGCCTGGTGATCGATGCGGCACACGCCGCCGGCCGGCCGCAGGCGGCCGCCCCGGTGATCGAATTCCTTCGCGAGCGCGGCCTCGAGGACGTGCGGCTCGCCACGACTTCTCCGGCGCGGTCACGATGATGACCAGCGCGACCGCCGACTCGCGGTGGGCGGGCGAACGCGGGGAACCGAACCGCCACCGGCCGCCATGTCCCGGCATCCGGTCCATGGTGGTGGCGATACTCGTCGTCGTGATCTCATGGCTCGCCTTCCGCCCCGGCGATGTGCAGGCACACGCCTCGAGTTCGAGTCCGATCGAGGTGACCCGCGACGGCGCCGTCTTGCGCGTCCATTGGGAGATCGCGCTGCGCGACCTGGCCCTGGTCGTGGCGCTCGATGGCGACGGCGACAACCGTCTCACCTGGGGTGAGGTTCGCACACGGCACGAGCAGATCACGCGCCACGCGCTGGAGCGGCTGTCGCTTCGTCGCGACGGCCTGCCGTGCCCTGCCGGGCCGGTCGAACACGCATTGACCCGGCATCGCGACGGAACCTACGCATCGCTGTCGTTCGTCGCCGCCTGTGTGCGCGACAGTGGTACGCTGCAGATCACCTATCGGCTGTTCGCCGACGTCGACGCCGATCATCGGGCGCTGCTGCGCGTCGTCGACGGCACCCAGGTCAGGTCGGCGCTGCTGACGCCCGGGGACGTCGAACGGGTGTTTTCGCTCGATGCGGCGCAGTCGGCTGAAGGCACCCTCGCTGTTGCATTCTTCGACTATGTCGCCGAGGGAATCCACCACATCCTGGTCGGCTTCGATCACCTCGCGTTCCTGCTCGCCCTGCTGCTGGCCGCCCTGTGGCCGACCGCTGCGCGCGAACCGGCGGCGCGATCCGGCGCGGATCGTGCCGGCGACCGGGCCGTCGCTCCGATCGGCATCGGCGGCCTGCTCGCCGTGGTCACCGCGTTCACGGTCGCCCATTCGATCACGCTCGGCCTCGCGGTACTCCAGGTGGTCACCCCGCCGCCGCGGTGGGTCGAGAGCGCGATCGCCGCGAGTGTGATCGTCGCCGCGCTGAACAACGTGTGGCCGGTGCTGGGCAAGCGCCTGTGGCTCGCGGCGTTCGTCTTCGGGCTGGTCCACGGCTTCGGCTTCGCCTCGGTGCTCGACACCGGCGGACACCACGGCGTGGCGCTGGCGATCGCGCTGGCCGGCTTCAACCTCGGCGTCGAGATCGGCCAGGCGGCGATCCTGCTCGTCGTGCTGCCGCTGCTGCATGCCGCGGCCCGTCGGGGCTGGTTCCGCCCATCGCTGGTGCAGGCGGCGTCGATCGCACTGGCCGTCCTCGGCGCGGTGTGGCTCGGCGAGCGGCTGTTCGACTTGCGAATCGTCTAGGGACGGTCCCTGCATCTCCGCATACCGAAGCGTGTGCTGCTTCGCGGCGGGTTCGTCGCGTTTGTCATGTCGATATACACGCGCCGGATATGGGGGCGCGGATCCGTCCGGCCTCGTATAAGGCTGGATGGATCTCGCAACCGTCTTCAGCGGCCTTGCCGTCGGCGTGCTCGTCGGTCTCACCGGCGTGGGCGGCGGCTCGATCATGACACCGCTGCTCACGGCCGTCTTCGGCGTCGCACCGACGGCCGCGGTCGGAACCGACCTGCCCTTCGCGTCGCTGCTGTCGATGTGACGAACGACGGCCGGCGTCGGGGCTGAGCCCGGCGCTGCCATCGAATGAAAACACCACCGATGACCTACCGATACGACGAACACGACCAGCAGCTGGTCGATCAACGCGCCGCGCAGTTCCGTGGCCAGACCCGGCGATTCCTGGAAGGTCGCCTTTCCGAGGAACAGTTCCGGCCGCTGCGCCTGCAGAACGGCCTGTACATCCAACGTCACGCCCCGATGCTGCGCATCGCGATCCCGTATGGCGTGCTCGACAGCCGGCAGTTGCGAATGCTCGCCCGCATCAGCCGCGACTACGACCGGGGATACGGACATTTCACGACGCGGCAGTGCCTGCAATTGAATTGGCCGCCGCTCGAGCGTGTACCCGACATCCTGGCCGACCTGGCCGGTGTCCAGATGCACGCGATCCAGACGTCGGGCAACTGCATCCGCAACATCACGACCGACGCACTCGCCGGCGTGGCTCCCGACGAGATCGTCGATCCGCGTCCGCTGTGCGAGCTGCTGCGGCAATGGTCGACGTTTCATCCGGAGTTCGCCTGGCTGCCCCGCAAGTTCAAGATCGCGGTCAGCGGGGCCCATGAGGACCGTGCGGCCACCGCCTTCCACGACATCGGCCTGCGGCTGCATCGCCAGGGCGGGCAGACGGTGCTGCGGGTGATGGTCGGTGGCGGCATGGGTCGCACGCCGATCCTGGGCGAGACGATCCACGACGCGCTGCCCTGGCCCGAGATGCTCAATTACGTCGAAGCGATCATGCGGGTCTACAACCGCTTCGGCCGTCGCGACAATCTCTACAAGGCGCGCATCAAGATCCTGGTCAAGGCGATCGGCGCGGCGGAATTCAAGCGGCAGGTCGACGAGGAATGGTCGAACCTGGCCGGTGGACCCCACACGATCCCGCAAGGCGAGTTCGACCGCGTCGCGTCGTGTTTCGCGTCGCGAGCCTACGACGACCGGACCTCCGCGGACTCCGGTCGCACCGAGGCCCGCGCGGCGCTCGACGACGCCTTCGCGCTCTGGCTTCGGCGCAATCTCCTGCCGCACCGGCAGGCGGGCTACACGGCGGTGACCCTGTCGCTGAAGGCACCCGATGCGCCACCGGGAGATGCGACGGCCGACCAGATGGACGCGGTCGCGGCACTGGCCGATGAGTTCAGCGGCGGCGAGATCCGCGTCTCGCACCGGCAGAACCTGGTGCTGCCCGACGTCCGCCGCGACGATCTCTACGCGCTCTGGCAGGCGGCCAAGCGCGCCGGTGTCGCAACCGCCAATGTCGGCCTCGCTTCCGACATCATCTGCTGTCCGGGTGGCGACTTCTGCAGCCTGGCCAACGCCAAGTCCATACCGATCGCACGCGCCGTGCAGCAGCGGCTGGCCGAGCGCGGCACTCTCGAGGATCTGGGTGACCTCGTCATCAACATCTCGGGTTGCATGAATTCGTGCGGCCACCATCACGCCGGGCACATCGGCATTCTCGGCGTCGACAAGGCCGGCGCGGAGTTCTACCAGATCTCGCTCGGCGGCAATTCGGGCCAACAGGTCGGCACGCTGGATGCGCCGCGCATCGGCACGGCGCTCGGCAAGGCGTTCTCCGCGCACGAGGTGCCCTCGGTGATCGACCGGCTGGTCCACACCTTCCAGGCCGAGCGCCAGGGCGACGAGACCTTCCTCGAAACCGTCACACGAGTCGGCAACGCCCCGTTCAAGGCCGCGATCTATCCGGTCGGACCGTCCGGCCGATCGTTGCGCGACCCGGAGATCGCCGATGTTTGAACTCGACACCGCAGTACAGGACGCCGAAGAACGGGCCGGGGCCAGGATCTACCGCCACGGGCGCGTCGAGACGGACCGTTACGTGAGGGTCGCGCCCGGCGCACCGATCCCTCCGACCGGCGACCTGCTGTATCCCCTCGCCGACTTCCTCGACCGTGCCGCGTCGACCGACGCGGACCACGACAATTCATCCCGGCTCGGCGTCGTCCTCGGTCCCACCGACGACCCGCTGGTGCTCGCGCCGCATCTGGGCCGAGTGGCGCTGATCGCGGTCGCCTTCGAGAGCTTCCGCGACGGGCGCGGCTTCTCGACCGCCGCGCTGGTTCGCCAGCGGCTGGGCTGGCGCGGTGAGTTGCGAGTGGTCGGCGACTTCTATCGCGACCAGGTGCTGCCGCTGCATCGGGTCGGCTTCGACAGCTTCGAGCTGCCGCCCGGGCTCGAGCCGGCCGAGGTCACCGAGGCGCTCGCCGAGTTCAGCGTGGCGTACCAGGGCAGCCTGGGCGCGACCGGTGGGGCGTTGCCGCTGTTCCGACTGCGGGCCGCCGCGATCGACGCGCGTGCCGCCGAGGTGCTGGCACGGCTGCGGGTGATCGGGCGAGACCATCCGGGGGCCGCGCTCGCGTCGAGCCTGTCGTCCGAGGACATGGTGCTGACCGACCTGATCGCGCGCCACGCGCTGCCGATCGCGGTGTTCACGCTCGACACCGGCCGGCTGCATCCGGAGACGGTCGCGATGATCGAGCGCACACGCGAGCGCTACGGCCTGGTGATCGAAGTCTTCAGGCCGCGGGCCGAAGCGGTCGTGACCTTCACCTCGCGCCACGGCGACTATCCGATGTACGAATCGATCGATCTGCGCAAGGCATGTTGCGACCTGCGCAAGGTCGAGCCGCTCGGCCGCGCACTCGCGGGCCGGTCGGCCTGGCTCACCGGGCAGCGACGCGCGCAGTCGGTGACCCGGACCGACCTGCCGTTCGACGAGTTCGACGACGGCCGCGGTGTGCCGAAGTTCAACCCGCTCGCCGACTGGACCGACGAGGAAGTCCGCGCCTATCTGAAGCACCACGATGTGCCGTACAACCCGCTGCACGATCGCGGCTATCCGTCGATCGGCTGCGAGCCGTGCACGCGGGCGATCAGACCCGGCGAGGATCCGCGCGCCGGGCGCTGGTGGTGGGAGAACGCCGACAGCAGGGAGTGCGGCCTGCACGTGCCAGCCGACCGCACCGCGCCGGCACCTGCCGATGCGACCGTAGCGACCGTAGCGACCGCAGCGAGCACGGCCGCTGCGGCCATCGACGCGCCGCCGCGGTCATCCGCCGCAGATGCAGCCGAAGCCGGCGGACGTGCCCCGGCGGTGATCGTCCGGGCGGCCGACGCCGATCTCGACTGGCTCGAGGCCGAGTCGATCGACGTGTTGCGCGAGGTCGCCGGCGATTTCGAGCGGCCGACGCTGCTGTTCTCCGGTGGCAAGGACTCGTGTGTTGTGCTGCATCTGGCGCTGAAGGCCTTCGCCCCCGGCGTGCTGCCGTTCGCGCTGACCCATGTCGACACCGGACACAACTTCCCCGAGGTCATCACGTTTCGCGACCAGCTGGTCGCCGCGCTCGGGATCCCGCTGATCGTCGCCTCGGTCGAGGACTCGATCACACGCGGCACGGTCGTGCTCGACGGCCCGCTCGCGTCGCGCAACGTGGCGCAGGCGACCACGCTGCTCGAGGCGATCGACGAACACCGCTTCGATGCGCTGATCGGCGGCGCGCGACGCGACGAGGAGAAGGCGCGAGCGAAGGAACGTGTGTTCTCGCACCGCGACACGTTCGGGCAATGGGATCCGAAGAACCAGCGCGCCGAACTCTGGAACCTCTACAACACGCGGATCGGTTCCGGAGAACACATGCGGGTGTTCCCGATCTCGAACTGGACCGAACTGGATGTCTGGCGCTACATCGCCCGCGAATCGATCGCGCTGCCGCCGATCTATTTTGCCCACCGGCGCCAGGTCTACGAACGCAAGGGACTGCTGGTGCCGGTGACGGCGCTGACCCCGCCGCACCCCGAAGACCACGTGTTCGAGACGTCGGTGCGATTCCGCACCGTCGGCGACATGTCGTGCACCTGCCCGGTCGCCTCCGAGGCGACCGATTCGGTCACGATCGTCGCCGAGACCGCGGCGGCGCGGATCAGCGAACGGGCGGCGACGCGGATGGACGACCGGACGAGTGATTCGTCGATGGAACGCCGCAAGCGCGAAGGATATTTCTGATGGACGTGCTCAGGTTCCTCACCGCGGGCAGTGTCGACGACGGCAAGAGCACGCTGATCGGCCGGCTGCTGTACGACACCCGCTCCCTGGCCAGCGACCAGATCGAGGCGCTCGAACGCAGCGCGCAGCAGCGCGGTACGCGCCAGCTCGACTTCTCGCTGCTGACCGACGGCCTGATCGCCGAACGCGAACAGGGCATCACGATCGACGTCGCCTACCGCTATTTCTCGACGTCGCGACGCAAGTTCATCATCGCCGACTCGCCCGGCCACGAACAGTACACCCGCAACATGGTGACCGCGGCCAGTGTCGCCGACGTGACCGTGCTGCTGGTCGACGCCACCCGCGTCGGCGACCGGCCGGCCGACGGCACCGTCGATCTGCTGCCGCAGACCCGTCGCCACGCGGCGGTCGCCGCGTTGCTCGACCTCGAGCATCCGATCGTTGCGGTCAACAAGATGGACGGCCTCGGCTGGGACGAGGGCCGATTCCGCCGGATCGAGACCGCGTGTGTCGCGCTGGCCGCCAGCCTGGGCACCACGCGTCCGATCGTGATCCCGGTGTCGGCGCTCGAAGGCGACAACGTCGTCGATCGCGGCACCTCGTCGCCGTGGTATCGCGGCCCGACGCTGCTCGAGGCCCTCGAGTCGATCCGGCTCGCCCACGTCGAGACCGGCGAGGCGCCGCGGCTGTCGGTGCAGTTCGTCACCAAGGACCGCGACGACGGCGCGCGGGTGTATCTGTGCCGCGCCGAGGCCGGACGGCTCTCGGTCGGCGACACCGTGCGGGTGGATCCGGGCGGACGGACCGCGACGGTCCGCAAGCTGTGGCGCGCCGGGCGGCCGGTCGATGCGACCAGCGCGGGCGAGCCGGTCGCGGTCTCGCTGGATCGGGAGGTCGACGTGTCACGTGGCGACTGGCTGCTGGCCGCCGACGCGGCCGAGCCGACGCGCGAACTCGCCGCGGACCTGTGCTGGCTCGACACTGAACAGCCGTCACCGGCCCGTCGCTACTGGCTTCGGATCGGCACGCGGTTCCTGCCGGCCAAGCTGCGCGACGTACAGGACCGGCTGAACCTCGAGACCCTGCGGCGCGAACCGGCCACGGCCCTGGAAGCGAACACGATCGGCCGCGCGCAGTTCGTGCTCGGCCAGCCGGCGGCCGCGCAGCCGTTCACACGCGCCCACCAGGGCGGACGGTTCGTGCTGATCGACGCGTTCACCCGCCGGACCGTCGCCGCCGGACTCGTGCGGTCGACCTGACGGCGATCGACGAACCGACGACCGCCCCGGCCGGCGGCGGTTCAATCGCCGCCGCCGTCTCCGCCGCCGCCGTCTCCGCCGCCGCCGTCCCCGCCGCCGCCGTCCCCGCCACCGCCACCATCACCGGCGTCGCCGCCGTGCCCGTCGGCATCACCATTCGCATCGTCGACGCCACCACCGGCACCGCCGAGCCGGTCGACGTCCCAGCCGCCGCTGGCTCCGTCGCCGGCGCCCATCTCGGCCCGCAATCGATCGTAGTCGGCCGGGTCGGCGACGCCGCGCGATGCCTCGGCGAAATCCTCGCGGCTGCAATACAGCGCCAGCAGATAACCGGTCGCCATGCCGCCGATGCCGAGCATCGTGGCCGTCGAGAAGACATCCGCAGGGCGGTACCAGCGACGCGATCCGTACCGCTCACGCAGTGACGCACCCAGGCGCCGCGCGGCGTCATCGAGCCTGCGGCGCCGACGAAAACGTTCGAACACCATCCGAGCCCTCCCCCCTCCGGAATTGTCGAAGAATCTTACGAGCATCATCCCTCGTCGGGACGATTCCGGTAATACGGGGCGCACAGTACACTGATCACACTGTATCGTCGTTGTGTCCGGACGATGGCGCCGACGCCGGGCGGGTGCGTTCCAGCCGCGATCTCTGCCCGCCCGACATCGTCTCGGTCTCGTTTCCCTGCCGGAGGTCATCCCGGCGCAGACATTGCCTTCACCGCATGACCGCCACGTCCGTTCCCATGCCCTCCGAACGCAGCTTCGGCCTGCTGTTCGCCGCGATCGCCGTCATCGCCGCGATGACGATGGCCTGGAAGGGCCATCCGTCATGGGCGGCCGGTTGCGGCG
The DNA here is from genome assembly GCA_902826305.1 of uncultured Burkholderiales bacterium. Taxonomy (GTDB): domain Bacteria; phylum Pseudomonadota; class Gammaproteobacteria; order Burkholderiales; family Burkholderiaceae_E; genus CADEEH01. The sequence goes on from CADEEH010000018.1 coordinate 35,075, forward strand.
TGGTGGCGGTGCTGCTCGCGTCGATCGCGTGGTGGCGGCCGACATGGCTCGCAGCGCCGAACCGCTGGTGGTTCCGGTTCGGCATGCTGCTGCACCGGATCGTCAGCCCGATCGTGCTCGGGCTGATCTTCTTCGGGGTCATCACGCCGTTCGCGCTGGTGATGCGGATCGCCGGCCGTGATGCCCTCGCGCGCCGCTTCGATCCGGCGCGGCAGACGTACTGGATCGAGCGCGATCCCCCCGGACCGGAACCCGAGACGTTCCGCAACCAGTTCTGAAGGACACGGCATGACGTTCGTCGCCGAGATGTGGCAGTTCCTGAAGGCCCGTCGCAAGGTCTGGCTGATGCCGGTCATCATCCTGATGGTCGTGCTGGGCGGACTGCTGATCCTCGCGCAGGGATCGGTGGTCGCACCGTTCATCTACACGCTGTTCTGACGGGTCGGCCGCCGCGATGCGTGTGCTCGGGATCTCCGCGTACTACCACGACAGCGCCGCCTGCCTGGTCGCCGACGGCCGGATCGTGGCGGCCGCGCAGGAGGAGCGCTTCACGCGTCGCAAGCACGATCCGGCCTTTCCGGAACAGGCGATCCGCTATTGCCTGCACGAAGGCGGCATCGGCGCGGCGGGCATCGATCACGTGGTCTTCTACGACAAGCCGTTCCTGAAGTTCGAGCGGCTGCTGGAGACCTACCTCGCGTTCGCGCCGCGCGGCCGGTCGTCGTTCGCCGCCGCGCTGCCGGTCTGGCTGAAGGAGAAGCTGTTCCAGAAGTCGCTGCTCGTGGGCGAACTGTCGCGTGTGCTCGGCAAGGATGTCGACTGGCAGGCGCGGCTGCTGTTCTCCGAGCACCACCTGAGCCACGCGGCCAGCGCGTTCTTCCCGTCGCCGTTCGACCGCGCGGCGGTGCTGACGATGGACGGCGTCGGCGAGTGGACGACGACATCGCTTGCGGTCGGCGCGGGCAACGACCTGCGCGTGCACCGCGAGATCCACTTCCCGCATTCGCTGGGGTTGCTGTATTCGGCGTTCACCTACTACACCGGCTTCAAGGTCAACTCGGGTGAATACAAGGTGATGGGCCTCGCGCCCTACGGCCAGCCGAAGTACGCGGACCTGATCCGCGAGCACCTCGTCGACGTGAAGGACGACGGCAGCTTCCGGCTCGACATGCAGTACTTCGACTATTGCACCGGCCTCACGATGACCAACGAGCGCTTCGACCGGCTGTTCGGCGGACCGCCGCGACGGCCGGAGACGCCGCTGTCGCAACGGGACATGGACCTCGCGGCGTCGGTGCAGGCGGTGACCGAGGAGATCGTCATCCGGCTCGCCCGCGGCGTCGCCCGTTCGACCGGCGAGCGCAACCTGTGCCTGGCCGGTGGTGTCGCGCTCAACTGCGTGGCCAACGGCAGGCTGCTGCGCGAGCGGATCTTCGACCGGATCTGGATCCAGCCGGCGGCCGGGGATGCCGGCGGCGCACTCGGCGCGGCACTCGGTGCCTGCCACCTGATGCTGCGCCAGCCTCGCGAGGCCGGTGGCGGCGACCGGATGCAAGGCGCCTACCTCGGCCCGTCGTATCCGCAGGAGGAGATCGAGCGCCGGCTGAGGTCGGTCGGTGCGCGCTTCGACGTGTTGTCCGACGATGCGTTGATCGACGGCGCCGCGCAGGCGCTGGCACGCGGCCAGGCGGTGGGCTGGCACCAGGGACGGATGGAGTTCGGTCCGCGCGCGCTCGGCGGCCGGTCGATCCTCGGCGATCCCCGGTCGCCGACGATGCAGAAGCTCCTCAACCTGAAGGTCAAGTTCCGCGAATCGTTCCGGCCGTTCGCGCCGAGTGTGCTGCGCGAGCGGGTCGCCGACTGGTTCGACCTGGACGAGGACAGCCCGTACATGCTGCTGGTTGCCGACGTCCGCGCGGACCGACGCATCGCCACCACCGAGGCCGACGATCGGCTGTTCGGCATCGAGCGGCTGAACCGCGCGCGCTCGACGATCCCGGCGGTCACCCACGTCGACCACTCGGCTCGCATCCAGACGGTCCACCGCGAGACCAATCCGCGTTATCACGCGCTGCTCTCGCGCTTCAACGCGCTGACCGGCTGCCCGCTGCTGGTCAACACGTCGTTCAACGTTCGCGGCGAACCGATCGTCGCCACGCCCGAGGACGCGTTCCGCTGCTTCATGGGGACACGGATCGAGGCGCTGGCGATCGGCAATTGCCTGCTTCTGAAGGATCAGCAGAATGCCGAGCTCGAATCCCGGTACGAGACCGCTTTCGAGTTGGACTGACGAGGAGATCGAGGCCTGGGTCGGCGCCAGCGCGCTCGACGACGACGAGGCGCCGGCTCCCGGCGATCGGCGGGCCGGGCGGCGCCGGGACCGGCACGCGGGCAGGCCGCGACCGCCCGGCACCCGCGGGCTCGTCGGATTCGTCCTCGTCTCGCTCGTGGTCGCGGCGATCGCCGTGGCCACCCGCGCGAGTTTCCCGCCGTTCATCCTGCTGTTCGGCTACCTGTTCGGCACGCTGCTGTGGCTCTCGCGGCGCGCCGGGCGCGCGAAGACGTGGTTCTACAACCTGTCGTTCGTGTTCCTCGCGGCCGCGCTCGCCGAAGCCTGGCTGTACGCCTCCACCTGGAGCGGCGGCACCTGGTTCGACGGTCCGCACCTCGAGGCGAAGATGGTCCCCGACCCGGACCGCGGCTACGCGGTCCCACCGGGTCCGGCGACCTACGAGGACGTCAAGCGCAACAATCGCGGTGACCTGATCTACCGGGCCACCTACCACGTCGATGCGCACGGGTATCGCGTGACCCCGCCTTCGGGCGCGACACCGGAGATCCACTTCTACGGTGACTCGTTCATGTTCGGCGAAGGCGTGCAGGACGCCGAGACGATGCCCTGGCAGGTCGCGCGGCAGCTGGGACGGATGACACGGAACTACGGCCTGCACGGCTACGGGCCGCACCAGATGCTGCGGTCGCTGGAGAACGACCTGGCCGGCCGCAGCGGTGCGGGCCGGCCGGACGCCGTCGTTTACGTGGCGATCCTCGATCACATCGACCGCGCGGCCGGCCGGTCCGGCTGGGACCAGAGTGGTCCGTTCTACCAGGTCGTCGACGGCCGCGCGACCTGGGTGGGCACCGCGGGCCAGGCCAAGCCGCTCGCCTCCGCGTTCCATCGTGCCGCGGCCCGCTCGAATGTCTGGTACCTCGGCCTGCGACCGTATGCCGAGCGCGTGTTCATCGACACCGATCGCCGTCGGGTCGCAGCGATCGTCAAGCGGGCCACCGAGCTGAGTGCGCAGCGGGGCGCGAAGTACGTCTTCCTGCTGTGGGACGTCGGTCCGTACATGACGGATCGCAAGCGGGTCGATGCCGACGCGCTGTCGCGGCTGCTGGCCGACCAGGGCGTGCCGGTGCTGCGACTGTCGGAGCGGGCACCGGAACTCGAGCGCGCCGAGTTCTACATTCCCGGCGACGCCCACCCGAATGCACGGGGTCAGGCGCGTGCGGCGCAACTGATCGCCGCGGCGATCACGGGCGGCGCGGTACCGCAGTGAAGCCGCGCGCGGCGACACTCATCGCCGCGCGAGTTCGCCGCTGAAATCGGCGACGACCCGCGCCGGATCCGCGATGCCGCGGGCACGTGCAGCCGCCTGCCACTGCGCGTCGAAGACCCGCGCGTGCGCCTGCAGGTCGGCGACCAGCGCCGGCGACGCGACATGCACCCGGGCGCCACGTGCGGCCAGGTCGTCCAGGGCCTCGCGTGCGCGCCGATCGGTCGCACGTCCGATCGCCCGCGCCAGTCGTTCGCCGGAGATCCGGTCGATCACCGCGCGATCGGCGGGCGACAGGTGTTGCCAGCGCTCGAGGTTCATCAGCACCACGAAGCTGCTGTTGAAGAAGCCGCCGGGCACCTGCGTGACGTGTTCGATCAGCTTCTCCAGCCGGAACAGCGGTATCGCCTCCGGCGGGAAGAACGCACCATCCATCACGCCGCTGGCAAGCAGCGTGTGCACTTCGTTGGCCGGCCGCAGCGTCACGTCGGCGCCGAGCGCCTTGCCCAGCGCCATGGCGACGCCTCCGCCGACGCGGAACTTCAGACCGCGCAGATCGCCCGCCTCGAGCACCGGCCGGCGGTTGTTCAGGATCATCCCCGGACCGTGCGTGAACACCGCCAGCACCTTGACCCCGCGGTGTTCGTCGGCGGCGGCCAGGTGGCGATCGTGGACCCGCTGCCACGCGACCGACGTGGTCTCCGCCGAATCGCCGAGAAGCGGCCATTCGGCCAGCGACGTGAGTGCGAACCGCCCCGGCGTGTAGCCGTGCAGCGTGAACGAGACATCGGCCAGGCCGTCTCGGATCGCGTCGTAGGTGGCCGGCGGCGAGACGACCGGCTTGGGCAGCCACCGGACACGCACCCGTCCTTCGGTGCCCGCTTCGACATCGGCCGACCACTGCTGCATCGCTTCGGCGATCGGATGCGACGGTGCGACCCACATCGACAGCGCCAATTCGGTGCCGTCGGCACCGGTCGCCCCCGGCGGCCGCACGGTCGCGAGGACCGCGGCGCCCACGAGCGCGGCCGTGGCACGCGCCGCCCCGCGACGCCCCCGGTGCGGGCCACCGGTCCGTTCATCGATCATCCGCATCGAAGCCTCCTGCCGTGTCGTCCGGGCGCAGGATGCGCGGATCGTTGCGGACCGTCTTGAATCGCCGCGACATCCGGCCCGGTGTCGGCCGGCAGCCGACGACACGCCAGGGCCTGCCGATGTGAAACCCCCGGCTCCGGCTACACTGTGGTTGCCGCCCCGTCCCTTCCGATCGGACATCCCCGTGTCCCGTCCCCGCGGGGCTGGCCAGGCCGGCGCCCGCCGGCCGTCACCGATCCGCCATGAACGCGCCCCCCGACATCAGCCAGCTTCGCATCGACAAGTCCGCGTTCGGCACCGCCTCCCGCCGTCGCCGGCCCTGGGTCTGGATCGCCCTGGCCGCGATCGCGGCCGCCGGCATCACCTACTGGATGCTCGGCGCACGGCCGGTGCCGGTGCGGGCCGCCTCGGTGGTGACGACGTTTCCGTCGGCGCAGTATGTCGTGCTGACGGCCTCGGGCTACGTGGTCGCGCAGCGCAAGGCCGCGATCGCGACCAAGGCGACCGGACGGCTCGAGGAACTGACGGTGCGCGAGGGCAGCGTCGTCAAGCGCGGCGACCTGCTTGCGCGGATCGACGCGCGCGACGTCCGCGCGAGCCTCGAACAGGCCCGGGCGAACGTCGGTGTCGCGCAGGCCAACCTGAGGCAGGCGCAGGCCGAACTCGACGAGTCGGTGCTCGCGCTGCGCCGAGCACTCGATCTGCTGCGCCAGCGCTTCGTCTCGCAGTCGGCGGTCGACCAGTCGCGGGCCCGGGAACAGCGTGCCCGCGCCGCGGTCGGCAGCGCGCGAGCCGCGGTCGCGGCCGCGCAGGCCAACGAGACCGCGGCCCGGGTCGCGGTCGACTTCACCGAGATCCGCGCGCCGTTCGACGGCGTCGTGCTGCAGAAGTCGGCCAACGTCGGCGACGTGATCACGCCGTTCTCCAACGCCGCCGATTCCAAGGGCGCGGTCGTGACCCTCGCCGACCTGGGCACACTCGAGGTCGAGGCCGATGTCTCCGAATCGAGCCTTGGCAAGGTCAGCGCCGGCCAGCCGTGCGAGATCCTGCTCGATGCGCTGCCCGAGGCGCGGCTGCGCGGCTCGGTCGCCGGCATCGTGCCGACGGTGGACCGCTCGAAGGCGACCGTCATGACGAAGGTGCGCTTCGAGGCGATCGATCCGCGGGTGCTGCCGGACATGAGCGCCAAGGTCAACTTCCTGTCGCAGGCGCCCACCGGCGACGAGATGAGGCCGCTGGTCGCGGTGCCCGCGGCGAGCGTCGCCCGCGACGGCGAGCGCGCGACGCTGTGGCGGATCCGGCCCGCCCGCGAGGGGACCGGCGAGATCGTCGAGCCGGTCGTCGTGCGCACGGGGCGCACGATCGGCGAGCTGGTCGAGGTCACCGGCGACGTGAAGACCGGCGAGCGGGTCGTCGTCGAGCCGCCGGCGACACTCAAGGCCGGCGCGGCGGTTGCGATCGAGACGAAGAACTGACCGGGGCGGCGACGACGATGGGCACACCGATCACGGCGGCATCGACCTCGGCCGCGCGGGCCGCGACGGCGTCGCCCGCCGACACGCCGATCGTGCGCACCGTGGACCTGTCGAAGTCCTACCGTCGCGGCGACCAGACGATCCCGGTGCTGGTCGACATCGACCTGGACGTCCGGCGCGGCGATTTCGTCGCCCTGATGGGGCCGTCCGGTTCCGGCAAGAGCACGCTGCTCAACCTGATCGCGGGGATCGACCAGCCCACCTCCGGCCGGATCGAGGTCGACGGCGTCGACATCGCGCGCCTGTCCGAACGCGACCTCGCCGCCTGGCGCGCGACCCACGTCGGCTTCGTGTTCCAGTTCTACAACCTGATGCCGGTGCTCACCGCGTTCGAGAACGTCGAGCTGCCGTTGATGCTGACGCCGCTGTCGCGGGCACGCCGTCGCGCCCACGTCGACGCGGTGCTCGCGATGGTCGGGCTGGCCGATCGCGCCGAACACCTGCCGAACGAACTGTCCGGCGGGCAGCAGCAGCGGGTCGCGATCGCCCGCGCGCTGGTCACCGATCCGAGCCTGATCGTCGCCGACGAACCCACCGGAGACCTCGACCGGCAGACCGGCATCGAGGTGCTCGCGCTGCTGTCGCGACTGAACGAGGAATTGGGCAAGACGATCATCATGGTCACCCACGACCCGAAGGCGGCCGCGGTCGCGCACCGCCTGGTCCACCTGGACAAGGGGGTGCTCGGCGACGAACCGGATGCCGCCGGCGCGGCGGGACACGACTGATGCTGTTCGTGCTGCGACTGATCGCGCGCAACGCGTTCCGGCAGAAGCTGCGGGTCGCGCTGACGATCTTCGGGCTGACGGTGGCGATCGCGTCGTTCGGCATGCTGCGCACGATCATCGACGCGTGGTACGCCGGCTCGGACGCCACCTCGAGCGCCCGGATGATCACCCGCAGCGCGGTGTCGCTGACGTTTCCGCTGCCGCTCAACTACGCGGGACGTCTTCGCGGGGTCGACGGCGTCGCCTCGGTTTCCTGGGGCAGCTGGTTCGGCGGGGTCTACCAGACCGAGCGCAACTTCTTCCCGCAGTTCGCCGTCTCGGGAGAGACGTTCCTCGGGATGTATCCGGAGTACGTGATCCCTCCGGAGCAGCTGAAGGCGTTCCTGCGCGACCGCACCGGCGCGGTCATCGGTCGCAAGACTGCCGACACCTACGGCTTCAAGGTCGGCGACCAGGTGCCGCTGCGGGGCACGATCTACCCCGGCACCTGGACGTTCACGGTCCGTGCGATCTACGACGGCGCGACCGACAAGATCGACACCTCGCAGTTCTTCTTCCACTGGGACTACCTCAACGAGACGATCAGGCGCTCGTTCCCGCGTCGTGCGGACCTGGTCGGCATCTACTTCGTCCAGCTCGACGATCCGGATCGCGCGGCCGAGGTCGCGAACTCGATCGACGCGCTGTTCAGGAACTCGCTGGCCGAGACGCTGACCGAGACCGAGAAGGCGTTCCAGCTGGGCTTCGTCGCGATGACCGAGGCGATCCTGATCGCGATCGAGGCGGTGTCGTTCGTCGTGATCCTGATCATCATGGCGGTGATGGCCAACACGATCGCGATGACCGCGCGCGAGCGGATCGCGGAGTACGCGACGCTCAAGGCGATCGGATTCTCCGAGGGCTTCGTCGCGCGCCTGATCACCGGTGAATCGCTGGCGGTCGCGCTGGCCGGCGGGCTCGCCGGCATCGCGCTCACGTTCCCGCTCGCCGACCTGTTCGTCTCGAAGGTCGGCACGCTCTTCCCGGTGTTCAACGTCTCGCGGCAGACGATCGCGATGCAGCTTGCCGCGACGATCGTCGTCGGCCTGGTCGCCGCGGCGCTGCCCGCGTGGCGCGCCGGCCGCGTGAAGATCGTCGACGGCCTGCGCCACGTCGGATGACGCGATGAGCCGGCTGGCCGCCGTCCCCCTGCCCTACGTGCTGCGCAACCTGCTCGCGCGGCGGCTGACCACGCTGCTGACGGCCGGCGGCATGGCCCTGGTCGCGTTCGTGTTCGCGACCGTGCTGATGCTGACCCAGGGCATCCGCGAGACGATGGTGCAGACCGGGCAGCCGGACAACGTGGTCGTGATCCGCAAGGGCTCGGCCACCGAGGTGCAGAGCTCGATCGAGCGCTCGCAGGCCGCGGTGATCGCGTCGCTGCCCGGCATCGCGGCGGGCGCCGACGGTGCGCCGATGGTCTCCCGGGAACCGGTGGTGCTGATCACGCTGCCCAAGCGCGACTCGGGCAAGCTCGCCAACGTCGTCGTTCGCGGCGTCGAACCGGCCGGCATCACGCTGCGGCCGCAGGCCCGGCTCGTCGCCGGCCGGATGTTCCGCCCCGGCACCTCCGAGATCGTCGCCGGCGCGGCGCTCGCCCGCGGCTTCGCCGGCGCCGGCCTCGGCGAGACGGTGCGATTCGGCCAGCGCGACTGGACGGTGGTCGGCGTCTTCGATGCCGGCCGCACCGGCTTCAACTCGGAGATCTGGGGCGATTCCGATCAGATGCTGCAGGCCTTCCGCCGGCCGGCGTATTCGGCGATGCTGTTCCGGCTGGCCGACCCGGACCGGTTCGACCGGGTGCTGGCGGCGATCGAGGACGACCCGCGGCTGCAGAACGAGGCGCGCCGGGAGAACCGCTTCTATGCCGAGCAATCCGAACTGATGGCCAACTTCATCGGCATCCTCGGCACCGCGCTGTCGATCATCTTCTCGATCGGCGCGATCGTCGGTGCGATGATCACGATGTACGCCAGTGTCGCCAACCGGACGACCGAGATCGGCACGTTGCGTGCGCTGGGTTTTCCGCGGCGTTCGATCATGGTCGCGTTCCTGGTCGAATCGCTGTCGCTGGGCCTGATCGGCGGCATCGCCGGCCTGCTCGGCGCGTCGCTCCTGCAGAACCTGAGCATTTCCACGATGAACTGGCAGACCTTCTCCGAACTGGCGTTTTCGTTCCGGCTCGATGCGACGATCGTCGCCAGGACACTCGGCTTCGCGCTGGTGATGGGCCTGATCGGCGGCGTCCTGCCCGCGGCGCGCGCCGCCCGGCTCACGATCGTCGACGCGCTGCGCGCGGCCTAGGGTGATGAGAATGCCGGGCCCGATCGAGCAGGACGGCGCCGACGGACCGTCGGCCGACGCCTACTGGCGGTCACACGAACTGCTGCTGCTCACGTCGACTCAGCCGACCGAGGTGTAGCCCCCGTCGACCAGCATCATCGTCCCGGTCATGTACCGTGCCGCGTCCGAGCACAGGAACAGGACCGGGTCGGCGATCTCGGCCGGATCGGCCCAGCGGCCGATCGGTGTGCGGCTCATGATCATCGCGCTGCGCTCCGGGTTCTCGCGCGCGCCCCGCGACAGGTTGGTGATCACCCAGCCCGGGGCCACGCCGTTGACCCGGATGCCATCGGCGGCGTACGCGGCGGCCAGCGACATCGTCAGGTTGCGCACCGCGCCCTTGGACGCCGAGTAGGCGGGCTGGCGCGGTCCACCGAAGAACGACATCACCGAGCCGATGAAGACGATCGCGCCTCGAGACCGGGCCATTGCCGGCCGCGCCGCGGCCGACACCCGCATGCCGCCGTTCAGGTTGACGTCGATCACCTTCTCGAACGCGGTCGGGTCGTGTTCCGCGTCGCGCAGGATCATTCCCGCGCAGTGGACCACGAAGTCGAGCGAGGGCAGGCTCGCGACCAGCGCATCGACCTGCCCCCGGTCGCCGACGTCGAGCGGCCGGATGTCGATGCCGGTGAACTGGCCGCCCGACCGCGCGGCGTCGATCTCCTCGGCGGTCAGGCCGGTGGCGATCACGGTTGCACCGGCGTCGCGGAACGCACGCGCGGTGGCCGATCCGATGCCGGACACGCCGCCGGTGACCAGCGCCGTGCGGCCGGAAAAATCGAACTGGAAGTTCACCTCGTCCCCTGGTTGTCTGATCGATGCCGCGAGCTTACCCGCCGGCGCGTGAATGCGGTATCGCGACGGGGCCGAGGCGGCGGACAATGCGCACCTGGATCGCACGGGAACGGAGGACGCGATGGCATCCGCACTTCGGATCGGTTCGCAGGGCGCGCTCGTGCGCCGCTGGCAGCGCTTCCTGCGCGGCCAGGGCCACGCAGTGATGGAGAACGGCCGCTTCGATGCGGCCACCGACGCGGCGAGCCGCGCGTTCCAGAAGACGCAGCGCCTGACCGTCGACGGCATCGTCGGCAACCAGACCCTCGGCAAGGCCGCGATGCTCGGCTTCGAGCTGGTCGACGTGTCGACGGATCCCGACCTCGGTTTTCCGGCGCCGCCGCCGTTCGCGGCGGTCGTCGGCAACGCGGCACGCGAGCGGCTGTGGGGGCGCATCGAGTACCGGGCGGCACCCGCCGCGAACAACCCCGAGGCGATCCGCATCACCAACGGCTGGGACCGCAGGAACATCGTCGAGGTGGCGGTGCCGCAACTCGCCGGGATCAAGGGGGCACCCCGATCCGGCCGCATCGCGTTCCATCACAAGGGTGCCGCGTCGCTGCAGGGCCTGTTCGCCGACCTCGATCGCGCGGGATTGCTGGACCGGATCCTCAGTTTCGACGGCGCGTGGGTGCCGCGCTTCATCCGGGGCAGCCGCACCGTGTTGAGCAACCACTCGTACGGCACCGCGATCGATCTCAACGCGAAGTGGAATCCGCTCGGCGCGCAGCCGGCGCTGGCCGGTGATCCGGGCTGCCTGTTCGAGCTCGTGCCGCTGGCCAACCGCCACGGGTTCTACTGGGGCGGGCACTTCACCCGTCGCGACGGCATGCACTTCGAGCTGGCCCGGCCGGACTAGGTGTCCGTCGGACTCAGCGCCGCTTCAGGTAGAAGATCCAGTCGCGTTCGACGTGTTCGAACGCCAGCAACGGGTTGCCGGTCTGGCGCGAGAACGCCTTGAAGTCGCGCTCGGAGCCGGGATCGGTCGCGACGATCTTCAGCACCTGGCCGCTGGTCAGCTCGGCCAGCGCCTTCTTTGCCCGGAGGATCGGCAGCGGGCAGTTGAGCCCGCGGGCATCCACTTCCTTGTCGAACGCGGGGACGTCACTCATGGTCGGCTCATCCGAAGCGAAGCACCGCGGGTCACAGGCGCTGCGCAACCCAGTCGGAGACACCGGCCAGGGCCTGCGGCAGCTTCGCCGGCTCGGTGCCGCCGGCCTGCGCCATGTCCGGCCGGCCGCCACCCTTGCCGCCGACCTGCTGCGCGACGAAGTTGACGAGTTCACCGGCCTTGACGCGTGTGATCGCGTCGGCGGTGACCCCGGCAATCAGGCTGACCTTGCCGCCGTCGACGGCCGCCAGCACGATCGCCGCGCTCTTGAGCTTGTCCTTCAGCTTGTCCATGGTCTCGCGCATCGTGCGCGAATCGGCCGAGTCCAGCGACGCCGCCAGCACCTTGATGCCCTTGACGTCGACCGCCTGCGCGACCAGGTCGTCGCCCCGGGAGGCGGCGAGCTGCGACTTCATCCGCGCGACCTCTTTTTCGAGTGCACGCGAATGATCGATCAGCTGCGCGACCCGCGCCGGCACCTCCGCCGGAGTCGCGCGCACGGCCGAGGCCGCCTCGGCCAGCGTCGACTCCATCCGCAGCACCCAGGCCAGCGCGTTGTCTCCGGTCACCGCCTCGACCCGGCGGATGCCGGCGGCCACGCCGCCCTCGGACACGATCTTGAACATCCCGATGTCGCCGGTCCGGGCGACGTGGGTGCCGCCGCACAACTCGCGCGACGTGCCGATGTCGAGGACTCGAACGCTGTCACCGTACTTCTCGCCGAACAGCGCCATCGCGCCGCCTTGAACCGCCTCGTCGAACGCCATCAGCCGCGCATCGGTCGCGGTGTTGGCGAGGATCTCCGCGTTGACCAGCGCCTCGACGCGACGCAGTTCGTCCGTGGTGAGCGCCGCGTGGTGCGAGAAGTCGAACCGGGTCTTGTCCGGATCGACCAGTGATCCCTTCTGCTGGACGTGGTTGCCGAGCACCTCGCGCAGCGCCTTGTGCATCAGGTGCGTCGCCGAGTGGTTGCGCACGGTGCGGGCGCGACGGACCGCGTCGACCGCGGCACCGACCGTGTCGCCGACCGACAGGCGCGCACCGGTCATCTCCCCATGGTGGCCCGTGACCTCGGCCTGCACCTTCTGCGTGTCGCCGACCTTGAACACCGCGCCGCCCGGTCCGCGCAGCTCGCCGCAGTCGCCGACCTGGCCGCCGGACTCGGCGTAGAACGGCGTGTGGTCGAGCACGACCACACCCTGCTGCCCGGGTTCGAGCGACTGCACGGCGGCGCCCTCGGCGTAGAGCGCCACCACACGCGCCTGCTCCACCGCGAGCTTCTCGTAGCCGTGGAACGTGCTGGCGGGCCCCGAGTATTCCAGGCCCGCCGCCGCCTTGAACTTGCCCGCCGCCCGCGCCTGCTCGCGCTGGCGCTGCATCGACGCCTCGAATCCGGCCTCGTCAACCGCGACGCCGCGTTCGCGGCAGACGTCGGCGGTCAGGTCCAGCGGAAAGCCGTAGGTGTCGTAGAGCTTGAACGCGGTCTCGCCATCGAGTGTCTTCACGCCGCCGGCCAGCGCGGTCTCCAGGATCGACATGCCGTTGGCGAGCGTCTCGCCGAAACGCTCCTCCTCGGCCAGCAGCACCGAGGCGACCCGCGCCTTGTCGCGCCGCAGTTCCGGATACGCCTCGCCCATCTCGCGGTCGACGTCGGCGACCAGGCGATGGAAGAACGGCTCGGTGCGACCGAGCTTGTATCCGTGGCGAAGCGCCCGCCGGATGATCCGCCGCAGCACGTAGCCCCGGCCCTCGTTGCCGGGGATCACGCCATCGACGACCAGGAACGAACACGCGCGGATGTGATCGGCGATCACACGCAGCGACGGACTCGACAGGTCGGTGGTGCCGGTCTCGCGCGCCGCCGCCGCGATCA